>JAHBVI010000050.1 GCA_019637635.1 Anaerolineae bacterium
AGATAAGTACAGGGTAATAAAGTACAGGATATGATTGGTAACGGAATAAATAACATAATCGAAATTTCTAGTATAATCAAATTATGACGCTTTATTCTTGCGAGTACAATAAATCAGGCGTGTAGGTTTAGTGAATGTTCACCACGCGCGATCTTACCAATAACAATTTAGAGCGTGGTTGCCAGATAGGTGATTATTCGCTGCTGGAATTGATTGGCCGGGGGGGAGAGGGGGTTGTCTGGTCTGCCTGGGATAGCCGCCGCCAGCGGGTAGTAGCCATGAAAATGGTTTCTACCGAGGGTAATGACCCGACTATGATGGTCATGGTTTCCCGTGATTTTGAGCGTCAGGTTCATTTGTTAGCCAGTCTGGAACACCCAGGCATTTTGCCTCTTTATGAGTTTGGCTCTAACGAATCACATTATTATTTTGTCATGCGCTATAACGCTACGGGGTCACTGGCTACCCGGCTGTTAGGCGGGCCACTGCCTTTGGCTGAAGCGCTGCCCATTATCGCCCAAATAGCCCATGCATTGGGGTATTTGCACAGCCAGGGGGTTGTTCACCGGGATTTGAAACCAACGAATGTGTTGTTGAGCAGTCAGGATGATGTGTTCCTGTCTGATTTTGGTCTGGCCCGGCAGCTTTCACAAGAAACGCTGCCTTTTCACACCGGACGAGGCACCGGGCCATATGCTCCGTATGAGCAGCACGTTCATTTTGCCATGTCGCCCCAGTCGGATATTTTCAGCCTGGGTATTGTGGTGTATGAAATCCTTACCGGGCATTTACCCTGGGAGGGGTCGGCATTTCTGGCCATTCAGCAAAAGCAGGAGGGTGCAGAACTGCCGGATTTGCGGGAATCTGATCCCTCTCTTCCGGCCAGTTTAACGGCCGTACTGCGCCGCCTGACCGCATTTAATCATCGTGACCGCCCGGCGACGGCCGTTGATGCCCTCAATCTGCTGTTAACGGCCGTGCCTGGCCTGCCATCTTCTACCGTTACCGCCCTGCGTGTGCCGCCGCGCCCGATCAATGAGGCAGAATTGGCCACCAAAGATGCGGCGTTTTTGCTTAATCTTTTTATGTTTGATTGGCAAAGCGACGCTGAACCCTACCCGGCGCGGCTGTCGCATCTGGCCTTGATTGACGCTGCCGCCAATGCCAGGCTCAGGCCACTGAGCATCTCGCCGAAGCAGGCGGCATTTATACTACGCGGCGCACTAACCCATGAGTACCATCTGGATGATTGGTGGCAGCGCACGGCAGACCCGGCGGAACAGGCGCGGGTGTGTGTGGAGACGATCACCAACGAAAACGGCACGGCCGTTTCCCAGGCCCTCTCCCGTTTAATTGATCTGGTTAATCAGCAGCCCACCATTACCCTGGAGCCGGCGGCACAAGAGCGGTTGCTGGAGATTACCCTGGCAACCGAAAACGGGAATATACGCCAAAACGGGATGCAAATTCTGGCGGCCACCATGTCTCCGGCCGCGCATTGGCAACAGGTGGTTCTTTCTCCTGCCAGCGATGCCCGGTTGGCCGAAATGGCCCTGGGCAGTTCCGGCCACGCGGCCCAGGCGGCGGCGCTGATCGGGCAGGTGCGCAGCATCACGGCCGTGCAAACGATCCTGGCGGCGGCCCCTGAACGGGATATTCAAGAGATATTGCAGCAAATTCGGGCGGTGGCGGGCAGCCTGCCTGCCGTTGTGCCCGCCGGTGTGCGGATAAAAGTGGCGGCTGCCCGGCTGCGGCAGCGCTTTTTCAGTGATACCGAGTTACTTTCCGTGCCGCGTGCTGCCTTTGGGCTGTTGGCCGGTATTGTCATGAGCATCCTGATGGTGTGGGGGCTGTTTTCGCAGCCGGCGGCGCAAATGCAAGACGTGTTGCTGGCGCCTTATCCGGTGAGCGGTATCGTCACAATGGTGACGGTGGATGATGCCAGTCTGGCGCGTTACGGCCGTTGGGATAGCTGGTCACGCACACTCCATGCCGATATGGTGGAACACCTGGCGGCAGCCGGCGCCCGTGTGATCGCTTTTGACGTGATGTTTGATGCGGCTTCGGCGGACAGAGAGGCGGACGGCCGTCTGGCAGCCGCCATGGCCGAGGCCGGCAATGTGGTGCAGCCGGTGTTAGGACGCGGTGACGCCTTCCATGATGTGCCTGGTACGCTGCGGTTTGACGAACGCATTTTGCCCTATGCGCCGTTCCTGGCTGCGGCTGCGGCCGTGGGCCACACCAACATCTTGCATGATGGTGATGGGTATGTGCGGCGATTACCCACAATAATGACGACCGGCGTGGAACGCCACCTGAGCCTGCCACTGGCGGCGCTAATGGTCTACATTAGCGGCAGCGCCTCAGAGATAGAATCGCTGGCGGCGGAAAAAGGGGTGCTGCCATTCCTGGGACGCCAGATTCCGGTGGGGACGGTGGGGGAGATGAGCATTTATTATGCCGGGCCACCGGCCACCCCTGAAGAGCAAACATATAGAATGGTGAGTTATGCCGATGTATTGGACGGCCGTGTGCCCGATGATCTGTTCAAGGGCAAAATTGTTTTAATTGGCATTACGGCCACCTCCGAACCGGATAGTTATCTCACACCGGTTAGCCGGGGTCGCCCCATGTATGGTGTGGAAATCCTGGCTAACGTCATCGAATCTATCTGGTCAGAGCATTTTATCGCCCAGCCAGCTTTGTTGGCCCGCATTGCCACACTGCTGATTTTGGGTGTCATTACCGGGTTAATTTGTGTGCGCCCCTGGTCAGGCTTGTTGTTTGCCGCCGGCCTGGCCGTTATCTATTTTGGGGTGGCTATGCTCTTATTTGATCTGCGGTCGCTTATGCTGGACTTGCTCTATCCTTTTATGACGATTGCCCTGAGTTATGCGCTGGTGACATCCTATCGCTTTTCGGCCGAAATACGCCGCCGCCGCGAATTGGTAGCGGCAACGGTTTCTTGACGGGCTGGTGTGCCTGGGTTAGAATTTCCCGTCTTGTAGTATGACCATGCATATCTGGCAAAAACATATTATAAAATTTACAGGTTGATAAACGGGTTTGATGGGTTCCATCAGCCCGTTTCATTTTCTGAGTAAGATACCTTGTTTGAGACATTAGGCGAACGCCTGCAAACTGTTTTTGATGGCCTGCAACGCCGCGGCAAACTAACCGAAGCGGACGTGGATAAAGCCATGCGTGAAGTGCGCCTGGCTTTGTTGGAAGCGGACGTGAACTACAAAGTGGTGAAGAGCTTTGTGGAACGGGTGCGCGAACGGGCGGTGGGGCAGGAAGTGATGCGCAGCCTGACGCCAGGCCAGCAAGTGGTAAAGATCGTTCACGAGGAACTGATCAATACCCTGGGCGAGCCAGGGCGTTTGAACCTGGGTATGCAGTCACCGGCGGTGATTATGCTGGTGGGGTTGCAGGGCGCGGGTAAGACGACTATGGCCGGTAAACTGGCCTTGCATTTGCGCAAACAGGGGCGACGGCCGTTACTGGTAGCCGCAGATGTGTACCGCCCCGCCGCTATTAACCAACTGCAAACCTTAGGCCGCCAGCTAGACATCCCTGTTTATGACGAAGGCTCGCAGGCCAATCCCGTTAAAGTTTGCACCAATGGTATTAACCGCGCCAAAAACGACGGCCTGACTACCGTAATTCTGGACACGGCCGGCCGCCTGAATATTGACGAAATGATGATGGACGAAATTCGCGCCATCAAAAAATCCGTCAATCCGGTTGAAATTTTGTTGGTGGCCGATGCCATGACCGGCCAGGAAGCGGTGCGTGTAGCCACAGACTTCAATCAGGCGGTGCAAATTACCGGCCTGATTATGACCAAAGTGGACGGTGATGCGCGCGGCGGCGCGGCCATCTCCATGCGGGAAGTGACTGGCGTACCCATTAAATTCCTGGGTACGGGCGAAAAGCTGACGGCCATTGAACCGTTTTATCCCGACCGCCTGGCCAGCCGTATTTTGGGCATGGGGGATGTGCTGACGCTGATTGAAAAAGCGCAGACGGAGATGGATCAGGAAGAGGCGGCCAAAGCGGGCGAGCGCCTGATGAAAGGGGAGTTTAACCTGGATGATTTCCTGAATCAGATGCAGCAACTGCGCCGATTAGGCCCGCTGACGCAGTTGATGGAGATGATTCCGGGTATTGGTAAGATGACGCAAGGGGTGGACATGAGTACGGCCGAGCAAGATTTGAAGCGCATCGAAGCCATCATTCAGTCCATGACCCCGCAAGAGCGCCGCGATCCGAAAATCCTGAAAGCGAGCCGTAAGCGGCGCGTGGCCGCCGGGTCTGGCACGTCGGTGCAAGAAGTGAACCTGCTCTTGAAGCAGTTCCGTGATATGCAGGATATGATGAAACAAATGCGCAAAGGGCGCGGCCGCGGGCTGGCTAATTTATTGGGCGGCCGGTTTCCGGGTATGTAATAGCAGTATCGGGCAATTTGGAAAATTGCCCTACAAAATGTTTGGAGAGAAAAAAATATGCTTAAAATTCGTTTATCTCGAACTGGTAAGAAAAAGCAACCCAGCTATCGGGTGGTAGTGGCAAATAAAGATGCACGGCGCGACGGCCGTGTGGTGGAACGCATCGGTCATTACAATCCGTTGGTAAACCCGGCCGAGTACCGCATTCAGGAAGACCGCGCCTTGTACTGGTTGAGTGTGGGCGCGCAGCCGACCGACGCGGTGCGTCGTTTGCTGGAAAAGCAGGGCACCATCGCCCGTTTGCAGCGTTTCCATGCCGGTGAACCAATGGATGCATTGGTGGCTGAGTTTACCGGAACGCCGGTAACGGCCGTGGCTGCTGCTGAACCTGTGGCGGCGGTTGTGGCTGAGGAAACGGAAACGGCCGTGGTCGAAGTGGTTGAGTTTGAGGATGCCATTGTCGAAGACACCGTTGTCGAAGAAACTGTTGCCGAAGAAACTGTTGCCGAAGAAGAAGCAGTTGTGGAAGAGGTAACTGAGGAAGAGGTGGTTGAAGAAGCTGCTGATGATGAGACCACCGAGACTGAAAGCGAGTAAAACGTGATGGCCGAAGACACAAGCGGCAGTAAAGCGTTGCTGGAATACATTGTCAAAAGCGTGGTAGACAACCCCGATGAAGTTCAGGTAACGGAAGCGGGTTATGCCAGAGAAAAAATCCTGCAATTGCAGGTGGCAGCGCCGGATATGGGCCGCGTTATTGGCAAAGGCGGTCGTGTGATCAATTCCATCCGTGCCCTGGTGCAGGTAGCTGCAGCCAAAGAAGGCGCGCAAGTGACGGTGGAGATTTTGGAGTAACCGGTAGATTGGAGATTAGAGATTGGAGATGAGAAATTCTTAATCTCCAATCTCCAATCTCTAATCCCATTCCCGGAGCGTACACAGTTGATTCAAAAGTCTGATACCTCCCCCCTTCCACAGTCCATGCAAGGCTCGGTGGCAAACGCCGCTGAGCCTTCTTTTTTGACCATTGGGCAGGTGAGCAAACCGCATGGCGTGCATGGCGAAGTGCGCGTGATTTTGCAAACCGACGTGCCGGAGCGTTTTACCTGGCTGAAAGAAGTGTACGTTGGTCAGAACCCATCCCGGTTGGTGGCCGTAGAAGGGGCGCGTTTACACCAAAATATGGTGCTGCTCAAACTGGCCGGTTATGACAACCGTGAGGCGGCGGAGACATTGCGTGGCGCCTGGCTGCAAGTGCCGGAGGCGGAAGCCATCCCCCTGGATGAGGGTGAATACTTCTTGTACCAGCTTGAAGGGTTGGCTGTGGTCACGGATGCGGGTGAGTTGTTGGGTACACTGCTGGAAGTGATGGAAACCGGCGCAAACAATGTTTTTCGGGTGGTTGGGCCGCGTGGCGAAGTGCTGCTGCCGGATACCAGAGAAGTGATCCTGGACATTGATTTTGATAACGGCCGTGTCACTGTTCACCTGCTGCCGGGATTATTGCCTGAGTGAGTGGGTGATCCGTAATCCGATTACGGTTCACGGATAACGGATTACGGTTTACGAACCACGCCCCCGTTTGCCTTGCGTCCATCGTGATGATATGCTCATAAAATGCCCGATGTGAAGTATTGGTTAGGCTTCAACATGGTAAACGGCGTCGGTCCGGCCAAAGTGCAGGCGCTGCTGGACTATTTTGGCTCTCTGGCGGCGGCCTGGCAGGCCACGGAACTGCAACTGGCGCAAATTGGCTTTGATCGGCGCACGATTAAAAATTTACAGGAAACACGCACGGCCGTAGACCTGGATCGTGTTTTGGATCAGGTGCAGGCGGCCGGTATTCATCTGCTCACCTGGGAATCACCGGGCTACCCGGCTTATTTGAAAGAAATACCGACGCCACCGCCGCTGCTTTATATGCAAGGTGAATTACAGGAAACTGACCAATGGGCGGTGGCGGTGGTAGGTACCCGGCGGCTAACCAGTTACGGCCGTCAGGTAACGCAAGATATTGTAGCCGGGTTGGTGCGCCACAACATTACCATTGTCAGCGGGCTGGCGCGGGGCATTGATGCCGTGGCGCATAAAACGGCCGTTGAGATGGGCGGGCGCACCATTGCCGTGCTTGGTTCTGGTTTAGACGCCATTTACCCCGCCGAACACCGCCAACTGGCGCACAGCATTGCCCAGGGGCACGGTGCGCTCATCTCAGAATACGGGCTGGGCGTGCAGCCAGAAGCCAAGAATTTCCCGCCGCGTAATCGCATTATCAGCGGGTTGTCGCTGGGGGTTTTGGTGGTAGAGGCGGCCGAACGCAGTGGCGCACTGATTACGGTCAACTTTGCCGCCGAACAAAACCGGGACGTTTTTGCCGTACCGGGCAATATCAACAGTCCCGCCAGTAAAGGGCCAAACCGGCTGATTCAGCAGGGGGCCAGGTTAGTTACCGGCGTTGAGGACATTTTAGAAGAGTTGAACATTCACATGGTAGCGGAGCATACGGCCGTGCAAATGGCGCTGCCCGAAACGGCTGAAGAAATTGCTCTCTATGCCCATCTTTCCAGCCAGCCGGTGCATATAGACGACCTCAGCCGGGCCAGCGGCCTGCCCACCGGCATGGTCAGCAGCACCCTGACCATCATGGAACTTAAAGGCATGGTGCGGCAGGTGGGTGGCATGAATTACATCCTTTGCCGTGAGCCAGACCCGGTCTATGAGATTAGAGATTAGCGATTGGAGATTAGCAGCATACAATCTTCAATCTCCAGTCTCCAATCTCTACTTTGGAGAGTACATGAAAATCATCATCTTTGCCGGCGGCTCTGGCCGCCGCTTGTGGCCTATTAGTCGCCAGAAGTCCCCCAAGCAGTTTGAGCAAATTATTGGCGATCAATCAACATTACAACTGGCAGTAGCACGAGTACGCGATACCTATGGCGCGGCCAATATCTTTGTCTCCACCAATGAAAAGTATGCAGATCTGGTGCGCGGGCAACTGCCAGAGATTCCGCCGGAGCAAATTATTGGCGAACCAACCCGGCGCGATCTGGCGGCAGCCGTAGGGCTGGCGTTGGCGCATCTGTCACACCACACCAGCGATGCCGACGAGCCGGTTGCCATCTTATGGGGTGACAATTACATGGATCAGGTGGACAATTTCCGGGCTGTGCTGCAAGCTGCCGAAACATTGCTGATGCAAAAACAGGCCAACATTCTCTTTATTGGGGAGACGCCCCGTTTCGCCAATGAGAACCTGGGTTGGATTGGGTTGGGAGCGGAGAAAGGGCGTCTGGATGGACGGCCGTATCACGGATTTGAGTCGCTCACTTACCGCCCACCATTGGCTGACTGCCGCCGGATGTTTGCCGAGGGCACTCATGTGTGGAATACTGGTTATTTTGTGACCACAATTGGTTTTGTGCAGTCGCTTTACCAACAACAGCAGCCGCAGATGTGGGCGCAGTTAGCCCAAATTCAGGCGGCCATTGGCCGTGATACCTATCAGGAGACGCTGCAAGCCGTTTATCCGCAACTGGATGTAATGAGTTTTGATGACGCCATTTTGCGATACATTCCGGCGGAAGATGCCCTGGTGCTGCATAGTGAAATGGGGTGGAGTGATCCTGGCACCTTGTATGCATTGAAGGAAGCCATTAACCCTGACCCGGCAGCCAGTGTAACGAAGGGATTGGTGCAGTTAGCCGAAACGCAAGATTGCCTGGTTTACAACTATGAGCCGGATAAGTTGGTAGCTGTTATTGGTCTGGACGGAGTGATTGTGGTAAATACAGGCGATGCCCTCTTAGTGGTGCATAAAGACAAGATCCCTCTGGTGAAGAAATTGGTAGATGGTTGGGAAGGGACGGAATTGGAGAATTACAGCTAAAGATTGGAGATTGAGATGGAGCGTAATCTCCAATCCCTGATCTCCAATCTCTTCGATACTCATGGAAGAAATTATTGGTTATTGTTTTAAGTGCAAAGAAAAGCATCCGATGGTGAACCCGCAGGCGGAATGGTCGGCGCATGGGGCGCCAGGGGTGCGGGGAACGTGTGCAAATTGTGGCGGCGCCATGTACAAGGCGATGCGGACACCGGAACATGATGCCCTGCCAAAGCCGGAAAATATCAAACGAACACGCAAACCGGCTGTTAAAAAGGGCGCGACCAAAAAGGGCGCGACCAAAAAGGGAGGGAAGAGTGCCAGGACGAAGGTCGCTAAGGCTAAGAAACCGGCAGCCGAGGGCACGGCCGTTGCCGCCGCCAAACCTGCTCCCCGCCGCAGCGGTAAACTGGTCGTGGTGGAATCACCCGCCAAGGCCAAAACCATTGGCCGCTATCTGGGCAAAGGGTACGTGGTCAAATCCAGCGTCGGTCACGTGCGTGACCTGTTGAAATCCCGCCTGAGCGTGGATGTGGATAATAACTTTGAGCCGGAGTACCGCGTTTCAAACGATAAACGTGATGTGGTTAAAGAGTTAAAAGAAGCGGCAGCCCGCGCTACGGAAATTTACCTGGCAACTGACCCTGACCGTGAAGGGGAGGCTATTGCCTGGCACGTGCGTGAAGCGGCGGAGATGGACCCGGCGCGCACGCGGCGGGTGGAGTTCCACGAAATCACCAAACCGGCCATTCAAAAGGCATTTGAGCAGCCGCGTGATATTGATATGGATCGGGTGAATGCGCAGCAGGCGCGGCGCATTTTAGACCGGTTGGTGGGGTATAAGCTCAGCCCGTTATTGTGGCGCAAGATTCACAGCCGTCTCTCGGCCGGGCGCGTGCAATCGGTGGCGGTGCGGCTGGTGGTAGACCGGGAACGGGAAATTCAACAATTTGTGGTGGAAGAGTATTGGACATTGGCGGCCGAATTGAGCCAGCAGCCGACAGCCGGGGAACGGTCACGGCCGTCATTTACCGCCAAATTATTCAAACTGAATGGCGAGGACCCGGTATTTCGGCAGCAGGCCGAGGTGCAGCCTCATTTGGATGTTTTGGTAGACGCACATTGGGTAGTAGGGGAAGTACGCCTGGGTAAACGGACACGCCGTCCGGCGGCCCCATTTACCACCAGTACCTTGCAACAAGAAGCGTCACGCCGCCTGAGTTTCAACACCGACAAGACCATGCGCATTGCCCAGCAGTTATACGAAGGCATTGACCTGGGTGACAGCGATGGTGCGGTGGGTTTAATTACTTATATGCGCACCGACAGCGTGACCGTCTCGGCGGAGGCGCAATCTGAGGCGCGGGCATATATTGGCAAGCGGTTTGGGGCGAGCTATGTGCCCGTGAAACCGCCCGAATACAAGACAAAAACAAAAGGGGCGCAAGAGGCGCATGAGGCTGTCCGACCTACTTCGGTGATGCGCGCACCGCAGCAAGTGAAGGAGCATCTCAGCCGTGATCAGCACCGGCTGTATACGTTGATTTGGGATCGTTTTGTGGCCAGCCAGATGGCGCCGGCCCGTTATGACACGGTATCGGCCGATGTATGGGCGGGAAATCAAGCGGTGGCGGCGGAGAAACGGCCGTACCTCTTCCGCGCTACCGGTTCTACTTTGGAATTTCCTGGTTTCCTGGCGTTGTATGAAGAAAGCCGCCCTGACGATAAGCCTGATGACGGCGAAAACCAGGTGCCGCCATCGTTGAAAACGCAGGAACAGCTAGATTTGCGGCGCTTGCTGCCGGAACAGCATTTTACACAGCCGCCGCCTCGTTTTAGTGAGGCAACGCTGGTGAAAGCGTTAGAAGAAAATGGGATTGGCCGGCCCAGCACCTATGCCAGCATCATCTCCACCATTCAGCAGCGGGGTTATGTAGACCGGGAAGATCGGCGGCTGATCCCCACGGAAACGGGGCAGGTGGTGAACGATTTGCTGGTGGAATACTTCCCCGATATTGTTTCGGTAGATTTTACGGCCCGTCTGGAAGACGAGTTGGACAAAATTGCCGAGGGTGATCCCTGGACGCCGGTGGTCGGTAGTTTTTATGGGCAATTTGTGGAAAAGCTGGAAATTGCTGATGAATCTATCCCCAAAATTGAGGTGCAGCGCGAGCAGGAATTGGTGGGGCGAGATTGCCCGACGTGTGGCAGTCCATTGGTATACCGGGAAGGGCGGTACGGCCGTTTCATCGGTTGCAGCACTTTCCCCAAATGTCGTTTTACAGAACAGATCGTGAAGGTAATGGCCACGTGTCCACGTAGCGGCCAGATTGTGGAACGGCGCACGAAACGGGGCAAGGTGTTTTTTGGCTGTAACCGTTATCCAGATTGTGAATGGCGTAGTTGGTATAAACCGGTGGCCGACACAAACAGCCATTGTGATGGCGTTCTGGTGCAGGTGAACGAAACAAAAACGGAGTGTGTGGCCTGTGCTTTGAAGGTAAGCGTACCGGCGTGACATGATTGGGTGACAAGGTAGCAGGGTGATAAAGTGACTGGGTGGAAAGGGTCGTTTTTTGCCTTTTGCCGATGTGAGGGGGTGGTCACGCCTGCACGGGGCGGGGTCGAAGTGGCCGCTGCCCTTCTCTGGCTGGTGCTTCTGGCTGCCTGCCAGCAAGCGGAACCCACGGCTACGCCATCTCCGGTTGCTGCAACTGTGCAGACAGAAACGGCCGTGTTACCCACCGTAGACCTGGCTGCCATTTTACCCACCCATACAGCCACGCCCACGCCCGTGCCTGTTGCGCCGGACACGCCCACCCCTCTCCCTGAACCATCCGCAACCGCACAGAGCGAAATAGCAGCCCTGGCCGCGCCCACGTGTTTTTCCACTTATACTCTGGTGGAGAGTTTCACTACGCCTGGCGCTGATTTGCTGCCGGGTGCTCCTTTCTGGCAAACCTGGCGGGTGCGGAATGATGGCACATGTGCCTGGGATGTGGGCGCGGTGTGGCTGTTTACCGGCGGCGAGCAGTTGGGTGGGCCTGACCTGGTGGCTTTGCCACCCGCCGGGCCAGGGCAAACGGTGGATGTCAATGTGGCGCTGGTGGCGCCGGCCGCGCCCGGCGTCTATATCGGCTTCTGGCAGCCGCAAATGGCGGATGGTCTGCTTTTGCAGCCACCCTCGGCTGTCAGCATCAATGTTGTTCAACCACAAGTCACCCTAACACCGGCAGCGACGGCCGTGATACCGGCGTCCACGGCAACGGCCGTGCCCCCCACCGCCACCGCTGTCCCAACCTTTACCGGTTGGCGTGGTGAATACTTCAACAATCAAACGCTTTCCGGCCAACCCGTGCTGGTACGGGATGACCCGGAAATCAACTTTAACTGGGGCACCAGTTCACCGGGCAGTGGGCTGCAAAATGGCAATTTTTCGGTGCGCTGGACACGTTCCATTGTTGTGCCGGGCGGCGAGTATCGCTTTTTGGCTCGCAGCAATGATGGTGTGCGCGTGTGGGTGAATGGCGCGCTGTTATTTGATGAATGGCAGCGCGGCCAGAATGCCACTTTCCAGAGTGAAATTACCTTGCAGCCCGGCCAATTGCTCAATGTGCGGGTAGAGTATTACCATGCCACCGGTCTGGCCGGCGTCCATGTGTGGGCGGAACCGCAGGCCAAATACCCGCAGTGGCGCGGTTCTTATATTGCTGATCCCAATTTACAGGGGCAGCCGGTTCTCATCCGCAATGACCAGGACATTAACTTCGACTGGGGTACAGGCGCGCCAGCGTCGGGAATGCCGGTCAATAATTTTTCTGTCATCTGGATTCGCACGCTGCCCTTCAATGCCAGCGGCTATCGCTTTCATGCGCTGGTGGATGATGGGATGCGGCTGTATGTGGATGGGGTGTTGGTGATTGACGCCTGGCAAGATGGTACAGTGCGGCCGGTTTCCGGGACCATAACCCTGGCAGCAGGTCAGCATGATGTTACGGTGGTTTACTACGAACGGCTGGATACGGCCCAGATTCAGGTATGGTGGGAACAGGTGAATGGATTTGAGTAGGGGCCGGAGATAAAATTTTATAAATCCCTAGTTTAATTTGGAGGCATGATGAAGCTGAAGTTGATAAACGAAGAAACCGGGAAGGTCATTGGGGAGGTAAATGATGTGGAAATGCGTTTCCTGGTGGATATGCTGGAAGAGGAATCGGTGGAAGATGCTGATTATTTTGTTAACCAGGATACGATTGATATGTTGGAAGTGCGGGGTGGAGACCCTGAGTTGATAGTCTTGCTGCGCCAGGCAGTGGGTGACTCTGAGGGGATTGAGATCACCTGGGAACCGGCGTAGCCGCGTAACTCGATGATCGTAACCCGTGAACCGTAATCTGTAATCCGTAATCCGTAAATCGTAGACCGGGGTGCAAAGTCAGGCGCCGGACTTCGGTCTACGGATAACGGGTGACGGATAACGGATGATGGATGACGGATTACCAAACCCTATGCGTCTCCAGGCTATTTTACGGCTCAAGTGTTCTCATTGCTGCCAGGGCGCCGTCTTTCGCAGGCCGTTTGTGATGCACCGCACCTGCGGGCATTGTGGCATTGTATTTGAACGGGAACGCGGCTATTTTATGATGTCGGTGTTTGTGGGTTATGTGATGAGTTTTTTTGTGGTGATACCGGTACTGGTGGGGCTGTATGTGACGATACGGCCGTCTATGAACGGTTATCTCATCGGCGCAATCGTGGCCCTGGTGCTGGCGATTCCCCTGATTTTCCATTATGCGCGTGTGGTCTGGCTGCACCTGGATGAATTGATGGATCCGCGGCCGAATCCACCGGCATAAGCTGGGTTCTGTTGATAAATTCGGCCGTTTGTCATTTGGGAAACGGCCGTTTGTCACTTCCCCTCTGCTTGAATTTTCGACATACTGCATGGTAGGTGGATTAGTTCTGTTTACCTATGAAGGAGGTCAGATATGTCCGAAAAGCATCAATTCTCTCCTTTAGAACGAGCGCCATATATGGCTTATTTTGGTGATGGCCTGTGGGATATGTGGCTTGGTTTGTTCCTGCTGGCCCTGGGTTTTGGCG
Source organism: Anaerolineae bacterium (assembly GCA_019637635.1). Taxonomy (GTDB): domain Bacteria; phylum Chloroflexota; class Anaerolineae; order Promineifilales; family Promineifilaceae; genus CAADGU01. The sequence goes on from JAHBVI010000050.1 coordinate 13,441, forward strand.
TGTTGTCCAGCGAGTTTACCATGCTGGTCATTCTCCTGGCGCTGGCTGCGCCGTTTATGTGGGAAGCCAAATGGCGTATTACCGTCCCCCGGTTGGCCCCGATGCGGTATAGTGCGGCTCAATTTATGGCCGAAGAGCGACGCAAGGGGGTCTTGCTAACGGTTTTTAGTGCTGCTTTGTTTGTGGGCATCCTCCTGTTTATTGCGGCCAGTTACCGGCCACAACTGGCGGCCTGGTTTGCGCAGTTCAATGGTTATCCGTTGGGCATCCTCATGTCGCTGGGCGTGGGGCTGGTGGGTTATCTGTATCGGGCGCTCAATTGGGCTGTTTATGCCTTCTTGCTCATGGCGTTAACCTTCGCTTCTGCCTGGTTTGGGTTGGCATTTGCCGGGTGTATCTTGCTGGCCGGTGTGTTGATTCTGGCGTCAGGCGTGGGGCTGTTGTTCCATTTCTGGCAAGAACATGCACCTCTGGCTTTTTCTTAGTCTGCCAGGGAGGTATGGCTCATCACCTTGTGTGTTATTGGATGGCTTCTGGCTGGCGCACCCACGGCCGTGACGACAGCGCATAAAAAACGACAAACCCCAATAAACTGGCCGAGAACAGAAACCCCACAATACTCACGGCCGTCATGCCCGCCTGATCAAACAGCACCCCCGTCGCTAATCCGGCGATGCCAGCGGACAACGCCACCAACATTTCGCTGGCGCCCTGGGTGCGGGGCCGTTCATTGGCCGCCAATGAGTCGGAGAGCAGCGACGACCCGGCGATAAAACAAAAGTTCCAACCCAACCCCAACAGAAAAAGAGCCACTGCCAGGGGCAGCACGGCCGTAGACAGCGGCGTTAGAATGCTGGCGATAATCAACACAAAGGCGCCGGCCACAATCAGGGGGACACGGCCGTAGTGGTCAATCAACCAGCCGGTGACACCAGACAAAGCAAACATGCCAAAGGTATGGGCGCTGATGACAAAAGAAATAGAACCCGCCCCATGTGCATGGTGGTTCATATACAGCGGCGTAATCACCATCAGCATGGCCATCACTAACTGGCTGATGGCCAGAGCGGCCACTGACAAGATGATGGCCGGCTGTCGGAAAATGGTGAGTAACGGCCGTGCCGGTGCCTGGACAAGCAAGTGCTGCTCTTCGATTTCAATGGCCGCGCTGATTTCCTTTGGGTCTGGGCGCAAAAACAGCATGGTCACCAGCAACCCCAACGTATAAAGGCCAATGCCCACCAGAAATGGGCCGGTGACGGCTGCAAAGCCATTTGTCACGGCAAATAATTGTGACGGGGCGACCAGCGCCGGCCCCAACACGGCCCCAATCGTCCCGGCAAACACCAGCAAGCCAATGACTTTGGCCCGCTTGTCGGCCATGTGTATTTCGGCGGCAATATAACGGCTCTGGTCGCTGCCGGCGCGCCCCATGCCCATCAGCACCGCCCCCACACAAAACATCATAAATGAGCCGATGCCAATGGCATAAACGGCCGTGATGCTGCCCACAACACCCAGGCCAAAACCGGCCGACAAACCCATCCGCCGCCCGGCCTTATCCAACAGCAGGCCAATAGGGTAGGCGGCAGCGGCCCGCCCCAGCAGGGTCAAGGTGCTGGGTATACCGGCCATGGCATCGCTGCCGCTGAGATCGGCGGCCACAATCGCCATGAGCGTGAACGTGGCAATCATGGCAGCCGCAAACAGGCTTTGTCCCACAAAAAGCGTAATGGTCAAACGTTGGCGCACGGATTCTTGCACGGGGTTCAGGTTCATCATCGGCGTAATCTAACAAACATAGTCATAGGAAGCAAAAAAATAGCCCTATCGGATGATAGGGCTATTTTTACGAATGAGTGCGTCTCAGGTTTAGTTCAGGCCGTTGGTGATGCGGCTGAAGACGTTACCGATTTGCGGGCCGAGCAGGGTCAGGATTGCGATCACAACCACAGCCACCAGCACCAAAACCAGCGCGTATTCTACCAAACCTTGTCCATCTTCACGGTGTAAAAACAACATCTCTAAATACCTCCATTCATAAATAGATTGATAAGATACACGTAGTCTAGCTGCCCCCCCTTCAGGAATCAATAGCACTAAAGTCGTGCCCCCAAAAAGAAACTGTCATTCAGATTGTAAGCTTTGCTGATATGCAGACAAACAAAAAAGCCCTATCATTTGATAGGGCTTTTTTGTACTAATGAGTACGTCTTTGATTTAGTTCAGGCCGTTGGTGATGCGGCTGAAGACGTTACCAATCTGCGGGCCGAGCAGGGTGAGGATTGCAATGACGACCACAGCGACCAGTACCAACACCAGCGCGTATTCTACCAAACCTTGACCATCTTCACGGTGTAAAAACAACATTTCTAAATACCTCCATTTATGAATAGATTGATAAGATGAACACAGTCTAACATGGAAACAAACAGGAATCAATAGCACTAAGGTCGTGTTTTGTTAAGAATGATGGTTTTTCCATTCTATCTTTGTTATCGTTGGGGTTGATCGCTCTATGCGCTAGGCAGGCATCCATTTATTAATTCCTCGGCTGAACGAGATTGAGAGACTGGGAGATTAGGAGATTGAGACATTGGTTGTTTTGGCCCATTTTGTGTTGTTTGTTCCTGGTGGCCTGTGACACGGCCGTACCCACCGCGGCGCCTACGGCCGTCAGCCAGATCACCCTTTCTCCACCAACCCCCACCCTCGCTCCGTTGTTACCCACGCCCACCCCGCTGCCCACTCTCCCGCCAACCCACACATCTACTCCCTTACCCCCCGATGTCCCCATTACTCCCTCCATCACTGCATCCATCACTCCATCACCTACCCCCACGGCCAGCCCTACTGTTACCCCAACACCCACGCATCCGCTAATGATTGAAGTGATGCGCCAGCAAAGTTACCCTGGCAGTGAATTGGTCTTTGAACAAACGCTGGATGATGGCATCAACTATGACCGTTACGTTGTCTCTTACCTCTCCGAAGGGAACAAAATCTACGCCCTGTTGACCATTCCCTGGGGCCAGCCGCCGCCCACTGGCTGGCCGGTCATCATCTTCAATCATGGCTACATTCCGCCCGACCAATACCGCACCACCGAACGATACGTGGATTACGTGGATGGTTTTGCCCGCGCCGGGTATATCGTTTTTCGCTCCGATTACCGGGGGCATGGCAACTCCGAAGGGGAGGCAAGAGGCAGCTACAGCAATCCGGGGTATACGATAGATGTGTTGAATGGAATGGCTGCGGTAAAGACTCTGCCCGCCGCCGACCCGGACCGCATCGGCATGTGGGGCCACTCCATGGGTGGGCACATCACCCTGCGGGCGATGGCAGTCTCGCCAGAGATCAAAGCGGGTGTCATTTGGGCGGGCGTCGTTGGCCCGTACCCCGACCTCTTTGTGCGGGGCAATATCCCCACCGGCAACGACGCCGCCGGGCCGCTGCCCACACCCGCCACGCCGGGTGCGCCTGGCGGCCGCGGCCGTTGGCGGCTGGAGATGGTCGAAACGTATGGCACGCCGGAGGAAAACCCGGTGTTTTGGGCCTCTATTTCGGCCAACAGCTACCTGGCCGACATGGCCGGCCCGCTGCAACTGCATCATGGCACGGCCGATAGCTCCGTGCCCGTGGCCGCCTCCGAACTGTTGCAGGCGCAAATGGAAACGGCCGGTCTCTATTCCGAGTTGTATGTGTATGAAGGGGACAACCACAACCTGGCCATCAACTTCTACACCGCCATGTCCCGCTCCGTCGCCTTTTTTGATACCTACGTGAAGGGACGATGAATTACAATACGATGTTATTACGATAGCTAAGGGAGACGTGGTCGTTGAAGATCTGGCGAACAAAATCACCTTTACATATTGTAACTATCTAATAGGGCAACCCTGTTGCTTAAACCAGTCAGCCACTACTTTATCAACAGCCCGGCAATACGACTTGGAGAGACGAATCATATCATTTAAGTCTGAAGGCGACCCGGCAGTTGCAAAGTCACCATGAGCAATCTTATTCCTTTGGTCAACTACTTGATTCACCATGTTGGAAAGCGGAGTGAAATCAGCTGCCAAAAATCTCTCAAGATCATACTGGAACTGGCTGTACCCAAACCGAGCAAAGAGTTTCCTAATTTTTATATGGGTCGGGTTTGAAAAATCGCCATGAAATATATCAGGTGAAAGATCTTGACTGAAATGGCTAATTTGGCCCCATATGTGGTTATCTCGTTGCAAGAGACGATCAATTTTGTCAGCGATGCTATCTGGATCATTGGTATTTTTTATATCCAAAATCAGGTCTTTAGAAAGATAATACCGAAATCTTGGACTAAACATTGACTTAGGTACCTTAAGGTGAACAATGTGACTCAAAGCGATTTCGCTTAAGTCTTCAATGTATGCTTCTATGTGGCTAGATAATAGTACAACACCACTGCGGCACAAAGCATTTGTACGAGCAAGATTGTTAGGTGATGGCAGCAGCAATGCTGAATCCCTCGCCATCCGAAGAAGTGTTTCAACTTCTCCAAGACGGCGATTGAAACCCGAGTAGGCTGAAGTGTAGCGAGGCATTATATTAGATCAATCCGGCATTCACTTGTTCATCCCAAATCTCGAATCTTTTCAATGTGCGTGATTTGTGATCAATAGCCCTTGTAATCAAGTCATCAAATTCCTCGTTAGTGATAACTGCTATATAGCGCTTACGATATTCCATACGGATTTCAGGTATCTTTTCTTTAGGCACATCTACAAGACTATTCATTGTTAGATCCATCAATGCACGATTGATGACCATTTTAGGTTTTTCAAGTGGAAGACGCCTGAAGCATTCCAGTGGTTCAAAAATCATTAAACACTTCTCAAGGGTACTAAGCCACATATTTCTCAAAGCTTCAATTTGTTGTTTTGAATACCCTTTTCCTATCTCTGCTGCCTCGTTTAGCCAGTGTTTTTGAGGAGTTTTATACGAGGCTAGACCTAGTTGTTGAAAGGCGAAGAAGCGAAGAATTAGTTCCTCACCCCCCATGCGTTTGTCAGGCTGTTTTCTGTTCAAAATACTTAGCCACATATGGTTGGCCGCAAGCTCATCCAAAAGATCAATCAATGCCCCCCTGTAAATGCAGTTTCGGAGTTCCTGTGCATTTAGTGGAACTGTATTTGTGTTTAGTCGTTCAAATACATCGAATCGGATTTCTGGATGTGAATCATTTGTAATGATCACGCATCGCAGAGTATAAGTGTCAAGTTTACGACGGTCTTTTGGCGGCAGTTCAAAGTATCTCAGTTTGTTATATTCTGCAATTACCTCAAGGTCATTCAATCTAAATTGGTTTTTCATGAAGCGGTAAATAGAATAAATTCGTTGTTGTCCATCAATAACATCAAGTTCAAAGTCCTCATTTTGTGAGAGATAGACCGGGGGGATTGGCACATTGAGAAGGATAGATTCGATCAGTTTTGATGCCAGATTGTCAGACCAAACGTACCGTCGTTGGAAATTTGGACGATTGCTTAATGGCCTTAAATGTAGTGTTTGTCTTTCGATCTGGTCTATAAGGGAATCGATAGCAAGATCATAGGGCTGTGCAATGAGCTTTCTATCTCGAATTGGAGTTAGGTCCGGATCTGGATGCTGTTCTTCAACAAATTGCCCCTCATAAATTGGCTTCTCATTTTCCATCGTTGACCTCTACATGAGTAAACTTGCCACACTATATTAATCCGTTTCAAGAGTTAGGCAACATAGTATGATACGAAGATGGGCAACACCTTTTACTATGGAAATTCTTTGGGCGCGCCACTTCATTTATTTAACAGGCACAACCGTGTCTTTTGTCCCTGCTGCTGTGGCCGATCTTCGACCGAGCCGCTTTGTTAATCTGGCACGGCCGTCTAGCCGCTCCTGACAGCAAAAATAGCAGACCATCAGCCGACATAACGGCCGTACCCCCACCTCCATCATCTCAAATCCCCCACTGTCTATTTGTGGGTGGGCACGGCCGTTCTGTGCCAGCAGCGATTTATGCTCTTTCAATTGGTCAGGAGGTTATTAGCCTGGGTAACGGCTGTTGTCCCGCAACAACTCTCGTTCGGCCAGACGAGCCGGGGTATTGAACTGTAACAGCCGCACAGTGGCCCGCCCATACATCGTCAAACCCACAATCCGCACCCCCTCTAATGCAAAATGCTCTTCCCAGGATTGTTGGCGTGGATGATAAAGCCGGTCAAGCTCGCCGGTTAACGGATCAAATGTTGCCAGATCAGTTCCCTTATTCAGGTTACATTCCAGGCAGGCAAGTGCCAGATTCTCGGCTATGGTCAAACCGCCGTGTTTGAGGGCGACAACGTGGTCAATGGGATGGGTAAATGGGGTGTCATCCTGGTGTAAAAGGCAATATTCACAACGGCCGTTGGCCCGTTCAGTCACCAGCCGGCGCAGTGATTCGGGAATGTGTATGCGGCTCATCAGGGAGATGGTTAATTTGCCAGATTATGGCGGGCGCGGGCTTTTAGCAAGATAAAAAGATGATTGATTTGCCGGTAAGCTGCCAGCTCTGCGCTCTCCTGCGGTGTGAGGGAACCAGAGCGATGCCAATCTAAAAGCTCTTCCAGACGCGCCTGGGATTCAGCCGATAGCTTGAAATCAATCACCGCCTGCGAAGCTGGCCCACTCGCCAGGAAATCTATCGCTTCTAACCAGACCGGAGATGTACTGGCGGGGCGCGGAATGTCATTTTCGGGTATACCCGCCATATCCAGAGCAAAGGATAAAACATCTGGCAGCCGGTCGCCCACTTGCGTCAATCGCTCGGCCAGATCATCAGAAAGTTCAAACGTTATTGTGGTCATGGGGGCATTTTACTACAAAACGGCCCACGTGGGGCAAATCACATCGAATGTTCCACAGGATGGGTACGGCCGTTTCGCCCAGGCGGCGGGTTATGCTGTTCCTGAAACCTACATTCCTTGTATAATTCACCCATAAAGGAAACAGGCATATGACCACTCAGGCAATCACAATCCACTTATCAGAGGCGATGGTGCGGCAGCTTCAGCAGGCAGCCCGGCTGTCTCACCAGCCCATTGAAACCATCGTCGAGCAAAGTCTGGCTCACAGCCTGCCGCCTTTACTCAAAGAGGTCCCCGTTGAGTACCAGGCCGACGTTTTTCCTCTCCTGCAAATGGATGAAAAACAGTTGCAGCAGGAAGCCCAACGTACATTTGACCTGGCGCGTTGGGCGCAATACGAAACGCTCCTGGAAAAAAAGAAAGAAGGCCACCTGACAACGTCTGAACAGTCCCAACTGGCGGCCCTGCGCCGCGAAGCGGATGTATTGACTTTCCGCAAAGCGTATGCGGCCGTTTTGCTCAAACGGCGGGGTTATCCAGTTCCTCCCTTCGACTCCCTCTCCATTGCACAGTGAAACCGGCGATCCGCAGATTGCGCCCCGTTTTGGCCGCTGCCGCTAACCATCGTTGTGGTTATTGCCAGACGCAAGAAGTTGTAAGTGGTATCCCACTAACCGTGGAGCATCTCTTGCCCAAAGCGCAAGGCGGAAAAGATGAAGAGGAAAACTTGTGGTTGTCATGCCGTCTCTGCAATGAGGCCAAAAGCGGCCAGACCCACGCCCCTGATCCCCAGACCGGTCAAACAGCCCCTCTATTTAACCCGCGCACTCAACAATGGTTGGCACACTTTGCCTGGAGCGAAGATGGGACGCTCATTCAGGGATTGACGCCCAACGGCCGTGCTACCGTCTATGCTCTTGACTTGATTAGCGAATTTCGGGTGCGCTCCCGTGCGTTGTGGGTGGAAATAGGGAAACATCCGCCGGAGTAACGATAGAAATAGATCAGCACCGTTTGCAGAGGTAAAAATGGATGAGCGTATTGAAAGGGCACTGAACCGGGACGATACCATTGACATCACCACCATCGGACGCCAAAGTGGACGGCCGCAGCGGGTGGAAATCTGGTTTATGCGGGTCAACGGCCGTACCTACATCACCGGCACCCCTGGCCTCCGCGACTGGTATGCCAACCTGTTGGCGCAGCCCCGCTTCACCTTCCACCTCAAACAATCCCTGCGCGCCGATTTACCGGCCCACGCCCGCCCCATCTTAGATGTGGACGAACGGCGGCAAATTTTATCTGCGCCCGTCATGGCCTGGTACCACAGCCAGGTAGATTCAATAGAGGATTTGGTAGTCGGCAGTCCATTGGTGGAAGTAACGTTTGAAGGGTGAAGGGCAAAAGGCAATAGGTCAAGCCCATCTGTAGCTGCTATCCATGTGAGGTGATTGATTATGGATACATTCGAGGCAATTCGCACATTGCTCGCCGTCAGAAATTACCAGGACAAACCGGTGCCGGATGAAAGCGTCCGGCGCATCTTAGAGGCCGGGCGGCTCACCGGCAGCAGCAAAAACGGCCAACCCTGGCATTTTATCGTCGTGCAAAACCGGGATGTGCTCCAGCAGTTGGGTTCGTTGCTGCGCTCAGGGTCCTACGTAGCACAGGCCCCTCTCGCCATCGTCGTCGCCATTGATAACACACCCTATGCCGTCTCCGACGCGAGCCGCGCCATCCAATCCATGATGCTTACCGCCTGGGCAGATGGCCTGGGGGCAAACTGGGTCGGTTTCGGCGGTCTGGACGCTCTCAAACCCCTGCTCGGCATACCCGCCGCCGTGGAGGTTTTTGCCGTGTTACCTATTGGTTATCCCAGAGACATAATAACTGGGCATGGCAAAAAACGGCGAAAAGCGCTGGCCGAAGTCGCCCATCGGGAACAGTGGGGGCAGCCCTTCGCCTAGCATTTTTCGGGGCAGTCACGGCCGTACCCCACAACAATAAAGAGATTGGAGACCCTTCGATCTCCAATCTCTCAATCTCTAATCTCCCAATCTCCCGCCCCCTAATTCTGCCAATTCACCGTCACCGACCCCGGCGCGGGGGAGCCGCAGGCGGGGGTGGTGTAGCTGTGATTGCTGCCACCCTCCCAGGTGACGCCGCCGCTGCCAGAAATTTTTAGGAATTTGAACTGTACCGTTGTGCCGCAGGGTACACTCGCTGTCACTTTCCAACTGGGGTAAAAACCGGTGGTCGTCACGGCCGGCCCCACCGGCCCGCCAAACTTGGGCAAATTGGTGCCCGTCACCGTCGTTGTTGACCAGTTGGATAGCTCATAGACGCTGCCCGTCAGGTACACCTGGTCGCCCCAGTTGGTGGTGGCGTTGTTCACTTGAAACGTCACTGGCACTTGCTGGTTGGTCAACACCTGCACATCATACAAATTGCTGCTGCTTGCCCCACCTACCACCTTCACCTGGCGCAGCCCGGCAGGTACGCCTGACGGCACGGTGGCCTCGATGCGATTGGTACTCCAGGAGATGATGCTGGCCTGGTATTGGCTGCCGCCATTGACAAAGTACACTTTGTTATTGGCATTTGGGGCGCCAAAGCCCTGTCCTTCCAATGTGATTTTATGCCCGGCGCGGGTGAGGGTGGGGGAGACGGCGCCCAATTGGGGCGTGCCCGGATCGGCGGCATTGTATGACCACACCATGGCCCGCCCTGGCCCCAGCCACCATGTGCCAATGGGATTGTTGCCGCCGCTGCCACTATTTACGGTGATATTGTGGCCGCCCAGCAGCCCGTTGAGCTGGTCGCTATAAGTCCCGGCGGGCAGAGCCGTGTTGAGACCGGTGATTTCGTACCAGGTGTTGGGGTTTTTATTGATGGCTACCAGCACCACATCGTCGTAAAACTTGCGTTCGTAGATGTAAACGTCGTTGTTGATCCACCGCTGTTGGTGGCTGCCAAATTGTAGCGCCTGCTGGCTTTGTTTGAGTGCAGACAGTTTGTTGATCACCTGGTAAGCGGTAGTGGATTGGTTCCAACTGTTCATCATGGGGCGGTTGTACGGGTCGCCGCCGCCATCCGTGTTGTTGTACAGGTATTGTTCGGTGCCGTAGTAGATGCAGGGGGTGCCACGCACCGTCAGCAAGAAGGCCAGCGCCAGGTGGAGCTGGGTATTGTTGTTGTTGATGCTGAGGAAGCGAGACATGTCGTGGTTGTCTATGAATGTGACCAGGTTTTCTTTGTATTTGTAGTCGGCGTTGGTCTGGCTGATGGCGCTGTCCAGCGTACTCATGGGTTGGCCGTAGCCAAAGGTGTTGCGGATGGCGTGGTTGAGGTAGAAGTCCAGCACGGCCGTGCCGCTGTCATCACTGAAGCGCACATTGTCCCGGTACAGCGGGTCGCTGGTGCTGCCCAGATACCATTCGCCAAAGATATACAGGTCTTTGTCATGCAAAATGTCGTCGTTATAGGCCCGCTGCCACCCAGAGGTCATATGTTTCACGGCGTCAATGCGCAGGCCATCAATATCCTTGGCCAGCCACAGCGCCAGCGCATCTTGCATGTATTGGTTCACAAAAGAATTGGTCTGCTCAAAATCGGTCAGGTCGGCCAGATTCAGATATTGCGCCTCGTAGCGGTCATCCCAATTGGTGATGCCGCCGTTGTGGTGGAAGTAGCCGTTGGGGTCGTTGCTATAGCGGGCCACGTAGGTACCGGCGTTGTAGAGCGCGCCATCTTCGGCAAAATTGGGATTGTTCACGTCGGCGGGGCTGGTGTGGTTGGGCGCCCAATCCACCACCACCTTGATGCCATTGGCGTGGGCGGCGTTAACCAGATTTTGGAAATCTGTCCAGGTGCCAAAATGCTCTTCCGGCGTTTTGAAGTCCCGCGCCCAATAGCCATGATACCCGGCGTTGGGCACACCGCCATACACGGCGGCCACGTTGATATTGTCTACGGGTGGGGAAATCCACACGGCCGTGACCCCCATATCTTTCAGGTAGCTCATCTTGGCCTGAATACCGGCCCAGTCACCGCCCCAATACAATTTCCAGTTCGATTTGCTGGCATCGTACAAACCGGGGCTTTGGACCGGGTTGTTGTTGCCGCTGTTCCCATCGTAGAAGCGGTCGGTGATGATCTGGTAGCAGACATCACTTTTGTACGAGGCGTCGCTGGTCACCGGCCCGGCCTCGGTGCGCGGCGCGGACAACGCCATCGGCGCTAACAGGGCCGCCAGCAGAACGAACAAGAGCAAAATACGGGTTCTCGTCTTCATAATTATCTCCTTATGTAAACTTCAGAAAGGAAGAGAAATAAAAAAGGAGCGTGTGCAAAACACGCTCCTTTGGTTACGAAGTGGGAAAGGTGGGCGGCAAAGTCGGCTGTAAAAGCTGTTGGCGCAGGCCATCGCCCAATTTTTGCAGCAGCGCCCGCAGATTGGTTTGTTCCTGTTCGGTCAATAGGGCCAGCCGGTCGCGGGTGTAGGTCTCGTGAGCCTGGTGGAGTTGAGTGATGAGGGATTGGCCAACGGCCGTGATTTCCAACCGATTCACCCGCCGGTCATTTTCGTCCTGCTGCCGGGTAATAAACCCTTTGCGCTCCAAAATACCGGCGACGCGGGTGATATTGCTAGGGTCACAGAGCATGTCTTGACTCAACTCGCTCATCGTTTTGGGGCCATCTGCCAGCCAGAGCAGGGCATAAAATTGAGCCTGCGTCAGATTGTGATGGCTGAGGAATTGCTGATCGCCATCATCTATTAGCAGGTATACCGTTTTAATCAATTCGTAGTTTTCCAACAACAAGGGTAAATGTCCAAATTAGTTGATGCATCAATAGTTGATGCATCAAGCATATGAGATTGCGGCCAAAATGTCAATGATGTGTGTAAATGCAATTGGTCGAGATTTGGGAGTTTGTGAGGGTAACGTGATGCGTGATGCGAGATGTGTGACCGGATGCCTCTATGTATCACGCATCAGGGGTTATGCCTCACGGCCGTTGTGCCGTCCCGTTACATCACGCCAGAAACCGCGCACAATTGGCCCTGGGGTGGGGCTAAATGAAAAGGTGGTGGGGTCAATGGCGCGGGCCAGATAGCGCAGGAATTGCTGCTGGTATTCCGGGTCTGTCAGCATCCAGCGAAGGAGTGTGTTAACCACAAAATCAGGGGGTGGACTGGTGTATAACTCTTGCTTGACGCGCTTCACCGTTTGTTTGAGCATGGTTATGCTGCTATCGTAAAAACTTTGCTGATAAGTTGCGCCCGCCTCAAGCCAGGGTTTACCAGCCTGCCATTCAGCGATAGCTTCGGCCAGAAATTGGGAGGCCAGCAGTGCATTGTAGATACCCTGTCCATCGAGCGGGGATTCGTAATGGAAGGCGTCGCCAACCAGCGCCCAGCCGTCGCCATGCGCCTGGCGGTAGCCGTTGTCAATGCGGCGCACGCCGACAACGGGGGTGACGCGGCGGGCATTTTTGAGCTGCTCGCGCAGTCGCGGCGCTCTTTGCAGGTTGTCCAGGTATGTTTCTTCCGCTTTTTTGCCATCGGCGTTGACGTCGGCGGTGCGCAGGTAGTTGGCGATAATGTATTTGCCATTGCCCAGAGGGATGCAAAGCAGGGAGTAACCATTACCCACTTGAAAGAGAGCGGCCGGGTACGGCATGGTTTCGGAGTAGCGGCCCACATTTTCCCATTCGGCATGGTAGGAGGCGCTGGGGTAGTCGTTGAGTTCTTCAAACGGCCGTGACCCAAACTTGCGCGCCGCCTGACTAAACCGGCCATCGGCCCCTACCACCAGATTGGCATACAGCCGCTCTTCGGCGCGTTCCCCTACACGACCCACAATGCCGGTGACACGGCCGTTGTCATCCTTGATCACATCGGTCATGCCAAAATTGTCACGCGCTGTCACCAGAGGCAGAGAGGCGGCGCGTTCCCATAAAACCGTATCAAACTTGTGGCGATCAATGCCATAGATGTAATTCCGATCAAGCTGCATCAACTCGGTGGAAAAAGTGGCCTGGAATTTACCCATCATGTCCATCACCACCTGTGTCACTTTGGCTTCGGGACAGGCATACTCCGCTTCGGCAAAACCTAACGCCTCCAACAGCCGCATGGCGCTGGGATAAATAATGGGGCTGCTGGGCACGGCCGGCCAACTGGGAAAGGTGGCCCGGTCTATCAACAGCACCTTCAAGTTTTGCCGGGACAGGCGCATGGCCAGACTGGCCCCGGCAATTCGGCCACCCACAATGATCACATCATACCGATTGTCCATACTACAAGACCCTCCAAGTCTCGCCCCCAGGCGCCAGCACGTGTTGTTGATAAGGCGGCGAATTTTATATCTGAAACGCTAACAAAATGCTAACACGAGATGGATATGATCACGGCCGTGATTTTCAATACAATAGTGCTGGCGGCTTGTACAAGTCACCAGCCACTATCTTAGAAGAGGGAAGACATATGACCACAGAAGAACAAACCACAAGTGACGCTTACCATTTCAAAGCGGAAATCAGACAAGTGCTGCATATTCTGGTGCATTCGTTGTATCAGGATCGGGAGATTTTCCTGCGCGAATTGATCTCCAACGCCTCGGACGCCATGACCCGGATGCAGTTTGAAATGCTCACCAACCATGACGTGCTGGACCCAGACGCGGAACTGGCGGTACACATTGACGTGCCGGAAGTGGCCGAAGGGGAACCCAAACAGATCATCATTCGGGACAGCGGCATTGGCATGACCAAGGATGAACTGGTGCAAAACCTGGGCACCATTGCCCAATCCGGGGCGCGCGAATTTCTGGCGAAGATGGCCGAGGGGGCCACGTTTGACGCCAATGATTTGATCGGGCAGTTCGGCGTCGGTTTCTACTCCGTCTTTATGGTGGCGGACGAAGTGCGGGTGGTGTCGCGCAGTTACAAAAAGCGGGCCAAAGCGGCGGCCTGGGTGTGTGATGGCAGCGATACGTTCCGCGTGGAAGCAGCCGAAAAAGAGAATCGGGGCACGGAAATTCACATCACCCTGCGCCCGGATGCGGCCGATTTTGCCAACGAGTGGAAGCTGAAACAGATCATCAAGAAACATTCGGACTTTGTGCGCTATCCGATTTATGTGGGTGAAGGGCAGGCCAACCAGCAAACGTCGTTGTGGCGGCAACGGCCGTCTGACATTCAACCGGACGCTTACCGTGACTTTTACCGCCAGATGACGATGGAGTTTGAAGAGCCGCTGCTGACGGTGCATTTTGCCACCGATGTACCCGTCAGTATCAATGCCCTGCTGTTTGTGCCCGGCAAACGGGAGCCGGGCATTCTGGCTTCACGCAAAGAGCCGGGCGTGATGCTCTATTCCCACAATGTGTTGATTCAGGAATACTGCACCGATTTGCTGCCCGCCTGGCTGCAATTTGTGGACGGGGTGGTGGATTCCGAAGATTTGCCGCTGAACGTTAGCCGGGAAACGGTGCAAAACAATCGTCTGATGGCCCAGTTGGGCAAGACGATTCGGGGGCGGGTGCTGCGCGACCTGAAAAAGATGGGGCAGGATGACGCCGAAAAGTACGAGACGTTCTGGAACGAATTTGGCCGCGCTTTCAAGGAAGCGGTGGCGATTGATCCCGCCGCCAAAGAAGAAGTTTTGCCGCTTTATCGTTATCAATCGTCTAAATCGGACGGTAAGCTGATTTCGTTGGATGAGTATGTAGCGCGAATGGCCGAAGGGCAGGAGGCCATCTATTTTGTGCTGGCGGACACGGCCGTTGCCGCCGCCCACAGCCCGCACTTAGACCCCTTCAAGGTGCGGGGACTGGAAGTGTTGTATTGGGTGGATCCCCTGGATGCGCTGATCAGCCCCATGTTGGCCGAATACAAGGGTAAGTCGTTTAAGAATGTAGATGAAGCGGATATGGAACTGCCGGACACGGCCGTGGCCGAACCCGAAAGCGACGAAGCCAGCCCCATTGGCGAGCCGGATTTGAACCGTTTCATTGGCGCCTGCGTGACCACATTGGGCGAGCGGGTGACGGAAGTGCGCGTCTCTAAGGTGCTGAAAGACAGCCCGGTGCGCCTGGTTTCCCCCAAAGACGCCCAAAATAAAGAGATGCACCGTATCCAACGGCTGCTGGACAAGGAGTATGAAGTGCCGCGCAAAATTTTGGAGGTGAACGGCCGTCATCCCCTCATTGCCAATCTGGCCCAACTGGCAACCAAACAACCGGACGCACCCCTGCTCACCATGAGCATCGAGCAGTTGTACGCCAACGCTCTGGTGCAGGAAGGGCTGCACCCCAACCCCGCCGATATGTTGCCCCGCATTCAGTCCATATTGGAGGTAGCCGCCGCCCAGTCAGTGCAGTAAACTTAAGCGGTAGGGTAGGCATCCTTGCCTGCCCTACTGGATAAGTATGTCTGGGCAAGAATCCCCTCACCAACAAATCAGCCGTCTACGCCAGCAGTTGCATCAGGTGCAGGCAGAAATCAACGTTGCCGAAACCGAGTTGGTGCATCTGGAAGAAGATTTGCGCGCTTTTGAATATGAATTTGAAGCCACTGTGGGTTACTTGCTGGAACTGTTGACGCGCCTGGAAGAAGAAGTCAACGATTATTTGCAGCAAATCAAGATCATGCGCACCGAACAAACATTTGGGGAGGGGTACCGCACGGTTGAAGACCAGTATCATGCCACCTGGAATATCCCCCGCCAGGAAACGCCGGCTAAACAGCCGCCTAAACCACCCCCTCTGACGGCCGCGCAGCTAAAGAAGCTGTACCGCCAGTTGGCCCGCCGCTACCACCCTGACCTGGCTGTAGATGAGGCGGATCGCGCCTACCGCACCGGCAAAATGAGCGCCATCAATGACGCCTATAAGGCGGGCAGCCTGGTGGAGATGATGGCGTTGGCAGAGGAGACGGGCAGTGTGGCTTCGGTTGGGGCGAGGAGTACGGCCGTGCCCCCGCCCCAAACCGAAACCGACCTCGTGCAAACCCTTACCCAGGAGTTAGAAAACCGCCGTCGTCATCTCTTCCGCGTGCAAGACGCTCTGCGCAATTTTCCCAACCGGCCAATGGTTGAATTGGCGCTGGAAGTGCGTTTTGCCCGCCAGCAGGGGCGCGATTTACTGGCCGAGATGGCCGCCGAAACCCAACGTAAAATTGCCCGCAAAGAAGTGGAGCGGAACATGATCAAGTCACAGTTTGACAATATGCGGTGATTGAAGGGAGCAGAACATGTGATGTTCTGCACTGTGCAAGAAAAATGCAGATATTGATTTTGGGATTAGGCACACAGGGAGATATACAACCGTTGGTGGCCTATGGGATGGGCCTACAAGAGGCGGGGCATAGTGTCTGCGTGGCTACACAAGAAACATATGAGGAATTGGTGACCAGTAACGGATTAGAGTTTGCCCCGGTGGCCATTGACTTGCGAGAATATCTCCAGGCCCAAAAAAAATCTGGCGACTTAGCCTTGCGCACGCAGTTCCGGTTGGCCCGCCAGCATATGGCCGAGTTCCTCCAAAAAACCTGGCAGGCCAGCCAGGGTATTGAGGCCATTGTCTGTTCGCAGGCAGCCCGCATTGCTGGTTATTGCCTGGCCGAAAAACTGGGCATACCCATGTTTTTGGGGTTGGTATCGCCATTTCAGATGGCTTCACTTTACCGTCCCAATACGTTTGGCCGACCGCGCCGCTGGTTAAAACATGTTTTGCGTGAACAGATGTTGTGGCATGTACTCTGGCAAAAGCCGGTTAACCAATGGCGGCAGCAAACGTTGGGGCTGCCGCCGGCCCCCTTTCGGGGCCTGGAACATAAGCTGCGCCAGGACAAGGTGCCTGCTTTTTATGCGCTGAGTCCGACGCTTTTGTCACGGCCGTTACACTGGTCGCCGCAGTTGCACATTACCGGTGAATGGTTCTTGGATAGTTTGTTTGACTGGTCGCCGCCGCCAGAATTGTTGGCTTTTCTGGAAAGTGGCCCCCCACCCATAGGTGTTACCTTTGGTAGTATGGCCGGTGAAGATACCTTGGCCATGATTAAGCTGGTGCTGGCTGCCTTAACCATGAGCAAACAAC
Organism: Anaerolineae bacterium; assembly: GCA_019637635.1. Classification (GTDB taxonomy): domain Bacteria; phylum Chloroflexota; class Anaerolineae; order Promineifilales; family Promineifilaceae; genus CAADGU01. The sequence goes on from JAHBVI010000050.1 coordinate 30,410, forward strand.
GGGCTGTTTTGACCGGCGGCTGGGGCAATTTAGACCAAAAACTATCACTGCCGGACAATGTGTATTCCATTGGTTTTGTGCCGCATAACTGGCTTTTCCCCCGGATGTCGGCCCTGATCCATCACGGTGGTGGGGGCACCACTGTAACCGGGCTGAAAGCGGGACGTCCGACGATCATAATCCCCTTTGCCTTTAGCGACCAACCTTTTTGGGCCAGGCGGGTGGCTGAATTGGGAGCTGGTGTCCCCTTTCTTTCCCCCCGAAAATTAACGGCCGAACAACTGGCACAGGCTATTCATACCGTTGTCACGGATGCAGGAATCCGGCAGCGGGCTGCTGAATTGGGCGAACAGATTCGGGCAGAGGATGGGGTGCGCACGGCCGTAGCTCTGTTTGCCCAATATATCAACCAACCACCCCCATATGAGGAATAACCATGATAACGAAAAACCTGAAACAACGGGTTGTCAGAACCGATGAAGTAGGAGAAGATGTCCCCCGGCGTGGCAACCGGGTCACACGGGCACTGGCCATCCTGTTTATGGCGGCCATTGGCTGGCGCATAACCGGTGGGCTGCCCGATTTACATAAATTCATCATTGTGGGTGCGCCCCACACGTCCAATTGGGACTTCATATTGGTCATTGCCACGGCCACAGCCCTGGGTGTCCGCATCTCCTGGATGGGTAAACACTCGCTCTTTCGGGGACCGATGGGACCTGTTTTCCGCTGGATGGGTGGCATTCCTATTGATCGCCGGGCGAAACAAGGGATAGTGGGGGAAAATGTGAGAGCGTTTCAACAAATGGAAAATCTCATCCTGTGTATTACCCCGGAAGGCACCCGGCAGCGCGTCCAGGAGTGGCGGTCCGGTTTTTACCAGATTGCCATGCAAGCCAACGTGCCGGTGCTGTTGGCTGCCTTTGATTATGGCCATAAAGTGGTTGATTTGGGGCCGGTGATTCAGCCTTCAGGGAACTATGAAGCAGACCTGGCACGGATTAAAGCGCATTATGCACCCATCCGCCCCCGATTCCCCCAACAAACCTGGCATCAATGAGCATGAGAAAGAGCTAATCCGTGTGCTGTTTTCTCGCCGGAATAATGACTGGCTCGTACAATCCGCTTGTTTAACATGGTAGTAAAAGACCTGACGAGTTATCCTGACCTGTCAGGCCTGTCTGAAATAAAAACCAGCCGGGACGGCCGTGTCCGCTCCGGCTTTTATTTTGTCCACATTGAAGGAGTAAAATTAAATGAACTTACTGAGAAAAAATTGGTGGTTGGCACTGCTGCTGGTGATCAGCCTGGCGCTGGCGGCCTGCGGCCCGGCAGCCAGCAGCGGTGTTGCCCAGCCCAATATGCCCGGTCTGGAAAACAGCGAGACGGCAGATGACGCCGGTCACACGTCTGGCAGCAGCACGGCGGGCACAACGTCCACCGGCTCCACCACAACGGCCAGTGGCCTGCAATATGTGGAAATTCAGGCCGGTACCGGCCCTATGCCTCAACCGGGCGACATGGTGTCGGTGCATTACACCGGTACCCTGGAAGACGGCACCGAGTTTGATAGCTCGATTGGCCGCGAGCCGTTCCGCTTTACTTTGGGGCAGGGGCAGGTTATCCCCGGTTGGGATGAAGGCATTGCCTTGATGCATGAAGGCGGCAAAGCGACGCTTATCATCCCTTCGGAACTGGGCTATGGCGCGGCCGGCGCCGGCCCAATTCCGCCAGATGCCACGCTGATTTTTGAAGTGGAACTGGTGGATGTGCAGCCAACGCCTAAACCCACCACCATTGACGCCGCCGATTACACCACAACGGACAGTGGTTTGAAATACTACATCTTTGAGGAAGGTGATGGGGATGCGCCGAAAACAGGTGACATGCTTACGGTGGATTTCTCGTTGTGGTTGGAAGATGGTACGTTCCTGGATTCAACCATTGATCGGGGGATGCCGTACACGTTTGTGATGGGCAGCGATAGCTCATTGCCAGGTTTGGATGAAGGGCTGGCGCTGTTGAAGGAAGGCGGCCGGGCGCAGTTAACGCTGCCCCCACAGTTGGCTGATGGCAGTGGCGCAACCTATATTTTTGAGATCACACTTTTGGAAGCAGCAGAACCGCCCACACCAACGGCCGTAGCCGACGAAGACTTTACGGTCACCGAAAGCGGCCTGAAGTATTTCGCCATCAGCGAAGGCACAGGCGCTACCCCGCAGGCTGGTGATACCGTTTCCCTGCATTACACCCTGTGGTTGGAAGATGGCACCATGATTGACTCTTCCGTGCAGCGTGGCACGCCGCTGGATATGTTCGTCGGCGCAAGCAGCACCATTCCCGGCTTTGAGGAAGGGGTCATGCTGACCAAAGAAGGGGGCAAAGCCCAATTTATCGTGCCCCCGGAACTGGGCTATGGTAGCACTGGCGGCGGCCCCATTCCCCCCAACGCCAATCTAATTTTTGAAATTGAAGTGCTGGATATAACGTCCGGGCAATAAGAGGAGATTGGGAGATTTAATCTCCCAATCTCCCTTATGGACATAGCATGTCCACTCGTTCGCGTCAGACATCCGATTTCTCAAAGAAATCGGATGTCTGGTTGCAACTCTATCTCTCTATATCTCCCCTCTCGCCAACACCACTTTCACTTCGGCAATTGCTTTGGTGACTTCAATTTCACGGGGGCAGGCGTTGGTGCAGTTGAAATTGGTGCGGCAGCGCCAGACGCCAAATGAGTCGCCCACTACCTTGAGCCGCTCTTCGGCCGCCTGATCGCGGCTGTCGAAGATAAAGCGGTGCGCCTGCACAATGGCCGCCGGACCGACGTATTTTTCGTTGGCCCAGAAGCTGGGGCAGGAAGTGGTGCAGGCCGCGCAGAGGATACATTTGGTGGTATCGTCAAACCGGGCGCGGTCTTCGGGGGATTGCAGGAATTCACGGCCGTCGGCGGGCACATTGTCGTTCACAAAATAGGGCAGCACGGAGCGGTAGTGGTCAAAAAACGGTTCCATATCCACAACCAAATCTTTAATCACCCGCAGTCCTAAAATCGGTTCCACCTGAATTTTGGCCTGGTCGCTGCCTGGTTTGGTAATGCGCGATAACAAAGTTTTGCAGGCCAACCGGTTGGCGCCGTTAATGCGCATAGCGTCCGAGCCACACACCCCCAGGCCACAGGAGCGGCGCAGGGTCAATGTACCATCCTGCTCCCACTTAATGCGATGCAGCAAATCCAATACCGAATCCGTCGGGTTGGCGTCGTTGATGGTATAGTCACCCCACCAGGCTTTGGCATCTTTTTCCGGGTTAAAGCGGCGAATGCGAATTTGTACTTGCATGTTTTCTCCTGGAAGGAGATTGGAGATTAGAGATTGGAGATTTACCTCAATCTCTAATCTCTGATCTCTAATCTCTAATACACTCTCTCTTTCGGCTGATACCGCCCCAATACCACCGGTTTGTAATCCAGCCGGTAGCTTTCGTCTTCGGCAAAACAGAGGCTGTGTTTGAGCCAGTTTTCGTCGTCCCGTTTGGGGAAATCATCGCGGGCGTGGCCGCCACGGCTTTCGGTGCGGGCCAGAGCGGCTACGGCCGTTACCTCAGACAGTTCCAGCAAACAACCCACTTCCCACGCTTCCAGCAAGTCACTATTGAACTGTTTGCCTTTGTCATCAATTTGCAGGTTACGGCCGTAATCCAACCGCAACTGCCGCAGTTCTTCCAGCGCATTTTTCATTAACTCTTCCGTGCGGAAGACGCCCACATTGGCCATCATCGCCACCTGCATCCGCCGCCGCAGGTCGTGGGATTTCACGCCGCCGCTGCCGTTGCGGATACGTTCAAACTCGGCCATCACTTCGTCGGCGGCATTCTCCGGCAGAGGCAGCAGTTCCGTTTCCTGGCAATACTGCCCCATATGCACCCCAGAACGGCGGCCAAACACCACCAGGTCTACCAGCGAATTGGTGCCCAGGCGGTTGGCCCCATGTACGGAGACACAGGCACATTCACCGGCGGCATAGAGGCCAGGTAAGGGAGTGTTTTGGACGTCGAGCAGGACACGGCCGTCCACGTCCGTCGGAATCCCCCCCATGGCATAATGCGCCGTCGGCTGGATGGGAATCGGCTCATGCACCGGGTCAATGCCCAGGTACGTCCGCCCCAAATCCACCGTCTCCGCCAGCTTCTCCTCGATAAACTCCTTCGTAATACGGCGGCTGTCCCCCGCCTGCTCAAAGTAATAATTCACCGTCTCCGGGCGCACATCCAGATGGACGTAATTCTTGCCGTTGATCCCCCGCCCGGCCTGAAGTTCCAGGAAAATGGCTCGGCTGACCACATCCCGGCTGGCTAAATCTTTAATCGTCGGCGCGTACCGCTCCATAAACCGTTCACCCTGCCCATTGAGCAAGATGCCGCCCTCACCGCGTACCCCTTCCGTAATCAAGATGCCCAACTTAAAAATGCCCGTCGGGTGAAATTGGAAAAACTCCATATCCTCTAGCGGAATCCCCCGCCGTAGGCAGATGGCCGCGCCATCACCCGTCAGTGAATGGGCGTTGGACGTCACTTCCCAACATTTACCCCAACCGCCGGTGGCAAAATGCACCGCCTTGCTGTGGAAAATATGGAATTCGCCGGTGCTGATTTGCACCGCCACCACCCCGCGTACCGTGTTCTCCACCCGGATCAAGTCCACCACATGATACTCGTCAAAAAAGGTGACGTTGTTTTTGATGCACTGCTGGTAGAGGGTCTGTAAGATCATATGTCCGGTACGGTCGGCGGCGTGGCAGGCGCGGGGCACCGGTTTGCCCGTCTCGTTATTGGTATGGCCGCCAAAACGACGCTGGGAAATACGCCCTTCTGATGTGCGATCAAACGGCAGCCCCATGTGTTCTAGTTCATAAACCGTCTCAACGGCTTCGCGGCACAGCACATCCACCGCGTCCTGATCGGCCAGATAATCTGACCCCTTAACGGTATCGTAAGCGTGCCACTCCCAATGATCTTCGCCCACATTCCCCAACGCCGCGCCGATGCCCCCCAACGCCGCGCCTGTGTGCGAACGGGTAGGATACAACTTGGAAATGACGGCCACATTCGCGCTTTTGCTGGCGTACAGAGCGGCCATTAACCCGGCCCCACCCGCGCCTACAATAACGGCGTCAAACGTGTGTGTTTTTACTTCTGCCATGTTTATTGCCTCTTTCCCAAGAAGTTCAACTTCTCAGAAGAAGTTAAACTTCTAAAATGTTGAAATAGCGATCCCCGCCCAAATGATGGTCAGGATTGCAAAAACAAATAGAAAACGGTTGATCCACTTCACGGTGTTCCGGTTGTGGATGTAATCTTCCAGCACATTGCGCAGGCCGTTAAAGCCATGGGTGATGGCAAAAAAGAGGAGCAGCATATCATACGCTTTCCAGCCCCAGGAAGACCACTGGTCAGCCACAAATTGCAGCGTCAGATTTTGGCTGCTGTTGAGTACATGCTGGATCATCATATGGCCGACAGCCAGAAGCAGCAGGGCGGCCCCGGAGAGCCGCATGAACAAAAAAGCACGCCGTTCCAGGTTGGAAGGCACGGCCACTTTGCGATAGGTAATACCCGTTGGTGTAGTCATGTCTATCTCTCTAATTTGTTCGTATTAGGCGATTTATCGCCATTTGGCGGCGATAAATCGCCTACTACGAACGGTGTGTTTAGTTCAAATAATCGGACAAGCTGGGGATTTGCCAGCAGGCAGCCCCCCGTGCCGCGCAGCCATGCATCAGTTCGGTAAACATCAGGATGGCGATGGGGATGAAAATAACAAAAAACAGCGCCCAGACGATGGTGGCGCTGCGCGCCTGGTGTTTCCACAATTCCGGTTTGAAGTCCATGATGGTGATGCGGATGCCGTTGAAGGCGTGATACAACACGGCGGCCATCAAGGCAATTTCGCCCAGGGCAAAGAGAGGGTGCTTGAATAGTTCGAGTGACCATTCGTACAACGGGGGATAAAAGTTAGCATTGGCCGTATCCCAGACGTGCATGACCAGAAAAGCGAGGATGGCTAAGCCGGAGATGCGATGGGCGATCCAACTGAGGTGGCCGCTGCGCCCGCGATAGCGGATGCTTTCGCGTATGGTGAGTACAAGGGTTGACATTGTTCTCCTCCTTGATGTAATTGGGTAATTGGGCAATTGGGTAATTGAGACCGCTAAATTACTTAATTACCCAATTACTGACGGTGGCCTGATTATAACAACCTTCTGGGGAGCGGGTAGGTTTTGGCGCAAATAGGGGGCGGTTAATTTTTGGTGTATAATCCGGGCGTGAAGTTGCGCCGGTATATGGCGCTTGTTACACTCTCAAACGACATGATACGCCCTTTCCATTTGCGCGACGTGGCCCTGGTTCACCGGCTGAGTGAACATGGTGTTTCACTCCATACGGAGTCCGCTCTGACCCGGAACGTCAATCCGGTACGGGGGGCGTTGTTTGGCATTGTGGGGGGTGACTTCCCGACGTATGTATGGAAATCGGAGAACCGGACGACGGCCGGGTTTATCCAATTGGGACTGGTGGAAGGCAGCCCGGTGGCGCAAATTCTGTTTGTGGGGGCGACGAATGACACGACCTCACCGGAGGCCGTAACGGAGGCTGAACCCAATGGCGACACGGCCGTACCTTTCTCCACCACATCACCGGCTGTTAACGAACAGGTCTGGCTGCCGTTATTGGACCAGGCCGTAATTGAAGCCGGTCGCCGCGGTATCGTCAGCCTGGTGGCCGAAGTGGATGAATTGGGGCCAGAACTGCCCATTTTGCGGCGGGCGGGTTTTGTGGTGTATACCCGCCAGGACATCTGGACGATTTCTGAGTTTGTGCCCCATAATGGCGCTGAACTGTTACGGCCGCGCCAGGAAAGTGATGATTGGGACGTGCATTTATTATATGCCAACACAGTACCGCGCCTGGTGCAAATGGTGGAACCCCAACCACCGCCAGGCGAGGGCACAGGATGGGTGCTGCGTGAAGATGGTGAATTAGCTGCGTATATTCATGTTCACGATGGTCCGGCGGCTACCTGGATGCGTCTGTTTGTGCATCCCAACGCTGAGGCCAGAGTAGAGGAAATTTTAACGGCCGTGTTGCACCTGAAACCGCCCCGGCTGACACACCCCGTGTACTGTTGTGTGCGCCGTTACCAGAGTTGGATTCAAAATGCTCTGGCGCGTACCAACTTTACCCTGTGGGGCAGCCAGGCAGTGATGGTGAAACATACCGTTCATCATGTGCAAAAATCGGCGGCTGACCTCTCGAAGTTGCTAGAAATACAACCTGTATCACCGACCACGCCGATGATACGAAACTGGCAGCCACCGCTTACCAAAAACAAAAATTAGGCCGGGGTTGATTTTAGACCCGCCCCTGCCCATCCAGCCAATTATGAGTACATTGCCGGAACAACAAACCAAAGAAGATTTACAACTACTGTTAGCTATTTTGCCGGAGACGATTAGAGAACCAATTGAACAAAACGGCCGTGAAGCCGACCTGCTAGAAGTGGTGATGGATTTAGGTCGCCAGCCTACTGCCCGCTACGTAGACGGTGAAATTACCCTGCGTCAATCCGAAGTGACCGGCGCCGAAATTGCCCAGGTGATAGACGGCATTGGTGATTTTGACGACGACAACCGCGCCGGCATCACCCGCACCCTGCACCGCATTTCCGGTATTCGCAACCGGCGCGGTGATGTGGTGGGGCTGACCTGCCGGGTGGGGCGGGCGGTGTATGGCACCATTGATATTGTCGCCGACATTGTCGAAGAAGGGCACAGCGTTTTGCTGCTGGGGCGGCCCGGCGTGGGCAAAACGACCATGCTGCGGGAGATGGCCCGGGTGCTGGCCGAAAAACGGCGCGTGGTCATCGTAGATACCTCCAACGAAATTGGTGGGGATGGCGATATTCCCCACCCGGCGGTGGGGCGGGCGCGGCGGATGCAAGTGGCACGGCCGTCGCGCCAGCATGAGACGATGATTGAAGCCGTGGAAAACCACAACCCGGAAGTGATCATCATTGACGAAATTGGCCGCGAGCAGGAAGCGGCTGCCGCCCGAACCATCAACGAACGGGGCGTACAGCTGATCGGCACGGCGCATGGCAAGACGCTGGAAAACCTGCTGCTCAACCCCACCCTCTCTGATCTGGTGGGGGGCATTGAAAGCGTCACCCTCTCCGACGAGGAGGCGCGGCGGCGTGGTACGCAAAAAACGGTGCTGGAGCGGCGTGCCCCGCCCACTTTTGACGTGTTGATTGAGATTCAAGACCGGGAAAAATTGCTGGTTCACCCGGATGTGACCAGTTCGGTAGATGCCATGCTGCGCGGCGAGCCGCTGCACGTGCAGTTCCGTTCACGGGACGACCATCAGGGTATCAAGGTTGAGGATAAGAGCATGGTGGTCTCGTCTACGGCCGTGACCGGGCGTCGTGATGGGCGAGACGGCCGTGAGACCCGCAGCCGTCGTGATGGCAACGGGCAGGCGCGCATTTTCAGTGACGAACGGCCGTCGGCCCGACCGGTGAATGGCACTTTTGCTCCTGAACCGGCCGCCGACGGTGAGTCGGCGGCCGAACCGGGCATGTTAAACGTGTACGCCTATGGTGTGGCCCGCAACCGGCTGTTGCAAGCAGCCCGGCGGCTGCGGGCGCGCATTAACCTGGTCAACACTCTGGCCGATGCCGACGTGCTGGTGACGCTGAAAAGCTATTACCGCAAACGCAGCCAACTCATCCGCGATGCCGAACGGCGACGCACGCCCGTTTACGTGCTGCGCGCCAACACTGTCACCCAGATGGAGAGCTTCCTGGCACAGGCATTGAAACTGGATGAGCAAGAAGGCGAAGACCCGTTTGAAACCGGCATTGCCGATGTGGAGCGGGGCATCCAGATGATTCAGGCCGGGCAGCAGAGTGTAGATTTGCGTCCCGTCAGCCGCGCTATTCGCGCCTACCAGCACCAGTTGGTGCGCCAGGCCAACCTGGTCTCCCACAGTTACGGCAAAGAGCCAAACCGGTACGTGCGTATCTTCAACACACCACGTCTGGAGAACTAGAGGTAATCGGTAATCAGTAACCGGTAATCAGTTCCTTTACCGATTACCGATCACCAAATCATTGCCCCATGTTCATCACCCTCGAAGGCCCCGAAGGCAGCGGCAAGTCAAGCCAGATTCGGTTGTTGTATGACTATCTGTTGGCGCAAGGTGTGGCCGTTCGGCTGACCCGCGAACCGGGTGGCACGCCCATTGGCGACGAAATTCGGGCCTGCGTCCACAATGTGCAAAATACGGCGATGTGCCCGGAAGCGGAACTGCTGCTGTATTCGGCGTCGCGGGCGCAGTTGGTGTGGGAGGTGATACGGCCGTCGCTCGCTGCCGGCATGGTGGTGTTGTGTGACCGTTATTATGACAGCACATTGGCCTACCAGGGGTACGGCCGTGGCCTCGACCTGACCGCCCTACGCCAGATCACCCACTTTGCTACCGGCGGCCTCAAGCCCGATTTGACATTGTTACTGGATATTGACGTAGAAGTAGGGCTGGCGCGGCGCACGGATGGCGGCGTGGAAATGAACCGGCTTGACCTGGAAACGGTGGCCTTTCATCGGCGCGTGCGCCAGGGCTACCACCAGTTAGCCGCCCAGGAACCGTCCCGCTGGCTCACCATTGACGCCGACCGCCCCCCTGACGCCGTGCAAACCGACCTGCGCACCATTGTCACGCAGTGTTTACGTGGTCATGTGAATACGTGACCACGTAAACACCTAAAAATCTTCCCCCGCTCCCAAATCCGGCATGGATTGTTCAATTGAATCTGGGGATTCGCCACTTTCCAGGCGGTCTACCACTTCGCTAAACTCATCACCCAGGTCTTCGCCCATCTCCTGGCTCATTTTGCGCATAAACTGGCCTAAAGCCTTGGGGTCGTTTTCATCCAGGTTGGCCAGGGCGGTGTCATCCATCATGGCGTCCATTCGGGCGTCTTCGGATTTTGCCAATGCTATGCGGCCAATACGCCGTTTGAGGGCGATGCTGTGGCAGTGGGGGCAGGTGGGGGTGGTACGGCCGTAATCCGCATACGTCATAAACAACCGCACCCGCCGCCGGCAATCCTGGCATTGATAATCATAATACGGCATAAATTTTTACACCCTGTTTGAGGAAGACCCTAAGGGTTTCTGAAAACCCTCAGGGTCTATAGTCCTCAAATCGAATTCTTGTTATAAATGGGAAACTCATTATACGGAGACAGAGCGCAGGTGCAAACCTTATGGTAGATTCATTATTGTACGAACGCCGAAATTACCCTTTACTGATCGTTATATCTGGCCCATCCGGGGTGGGCAAAGATACCATTGCCCGCCTGGTGATTGAAAGCCGGGCGGAAGCCTTTTCCTTTGTGGTGACAGCCACCACCCGGCCACCGCGTTCCGGTGAAGTGGATGGTCAGGACTATATTTTCCTCAGCAGTGACCAGTTTGCCGAAATGATTGAAAACAACGAATTGTTGGAATACGCCATTGTCTATAACGACTATAAAGGCATCCCCAAACAGCAAATTCGGGACGCCCTGGCCAGCGGACGCGATGTGATCATGCGCGTGGACGTGCAGGGCGCGGCTACCATCCGCAAACTCATTCCCAACGCCATCACCATCTTTTTGACGACCAATTCAGAAGAAGAGTTGGTTGACCGTCTGCGCGAGCGCAAATCGGAAACGTCCGAGGGCCTCAATTTGCGTATTGCTACCGCTCGCCAGGAGATGAAACGCATCCACGAATTTGATTACTGGATTGTCAACGCGGAAGAACAGCAGGACACGGCCGTACACCAGATTCTCAGCATCATCACCGCCGCCCACTGCCGCGTCAACCAGCGGCCAATTGTGCTATAAATTTCGCCAAAAATCGGGCCTGCATCAAAAATTGAATTTGACGAAAGGCGGAAAACACCTAAAATAGCGCCGCTACAATAAAACAATTCTGTTTCTGATCCCTGCATTATCATCAGCATCTGATGCGAGTCACATAGGTGATTGTATACAAGCAAAATGAGACAGAGAATTACAGAAAACCTTTCTCCCAACTCCTGTGAAATTGTACCCTTATGGTTTCCCGAATTCAGAAAACAATCTGAATAGAATTGTTTGTAGTTTACTGCTCCCTGATTGAGGCGGAATGAAGTCCGCAAGGAGGTGACATCCCAAAATAATCATCTGACTTAACCAATAATGTGGGTTTACTCTTGCTGGGTGTTTGTTTTTCTCATTAACCATGCTTCAGCAAAACTGAGAGGAGGAATACATGTGAAGCCATCCAAGAAAAATGTTTTCAAACCTATCACTTTGGTTTACATAACACCTCCCAAAAACGAGAAGGAAATGAAATGATGCGAAAAGTAATGAAGATACTCCTCTGTTTAGCCTTTGTTGCCCTGTTTACGGCTACTGTGGCTGCTGAACCGGCCCCCCAGGCCGATGAAAGCCTTTTAGCTGCTGCTGCCGGCAACGGCCGTGTCTATAACGAAGCCGCAGGCGAAACAGAGTCCGCGATTTATATTATTCAGTTAGCCGACGACCCCGTCGCTACTTACACCGGCGGCGTGGCCGGTTTGGAGGCTACCAGCCCCCTGGCTACCGGCGCCCGTAAACTGGACGCCCAAAGCCCGGCCAGCCAGGCCTACGAGCAATACCTGGCTGGCAAACAAGAGCAGTTTGTGTCTGCTATGAACAATCTGCTGGGCCGCAGCGTAGACATCAGCTTTTACTACCGTCATGCCTATAATGGGGTGGCCGCTTTCCTTTCCCCGGCTGAAGCCGCTCAAGTGGCAGGAATGAATGGCGTCAATCTCCTTTACCGTGAAGGCATTGAAGAGATATTAACCGATGCCGGGCCGGCCTTCATTGGCGCGGAAACAATTTGGAACGCCAGCGGCGGCAACAAAGGTGAAGGGATCATTGTGGGTATCATTGATACCGGCATCAACTCCGGCCATCCTTCCTTTGCCGATGTTGGCGGTGATGGGTATGACCATACCAACCCCTTTGGTTCCGGGAATTATGTGGGCTACTGCGTAACTAACCCCAGCTTCTGTAACGATAAATTGATTGGCGCCTGGGCGCTCCATCCGTCTTCCACCAACCCCGAAGATGCTGATGGTCATGGCAGCCACACGGCCAGCACCGTAGCCGGCAACTATCTGGAAGACCCCGTGTTGCAAGCTCCTACCGCCTCTTACACCTTCGCTTCTGTTTCTGGTGTGGCTCCCCATGCCAACATCATTGCCTACCAGGTTTGTGTGCCCTCCTGCCCCACCTCCTCTACCACGGCGGCGGTAAACCAGGCGGTGATTGATGGCGTGGATGTAACCAACTACTCCATCAGTGGCGGTACCAATCCTTATGTAGAGACAACGGCCGTTGCCTTCCGCAATGCTGTTGCTGCTGGCGTATTCCCGGCCAACTCGGCCGGTAACTCTGGCCCAACCGCCGGTACTGTCGGTCACCAGGGTCCCTGGATCATGACCGTGGCCGCCAGCACCCACAACCGGGCCGTTCTCAACTCGGTTGTAGACCTGAACAACAGCAGTGGCACCCTGCCCGACATCTTGGGTGAAAGCGCCGCCGCTGGTTATGGCCCCAACACCCTGGTATATGCGGGCGACGCGCCCTATAACAATCCGCTGTGTAATCCTTTTGCTTCGGGCACGTTCAGTGGGCAGATTGTCGTCTGTGATCGTGGCACCATCGGCCGTGTGGAAAAAGGCCAAAACGTGTTGAATGCGGGTGGTGGCGGCATGATCCTGGCCAATGATGTGAACAGCGCCGCCAGCCTGAACGCCGACACCCACGTATTGCCGGCTACCCACATCAGCTATGCTGATGGTGTGGCCTTAAAAGCGTGGATGGCTGCCGGTACCGGCGATGTGGGCCGTATCACCGGTGGTGCGGTAGATTACGATGCCGCCTATGGCGACAACATGGCCAGCTTTAGCTCACGCGGCCCGGCCGGCGGCTCTGTGCCCGGCCTGGCAAACCTGATCAAACCGGATGTCACGGCGCCTGGTCTCAATATCCTGGCCGCATTCAACGCTGGCTTTAGCACCCCGCCTGAGTTTAACATCATCAGCGGCACCTCTATGTCCAGCCCGCACGCAGCCGGTGCAGCGGCCCTGATCCGGGCGATGCACCCCACCTGGACGCCGGCCGAAGTGAAGTCCGCCTTGATGATGACGGGCATCACCGCTTTGGAAAAAGAAAACAATTCCACCCCGGCCGATCCCTTTGACCTCGGCGCCGGCCGCGTGAATTTGACGGCTGCCGGTGACGTTGGTTTTGTCCTCAACATTACCGATGCCGAGTATGTGGCGGCCAACCCGGCCACGGGCGGCGACCCCAAACTGCTCAACCTGCCCAGCCTGGCCAACAATGCCTGCGCCGGCACCTGCACCTGGACGCGCACCCTGCGCAGCGTTTTGAGTTCAGATCAGGAATACAATGCCTCCGTGTCTGGCCCCGCCGGTGTTACCGGTACAGTGACCCCGTCCAACTTCACCCTGGCTGCCGGCGGCACCCAGGTCATCACTATTGAGTTAGATGTTACCGGCGCTGCCCTGGGTTCCTGGGCATTTGCGCAGGTTAACATTGAACCAGCCTCTCCTCTGGCTGCCCCGATGGTCGATCTGCTGAATGAGCAATTCAGTGACGCCAGCTTCCCACCTGCGAGTTGGGCAGTCTATAAGCTGGCGGGCGCTGGTACAACTACATGGATCCGTGATACGGCGCAGTCCTACAGCCCTCCGGCTTCTGCACGCCGCATTTTTGGCGGTTCAGGCGATGGCAACCAGGATGATTGGCTGGTAACACCGTCACTTGCCCTGGACGGCTCTACCTTGACCTACTATGATCGCGGTCAGTGGATGGCTGATTATGGTTACAGTGGGGTGTGGATTTCTACAGCAAGCTGTAACCCGGCCGATGGTCAATTTGTGGAGCTGCTGGAAACGCCAGATATTCCAAACAATGCCTGGCGCGCTACACCGGTTTCTATTAACCTGTCTGCTTACAATGGGCAGACGGCCTGCCTGGCGTTTCGTTATAGTGGCGTGTTTGCCCATACCTGGTGGATTGACGATGTTGTAGTAACATCAGGTGGTGGTGGCGGCGTTCCGGCGGCGCATATGCCCGTCGCTGTCATTCCGCAGGCTCCGCCAGGACCAGACATTGATATAGACCCCACCAGCCTGTCTAGCACTCAGGCCACCGATACAATCGTGACGCAGGAATTGACCATCAATAATGTGGGCACCGATCCCCTGAACTGGACGATTGATGAATTCGGTGGCAGCTTCTTACGGCGACCTCTGGTGACGGCAGCAGACACGGCCGTTCCCCAGGTTGCGTATACGCCGCAAGGTAACAACCGATTCTCCGCTAATACTGGTTCGGCAGCCACTGGATCCAGCGCCAACACGTTGGCAGCGCCGCAATCGCCGTTCCTGGTGATCACTCATTCCGCCAGCCAGGCAATTGTCAGCGGCAATTCCGTGTCCTGTAACGCTGGTGGGCTGCATGCGGATAACAGCTATTACCGCGCTTTTGACCTGCCCAGCTTTGGTGTTGCCGGTGCGTTTGACATTTCCAGTGTAGATGTTGGCGTGGAGCTGGCAAACGGCGCTACTGGCTCTCAACCGGCCACGTTGCGGCTCTATGCGGCGCCTAGTGGCACGGCCTTCCCCGGTTCGTTCCCTGGCAGCTTTACGCAGATTGCGGATGTGCCGGTGGTGGTCGCCAATCAGACTTTGACGGTTTTGAACATGCCGGTTGTTACCACCGTCCCGGCTAATTCCCTGCTGGTGGTTGAGTTCTTCACCCCCAGTGGGCAGGCAAGCAATAACAGCTTCTTTGTTGGCTCTAACGCAGCCGGACAAACAGCGCCCAGTTATATTGCCGCGGCTGCCTGTGGCATCGCGAACCCCACCAACCTGGCCAGCATTGGGTTCCCCAACATGCACATTGTGATGAATGTGACCGGTGAGCCAGCCGGTGGTTCAGGTTGTGGTACGCCGAGCGATATTCCCTGGGTTAGTGTATCACCCACCAGTGGTACAACGGCGCCGGGTGGCAGCGATATTGTG
>JAHBVI010000051.1 GCA_019637635.1 Anaerolineae bacterium
TCATACTTATCTCATCCAGTGTCCCCGTTCGTAGTAGGCGATTTATCGCCTTCTGACGGCGATAAATCGCCTACTACGAACGAAGAAGGTGCTACCCATACGTCGGGGGGTTGGGGTTGTTGATGAACCAGAAGTAATAGACCAGCAGCCCCAGGAATATGGTGAGCATGTACAGGGCGTAGGAGAGGCGCATGAACAGTTTGTAATTGTTGAACTTGAGGGCGTTAATCATCAGCCCATTGGCTCGCAGCACCACAAACACGCCCAACACAAACGCAAAAAAGCCGACAATCCCGTGCAGCGTCGTCACCAGGTAAAACGGTTCACTCAGTAAATCCGGCACCCCAGGGGACACAAAATCCCGGTAGGGCAAAATCATCAGCCAGATGACCAGGATGACATTCAGGATGACGGAAGCGGTCTGAATCCAGCGGTGCGTCTGGTACCGCTGCCGCCGGGCCATGACCACCCCCACCGTCAGCGCCACGGCAATAACGATCATCAGCACCAACGTCATATCGGCGGCCCAGTTTGCGGCTGTGCCCAGGAAGCCGGGTTTGTGCATCAGTTCGGTCATGTTAATTGGTTTGAGATTGGAGATTAGAGATTGGAGATTACCCAATCTCTAATCTCCAATCTCCTCCTTAATGCGCCAAAATTTTGCTCAGGAACAATTTTGTCCGGTCATGTTTGGGTTTGTCAAACAATACCTGTGGTGTGTCAATTTCCACCACCTGGCCGTTGTCCATGAAGACCACACGCCGGGCGGCGGCGCGGGCGAAGCCCATTTCGTGGGTGACAACGACCATGGTCATGCCTTCCTCGGCCAGTTGCAGCATCACATCCAGCACTTCCTTGATCATCTCCGGGTCAAGGGCGCTGGTGGGTTCGTCAAAGAGCATAATTTTGGGCTGCATGGCTAATGCGCGGGCAATAGCCACGCGCTGCTGCTGCCCGCCGGATAGCTGGCGGGGGTAGGCGCCGGCTTTTTCAGGAATGCCCACGTGCCGGAGCTGCTCCATGCCGATTTGCTCGGCTTCTTCTTTGCTGCGTTTGCGCACTTTGCGCTGGGCGATGGTCACATTTTCCAGCACGGTCAGGTGGGGGAAAAGGTTAAACTGCTGGAAAACCATGCCCACTTCGGCGCGCACCTTGTTGATGTCGGTCTGTTTGTCTTCCAGGTGTACGCCGTCAATGTACACCGCGCCGCTGGTGGGGACTTCCAGGTGGTTGATGCAGCGCAGGACGGTGCTTTTGCCGGAACCGCTGGGGCCGACGATAACCACCACTTCGCCGCGCTTCACCTGCAAGTTGACGGCTTTCACCGCTTCGATGCTGCCAAAATACTTGTGCAAATTATCAATGACAATGATATCGTCGTTCATGGTGATCCTCTTAAACCTGACAGGTCTTTGAAGACCTGTCAGGTTTGTCCGTTAGCCCCGATCTTTGCCAATGCGTTGTTCATACCAGCGCAGCAGCAAACTGAGAATGATGGTCATGGATAAGTAGAGAAAGGTGAGTACCAGATAGGATTCGCGGAAGCGGAAGGTGCTGCCGGCGTGCAGCCGGGCCAATTGGGTAATATCCCGCACGGCCAGGACGGAGACGAGGGAGGAGTCTTTGAGCATGGCGATGAAGTCGTTGCCCAGGGCGGGGGAGATGTTGCGGATGGCCTGGGGCAGGATGATGTAGCGCATGGCCTGGGTGTAGGTCATGCCCAGGGAGCGGGCGGCTTCCATCTGCCCTTTGGAGATGGATTCGATGCCGGCGCGGAAAATTTCGGCCAGAAAAGCGCCGTAGATGACGGCCAGGGCGATGATGGCACGGGTGTTGGGGCTGACAATACGGTTGTCTACGCCGAGGGCGCCGGAAATGGGGGGGACAAGGACGAAGGCGACGGTGAAGATGAGGACGAGGGTGGGTACACCGCGAATGAATTCGATGTAGGTGATGGCGATGTTGCGCACGGCCGTGTTCCGGCTGATGCGTCCTAACCCGGCCAACAACCCTAACACCAGGGCAATGGCAAAAGCGGTGATGGTGGTGTACAACGTCACCTGGATGCCGGGCACAATAAACCGGAAGGCATTGTTATAGGCGGGGTTGCGAATGATTAGAATGCCCATCAAGGCCAGGAAGACAAAAATTGCCACCAGCCACCAGGGGAATTCCCGCCAACTATTCTGCCAGCTACTATCGGGGGTTGCTTGAATTTCGGGGCCTGTCATGTTTCCTCCTGTGAACGGGTAATACCCCGATGATAACGTAATTTTGCCGGGAAACAAAAAAGCGCCAGAGGGTGGCCTCTGGCGCTTTTGCATTTTCGCGGAAACTTCAGGTTTCCACGAAAATGGCATTATTCCAAATCGTCATACGTGATCGTAAAAGACGGACCAAAGAAGCGTTCATTGAGTTCGGCCAGGAAGCCGCTGTCAATCATGGCGCGCAATGCCTGGTTGACCGGCCCAACCAGTTCGCTGCCTTTAGGGTAGATGAAACCCAGTTGGTCGCTGGAGAGGGAATCGCCGACCAGTTTGAGGCTGTCGGCGTTTTCGCCCTGGTAGCCCAGGCCGGAGATTTCATCAATGATCACGGCGTCAATATCGCCGGCAATGAGGGCCTGCACGGCAAAGGGGAACTGCTCAAAAGCCTGGATACGGTCAGCAGGCAGATATTGCAGAGCAGTTTCGTAGTTGGTGGTGCCGGTTTGGGTGCCCAGGATGAGGCTGGTATCGTTGACGATGTCTTCGATGCTGGTGATACGGGTTTCGTCCAGGCGCACCAGCAGGCGCTGCTCAATGCTGACGTAGCCGTCGGAAAAGTCCACGATTTGGGCGCGGTCTTCGGTGATGGTGATGCCGTCGGCGGCGGCGTCATACTGCCCATCGGCCACCGCCTGGATCATGCCTTCCCAACCCGCTTCCACGTAAATGGGGGTGCAGTTGAGCAGGCGGCAAATTTCATCCCAGACCACGTAGTCCCAGCCGTCCGGTTGGCCGGTGGTGGGGTCAATGTAGTTGAAGGGCAGGTAGGCATTTTCCACGGCGACGGTGACTTCACGGCCGTTCAGGTCTGGCAGCCCACTTGTTTCTGGCGCAGTGGGGGGGGTGGTTGGCGCGGCGGTGGCGGTGGCCGTGGTGGTGGTGGTGGTGGTACTGCCGCCGCTGCTGCAAGCCGCCAGCAGCAGTGCCACAACCAGGGTGAACAATAAGACAATCAGGCGTTTTTGTGTCATCTCTTTCATCTCCTTTATGACAAACTCTACTTATAAAAAACGAGGGCAAATTATGGCATGACCTGGACTATTCGCCAAACGTAAGACCCTAAGGTTTCACAAACCCTTAGGGTCTGAGCGTGGCGCGTACCTGAGCCACGTCAGCCTGAATCTGGGCTTTTAATTCGTCCAGGCCGCTGAATTTCTTTTCAGGGCGGATGCGGGCCAGGAATTCCAGGCAGAGTTCCTGATCATACAGGTCGGCGTCAAAGTCCAGCAGGTGGGCTTCGACGGTGAGGTGCAGGCCGTCTACGGTAGGGCGGACGCCGACGTTGGTGGCAGCGCGGTAGGGGGTTTGGCCGACCCAGGCGGTGGTGGCGTAGACGCCGTGGGCGGGGATGACCTGCTCGCCCCAGTAGGCGGTGTTGGCGGTAGGGAAGCCGATGGTACGGCCGCGCTGGTCACCACGCACGACGATGCCGCGCAGGCGATACGGCCGTCCCAAACACCCATTCGCCGCTTCAATTTCCCCCGCCTGCAAATGGCGGCGGATACGGCTGCTGCTCACCGGTTCGTCTTGCCAGGTGACGACGTCGTTGACCAGTTCGACGGTATATCCCTTTTCTCGGCCGAGCGCCTGCAAAAAGGGCACGTCCCCTTCCCGCTTGTAACCCAGGGCAAAGTTGCCGCCCCACAACTGGCGCATATCCAGATAGCGACATAGCTGGTCTACAAAGTCGGCGGCGCGGATGTGGCGCACGTCGTCGTTGAAGGGGTGGGTGATGACCACATCCACGCCACAATCGGCCAGCCAGTTTACCCGGTCGGGCAGGGTGGCGATGTAGTACGGCCCGGTCAGGTCACGCAGCACCCGCTGGGGATGGGGGAAGAAGGTGAGTACGGCCGTGCGCATGCGCATCTCATTGGCCGCCGTTACCATGCGTTTGAGGACGGTCTGATGCCCCAAATGCACACCATCAAACGAGCCAATGGCGACCAGGGTAGGCACACGGTGGGGAATGTCGGCGAGTTGATTGACGGTAATAAAGTCGCTCATAGTGGTTTGTTGAGAATCGAGATTTGAGATTTGAGATTGGAGATTAGAGATTAGAGATTGAACCATCTCTAATCTCCAATCTCCCACCCTATTTTACCAATTTCAAACGGGATGAAACATTTTGTGTGGTTGCCACTCTTGTGTTTCTTGTAATTGCACGATGCCGATGAACAGATTTTCGGGTGCATAGGCGCGGGCTAACTGTACCTGGGGGTGGATTGGCTGCCAGGGCACGGTCTGCCCCTGCCACAGGCGCGCCGTTTCGGTTTCGGTAAATGTTACAGCGGGCAGGTGGCGCACGGCCGTGTCCAATGGCCGTGTGTATGTGGTCAGGTTTTCAGGTGTCAGGTGGGCGAGGGGCACGGCCGTATCCAGCGTGAAATCGCCAACGGCCGTGCGTCGCAGTGCGGCCACATGTCCGCCACACTCCAATACCTCGCCTAAATCATGCGCCAGGGAGCGAATGTAGGTTCCCGACGAGCAAACGACGCGCAATGTCAACAGTGGCAGGTTAAAAGCCAGTTGTTCCAGTTCATAAATGGTGACGGCGCGGGCTTCTATTTCCACTTCTGTGCCCTGGCGCGCCAGTTTGTACAAGGGCTGCCCCCCTTTTTTGATGGCCGAATAGAGCGGTGGGATTTGTTGGATGGGGCCGCGAAATTGGGCCAGCGCCGTTGTCAGGTCATCGGGGGTGAAGTGGCACGGCCGTTCGGCCACCACCGCGCCATCGGCATCATACGTATCCGTGTTTTGCCCCAGGCGAATGACCACCTCATACGTTTTGGGCTGCCCCATCAGGTATTCCACCAGCCGGGTAGCCCGCCCCAGGCAAACCAGCAGCACCCCGGTCGCCAGCGGGTCTAGCGTACCCGCGTGCCCCACCCGGCGCAGCCCGGCCACCCGCCGCACCCGGTTCACCACATCATGCGAGGTGATGCCGGTGGGTTTGTCAATGTTGAGGATGCCTTCGGGAGAGGGGGGCATAGAAGTGATTGGGAGATTGGGAGATTGAGAGATTGAGAGATTGAGAGATTGAATCTCCCAACCTTTTCTTTACGATTCTTTACTCTGCTGGCGAATGGCGGCTTTGCAGGCGGTGACGACCGTATTTTCAGCGGCGGCCAGGGGGCCGGGCAGGGTGCAGCCCGCCGCCAGAGGATGGCCGCCGCCGCCCAGGTTTTGGGCCACTTCGCCGACGTTGTACGGTGGGCGGCAACGCAGCCCCACGCGCACGTTACCATCCCCCATTTCGATTATGACTGCGCCCATAGCCGCTTCGTCTACATCGGCCAGAATGTTGCTAAGGCCGTTGGAACTGGAGCCGTTATGCCCGGCGGCTTTGCGTTCCTGGTGGGTGATGGTCGTCCAGACCAGGCCGTCTTCAAACTGCATATTGTTCAGGCCGTAACGCCACAACTGCACGGTAGACCACTCCTTCATGTTAAGGGCCTGGGCAGTGACCAGCGGCAAATCGGCCCCGGCCGCCACCAGCGCCGACGCGATGTGCAAGGTGTCCGCGTTGGTGCCGTTGGTGCGAAAGCCCATGGTGTCGGTGACGAGGCCGGTGAGCAGGCACAGCGCCAGGTCGGGGGTCAGGGTTAGCCCCCAGGCAGTGAAAAGGTGGTAGAGGATTTCGGTGGTGGACACGGCCGTGTCCATCACCAGATTGATTTGCCCAAAATGGGTGTTGGTGGCGTGGTGGTCAATGTTGATCAGCGGCGGGCGGGGGGTGGATAACCCGGCAAATGACTGCCCCATGCGCTGCTCGTCGCCACAGTCCAGAGCGATGATCAGGTCAAGCTGGCGGCGATAGGGGGGGCGTTTTACCTGGTTGGCGCGGGGCAAAAAGTGAAACCGCTCCGGCACCTTGTCATCACACAACAAGACGACTTTTTTATCCCACTGCGATAATGCCACGCCAACGGCCGTGAGTGAGGCCACCGCATCGCCATCCGGGCCGGTATGGACAATGGCTAAAATATGATTGGCTGACTCAACGGCGCGGCGGATTTCGGTGATAATGGGGGTGTCAAGTTCCAGGTTGTTCAGTGGCAAGGTTGTTTCCCTATGGCAATTCCGGTGCGTCATCATCGGTGGGCGGAATATCCAGCGTATTCAAAATATCTTCCACTTCTTGGAAATGGCGCAAGCGCGGGTCCCAATGGAAATGTAAATGGGGCGCTTTGCGCAGGCTCATGCGACCGGCCACTTCATGCCGCAGGTAACCAGAGGCTTTGGCCAATGCGGCCATCACCTCTTCCTGGCGTGATTCATCACCCAGGGCATTCACATACACATCGGCATGTTCCAATTCACGGTCAATGGTCACTTCGGTAACGGTGACATCTTGCAGGCGTGGATCGTTTAATTCCCGCAGGAAAATCTCGCTGAGAAGCTGCTGCATCTGTTCGGCGGTGCGTTGTTGGCGAATTTTGCTCATGGTCAAGAACAACAGACGGCGCGCTGGCGCGCCGCCTGTTACGAAACTTCTACCTTTTTGCTAACGAAGAATTCGAGGATGTCACCCGGTTGGTAATCCTGGTAGTTTTCCAGGCCAACGCCAAATTCAAAACCGATTTTGACTTCGCGTACATTTTCCTGCAAATGCTTCAGACTGCTAATGCGGGCTTCGTGCAGCACTTTGTTGTTGCGAATGAGACGGCCGTAAGCGTTCCGCCGGGTCTCGCCGCTGCGCATATAACAGCCGGCAATGTTGCCCACACTGCGAATGCGGAACACCTGCCGCACCTCCGCCCGGCCAATGACCACCTCTTCATAGGTAGGCGCCAACATCCCCTTCATCGCTTTTTCCACATCTTCAAACAGCTTGTAGATGATGTTGTAGGTTTTGATTTGCACACCCTCATTGATGGCGGCATTGCGGGCAATATGGTCGGCTTCCACATTAAAACCGAGGATGACGGCATGGGAAGCGGAAGCCAGCATCACGTCACTTTCAGAAATTGCGCCGGTGCCGGAGAGCAGGATTTCCAACGAAACTTCTTCGTTTTCCTGGCTCATCTTGTTCAAAGTGGTGATGATCGGCTCTAAAGAACCTTGCACGTCGGCTTTGATGATGAGATTGAGTGTTTTGCTTTCACCTTCCAGCAGGCGGGCAAAAAAGTCATCCAGGCTCACGCCACGGCTGGGCATGACCGCGCCAACGCGCTTTTGTTCTTCCTGCTCGGCTACAAAGGCGCGGGCATCTTTTTCGCTGCCAACGGTGATGAATTGCTGCCCGGCGCTGGGGACGCCATTCAGCCCAGAGACGGAGACGGGCGTGGCAGGGCCGGCTTCGTTGATGCGGTTACCTTTGAAGTCGTACATGGCTTTGACACGGCCGTAAAACTCCCCAATCACCAGCGTATCCCCCACCCGCAGGGTGCCGTTTTGCACCAGCAGCGTACTCACCGGGCCGCGCCCTTTTTCCACCCGCGCTTCCAAAACCGTACCCGTAGGTCGGGCTTTCGGGTTGGCGCGCGGTTTAATTTCATCGGCCACCAACAAGATCGCGCCTAGCAGATCGTCAATGCCATACTGCTCTTTGGCCGACACTTCCACCACCATCGTATCGCCATCCCACTCTTGGGGCACCAGCCCAATTTCTGCCAACCCTTGCAGCACCCTGGGGGGATTGGCATTGGGCAGGTCAATTTTGTTCATGGCTACGATGATGGGCACATTGGCGGCGCGGGCATGGTCAGCCGCTTCTCTGGTCTGGGGCATGACGCCATCGTCGGCCGCCACCACCAAAATGGCGATGTCCGTCGCCTGGGCGCCACGGGCGCGCATGGCGGTGAACGCTTCGTGGCCGGGTGTATCCAGGAAGGTGATCAACTGCCCTTCTTTGATGGCCTGGTATGCGCCAATGTGTTGGGTAATGCCGCCGGCCTCACCGGCGGTAACGTTGGTTTCGCGGATCACATCGAGCAAGGAGGTTTTGCCATGATCCACATGCCCCAGCATGGTCACAATCGGCGGTCGTGGCGTCAGGCTACCCTCCTCTTCATGCGCCAACACCTGCCGCCAGATGGGTTTTTCTTCCAGGGCGGTGGCTTCTTCCTCTTCTTCCGGTACCTCAGCCACGACCTCATACCCCATCTCTTCGGCGACGATGGCGGCGGTATCAAAATCAATTTCCTGGTTGATGTTGGCCATAATGCCATTGCTCATCAACTCTTTGATCACGTCAATGGGGCTGACTTTCATCAGCTCCGACAAGCCCCTGACGGTAATAAAATCCGGTATTTGGATGGCTGTTTTGGTTGTTGTCATACCTCAGTTCCCAATGGTTCTTATGGTAGAGATTGGCGGTTGGAGATTGGAGAGTAGAGATTGGCCAATCTCTACTCTCCAATCTCTACGCTCTATGCCGGTTTGTGAAGGGCAATTGCTGCCAATTCTTCGGCCGTGATGTTTGTTTTTAATGCCTGCGCCAGGATACCCGGTTTGTGGCTGAGGCTGTCCCAACAGGTGGGCTGGTCGCATAGATAAGCGCCACGGCCGTTGCGTTTGCCGGTGGGGTCAACCACTACCCCGGCCTCTGCTGTGTGGACAATGCGCGTTAAGCGGCGCTTGTCATATTTTTGGCGGCACATCACACAAGTACGCTGCGGCGTATGCCTGGGGCGGTGTGGCTGTTTTGGTTTCGCCATTGGTTAAAAGTCTTCAAACTCGTCCCACTCATCGCGGCTGCGGCTGCCTTTGCGCTTGCGTTTGGTGACCACTTCACCCGCATCTTCGTCAAAGATAAGCTCTTTGCCTTTGCGTACCTTTTTGCTTTTCTTTTTATCGTCCACCACTTCTTCCAGGGGCGGCGCGGTGCGGGCAATCTGGATGGCAGGCTGCTTTTTCTTTGGTTCAGGCGCCGGCGCGGTTTTCACCAATGAATGGGACAGGTCTTCTATGACGGGCTTTGGTTCTTCGGCCGGGGCTTCAACGACGGCAACCGGTTCGGCCTCAACTTCTACGGCCGTTTCCATTGGTTCGGCCACGCTTTCTACGATTTCAGCCGCCGCTTCCGTTTCTGCTTCTACGGCAATCACAGCCTCAGCCTCAGCTTCGGCTTCGGCTGCTGGTTCGGGCACGGCCGTTTCCACAACCACCGGCGCTGCTGCCGTTTTGCTTTTCTCATAGCGGGCCAGGTGGTCTTTGGTTGTTTCCAGAGCGGCATCACCCAGCCCCTTAAAGCTGAGGAAGACATGGTCGCCCATTTCCAAAACCAGCAGCAAATCGCCTACGGTTTCCACCTGATTGTCTAACAGCAAATTGTGAATGCGGCCGGGCAAGTCCAGGGCATCCAACGGCACCTGCCAGGCATTATCGGGCACAGCCCGCCGGGCCGCGGCCCGCTTCTTACGCCAATCCTCGTGTTCCGCGGCGCGTTCGGCAATGATACGCCCTTCCACCCCACCCACGATGCGGTCGAGGACGTGGAAGTCTTCGGAGGTAATCGGCCGGCCTGCCTCTTTCTTCGCCAGCACCAGATGCGCTTTTTCGATCAATTCGGGGTTGGCGCGCAGGTGCTTGTCTACCGCCGGATGGTCCAGGTTTTGCAGCGATTCGGCGGCGGCTTCCGTCAGGCTCTTGATGTCAATGCGCCAACCGGTGAGTTTGGCCGCCAGGCGGGCATTTTGCCCCTCGCGGCCAATGGCTAACGACAGTTGATCGTCGGGCACAATGACAACGGCCGTTTTCCCTTCTTGCGGATCGTCATCCAAAAAGACGTGCGAAACCCGCGCCGGGCTGAGCGCCTTGGCAATAAAGATACGCTGGTCGCTGTCCCACTCAATCACATCAATCTTTTCATCATTCAGTTCGCGCACAATGCTCTGGATACGCACACCACGCATACCCACACACGCCCCCACCGGGTCAACCCCCGGCTGCAGCGCCTGCACGGCCACTTTCGAGCGTTGCCCGGCTTCGCGGGCGATGCTCTTAATTTCCACCTGCCCGTTATAAATTTCCGGCACTTCCAATTCCAACAGGCGGCGCAGCAAGTTGCGGTGGTTGCGGCTGACAAAGATTTGCGGGCCGCGATTGGTGCGGCGCACTTCCAGCACATACACCCGAATTTTGTCATGCGGGCGGTATCGTTCGCGCGGGACTTGCTGGCTCTTGGGCAAAATCGCCTCGGTGCGTCCCAGGCCGATGGTCAGGTTTTGGCCGCTGATGCTTTGCACCGTGCCGTTGACCAGTTCGCCTTCACGGCCAGAAAAATCTTCATATAGTTGTTCTCGCTCGGCTTCACGCACGCGTTGCAGCAACACCTGTTTGGCCGTTTGCGCCGCAATGCGACCAAACCCGGCGGTGGTGCTGTCTATCATGACTACATCGCCATATTCGGCATTGATGTGCCCATTGCGCCGGGCTTCTTCCATGGTTACTTCCGTGCGGCGATCCAACACGGAGTCCACAATTTCTTTTTCGGCCAGAATGGTGGGGTCGCCGGTACGGGGATCAATTTCCACCACAATGTTTTGCAAATTGCTCACCTGGTTGTCCCGGCGGTAAGCGGAAACGAGCGCCGTTTTCAGGGCGTCAATTACCTCTTCTTTGGGCAAACCGCGTGATTCACAAATTTCATTGAAGGCTAAAAGGAATTCGCTTTTCATTGGTTCAAAACCTTATCCATCCTTGAAAATAAAAACAAAAAAAGTGGGGGCTGCCCACTTTGCGCATGAATCGCTCAACTAAGGCGGCATTATATCACGGCCGTTGCCGTCCCGCAAAAATTGTGGGTTAAGGCATGGTTAAGATTCTCATTTTGGGTTACAAACGATAGAAATAGCGATGGCTTTTTTAATGGGAGACCTTTATGAAAATTGCTTTGATTTCTGATATGCACGGCCACGCGCTGGCGCTGGAGGCGGTGTTGGCCGATATACAGCAGCGCCAGGTTGACCAGATCATTTGCCTGGGAGATGTGGCGACCATTGGCTATCAGCTCCAAAAAACATTGGCCTTGATCAAGTCGTTGGGGTGTCTGTGTCTGATGGGCAACCATGATGCCGCTTTGTTGCAGCCCCACTGCGCCGCTCATTTTCAGATTGCGCCGCCCATGCTGCCGTCCCTGGATTGGTGCGCCCGCCAGCTTGCCGAAGAGGATTTTGCTTTTTTGCGCACGTTCTTGCCGTTGGTCGAGGCGCCGTCGGGTGGCCTTTGATCTGCAAGCGACCAAAGAAGCCATTATTGCCAGCCGGGTTCCTAACCAGGAATGGTGGTTGGCGCAATACCCGGATGAAGAGGTGATGTATGAGTTTGGTGCATGATTTGTTGCAGAACAACCAGGAATGGGCAGCGGCCTTAAAGTTGGAGGCCCCTGACTTTTTCTTGAAGCTGAGTAAGCAGCAAAAACCGCTGTTTTTTTGGATTGGCTGCTGCGACAGCCGGGTGCCGGCCAATCAGATCATTGGTCTGATGCCCGGCGAGGTATTTGTGCATCGTAACATTGCCAATATCGTGAACAGCGCGGACATCAACTGCATGTCGGCGCTGCAATATGCGGTGGATGTGCTGCAAGTGCGGCATGTGATCTTGTGTGGCCATTATGGCTGCGGCGGGGTGCAGGCAGCGGTGCATGGTGAAGGGCATGGTATCATTGATTATTGGATTTGGGACATTAAAGCGATCTTGACCCGGCACGAAGCCATGTTGGCCCAGGCCCCGGCCGAACGGCTGGTAGATTTGATGTGCGAGGTGAATGTGATCGAGCAGACGTATGAATTGTGCCGCACGAAGGTGATCCGGGAGGCGGGGCAGCGGGGGCAGCCGGTGCAGGTGCATGGCTGGATATATGGGATACACGATGGCCTGCTGCAAGAGGTGATTCCAGAGGTAGACCGGACGGTTGATGTGGAAACGGTATATCAGGCGGCGCTCACGGCCGTGAGGCAAAAGTATGTTGGTGGCTAGTGGCTGGTGGCTGGTACAGGCCACCAGCCACTAGATCAAGGAGAAATTCCCCATGCGTAAGTTCTTGATGATTGTTTTGTTGTTGTTCACGGCCGTTGCCTGTGACGATCTGCTCCCTGCCATTGATTCCCCGCCTATTGTGGACAGTGGCAGCGGCGACTGGTACCAGATTTACTTCACCAATCCCACCTGCCCGCCAGAAAATCAGCGGCAGGGTGGCCTGGATGAAATCATTGCCGCCGATTTGTTAGAAGCGCAGTTACAGGTGGATATGGCCGCCTTTGATTTTGACGCCCCGCCCATGGTAGATGCCCTGATTGCCTTGAAAAACCGGGGTGTGACGGTGCGGGTGGTGACGGACACGGACCATGCCGACCAGAGCAGCATCAACCGGCTGCGGCGCAACGGCATCAGCGTGGTGGAGGACAAACGTGGCGCGTTTATGCACAACAAATTTATTGTCATTGACGGCCGTTACATCTGGACAGGCTCCACGAACTTCACCACCAACGACATTTACTGCTACAACAACAACCTGGTGCGCATAGATTCCGCCCACCTGGCAGCCAACTACCGCGCCGAGATGGACGAGATGTACAATGACCGGAAATTTGGCCCCACCTCTCCCGTCGCCACCCCCAACGACCAGCTAACCATCGGCGGCGTCCGCGTGGAAAACTACTTCGCCTCCGAGACCAAAGTGGCCCCCATCATTGGCCGCCTGGTGAGCCAGGCCCAAAACGACATCAAATTTATGGCCTTTTCCTTCACCCATGAAGACATCGGCGAAGCGATGATTGAACGGGCGCAGCAGGGGGTGAACGTGCAGGGCGTATTTGAAACCACCGGCTCCCAGACGGAATTTAGCTATTACGGCGATATGCTCGGTGAACGGCTGCCCAATTTGCAGGTGCGGCAGGACGGCAACCCGCGCCTGATGCACCACAAAGTGATTATTATTGACGGGAAAACAACCATCTTTGGCTCCTTCAACTTCACCGGAAATGCCAACAATAACAACGACGAAAACGTTCTCATCGTCCACGACCCCACCTTTGCCAGTTACTTCCTGGCGGAGTTTGAGGCGGTGTGGAATGAGGCCAAGCAGTAAGAGGGGCACGGCCGTATGGCTGCTGTCGGGAGAGTACCAAAGTCCTGTAGGGCGATTGCATACTCAATTCCCGGCGATTGAAATCGCGGCTACAAACAGCAAAGCCCACCTTCGTGGGCTGGCATCCACCGGGTTTTAGTCGGCGAAGGCCGACTTTGCCTTTTGTTGGTGCAGATTTATCTGCCTTTTCAGGGAGTATGCAATCGCCCTAAGTCCTGTTTGTTTGTTGCCTGCCCGCAGTAACGGCGCTAAAATCGCCCCTGTTTTATAGGCAAGCATCATTGCCTCTCATCCGTGTGACCTTTGCTTACCTCTCATATCGTGATCCCATTCAGGCATGGCTGGAAGACGCCCGCATCGGCGCAACGGCCGTCAAACTAAATGGCGAGAACCCCCATCAATTGAATCAGTTTTACAGTTAGTAAGGAGACGTTCCATGACATCTAATGTAAGAAGAGTTTTGGTGTACGGCCGTTTAATGCTGGCCTCTGTTTTTATCCTCCTGTTAACCGCCCTCCTATCCGGCACGCTGCCAATTCGGGCCGCGGGAAGCGTAACCCTGGCAACGTTAGGCGCGCCTTATGTTCAGGATTTTGATACGCTGGCGATTTCTGGTACATCGAGTTCTGTCCCTGATGGCTGGTATTTTGTCGAATCAGGCACAAATGCCAACACGACGTATACAGCCGGTACCGGTTCATCGAATACAGGTGATACCTACAGCTTTGGCGCCAGTGGCAGTTCTGAGCGCGCTTTTGGCGGGCTTCTCAGCGGCAGCCTGGTACCTACGATTGGCGCCAGTTTTACAAATAATACCGGCGCCACGATAAACGAGATTGCCATCTCATATACAGGCGAACAGTGGCGTTTAGGGGCAACAGGCCGTGTTGACCGGCTAGACTTTCAGTTGAGTACCAACGCTGATAGCCTGGCTACAGGTACGTGGGTCGATCACAATGAATTAGACTTCAATGGCCCAATTTCAGCAGGCACAGTAGGGGCGCTGGATGGAAATTCCCCCGCCAATCGTATCCCGATAAGTTATACAATCACCGGGCTGGATATTCCCGAAGGGGCCACATTTTGGATACGCTGGACGGACTTTAATGCATCTGGGGCAGACGATGGTCTGGCGGTAGATGACTTCTCCCTTGTGCCGGGAGGAGAGGTGGTGATCAGCGAGCCGGTAATCAACGAATTCTCAGCCAGCACGGTTGGTACCGATGTGGAATACGTGGAAATCTTTGGCGACCCAAACACCGATTACTCCGC
This sequence comes from Anaerolineae bacterium, assembly GCA_019637635.1. GTDB lineage: Bacteria > Chloroflexota > Anaerolineae > Promineifilales > Promineifilaceae > CAADGU01. The sequence continues at coordinate 14,575 of JAHBVI010000051.1, forward strand.
CTATACCATCCTTGAAATTGAGGGCGACAGTGGCGCTGCCGCTGGAACTGTAGACGAGGTAATCAGCCTGGGAACTACAGACGCAAACGGCCTCTATCTGGTCAACTTGCCAGCGAACGCTTTGGAAAATGGTTCTATTACCCTCTTGCTTGTGAAGAACTTCACCGGTGCATTAAACGATGATCTCGACACGAATAATGATGGCGTCTTCGATATCACCCCCTGGGATGTTATCGTGGACGCGGTCTCCGTGAACGACGGTGGAGCGACTGATCCAGCTTATGGCGTGCCTGTCCTCGGTGTCTCCTATGATGGTCTGCCTTTTGCCCCCGGCGGCGCGTCCCGTATTCCCGACGGGTTTGATACCGATTCCGCCAGCGACTGGGTACGCAATGACTTTGACCTGGCGGGCATTCCCGGCTTTGAGGGTACACCCGTAGTTGGCGAAGCCTACAACACACCCGGTGCAGCCAACGCCCTGGTTGTGGTAGATATGGGTAGTGTTGTCATCAGCCAGATTTATGGCGGCGGTGGTAACAGTGGTGCAACTTATACGCACGATTTCATCGAGTTGTATAACGCCACCGCCAATAGCGTTGACATTTCTGGTTGGTCGGTACAGTACGCTTCTGCTACTGGCGCAACCTGGCAGGTGACGGCGCTATCTGGTGTAATGGCGCCTGGCAGCTATTACTTGATCCAGCAGGCAGTCGGAGCAGGTGGTACGACGCCATTGCCTACGCCAGATGCCATCGGCACGATTGCCATGTCGGCCACGGCCGGTAAAGTGGCGCTGGTCAACACCACGCCACCCCTGAGCGGTACCTGCCCTACAGGTGACGCCATTATTGATTTTGTTGGTTTTGGGAGTACGGCGAACTGTTATGAAGGCAGCGGCCCCACACCAGCGCCCAGCAATACCACAGCCGCCATCCGTCTTGGTGACGGCGCGGTGGATACAGATAACAACTCGGCTGACTTTGTGACCGGAGCGCCTAATCCTCGCAACAGCTTTGTGATTGACGATGCGCCTTTTGTGGTCAACACGGTGCCTGTTAATGGCGCTTTAGACTTCCCGGTTAATGGGGATTTAATCGTCACCTTTAGCGAACCGGTGAACGTAGCAGGTGCCTGGTTCGATCTCGCCTGCTCCGTGAGTGGATCGGTGGCTACGGCCGTAACCGGCGGCCCCACCACCTTTACCCTGAATCCCAATGCCGACCTGGTCGCCGAGGAAACCTGCACCCTGACCATTTTCGCGGCCGGCGTCACCGATCAGGATACCAATGACCCACCCGACAACATGGAGTCGGATTTCTCAATTAGCTTCAGCGTCCTGAACGTTTGTGAGCTGGCCTACACCCCCATATACGCCATCCAGGGCAGCGGCCTGACCGCCGCCATCACCGGCGTCGTCACCACGCAGGGTGTGGTTGTTGGCGACTATGAGGGGCCTTCGCCCACGCTGCGTGGCTTCTACATTCAAGACATGACCGGCGACGGCGACCCGGCCACCTCCGACGGCATCTTTGTTTTTAATTTTGACAACAACCACGTCAACCTGGGTGATGTTGTTCGCGTCACGGGCACGGCCGCTGAGTTTCAGGATCAGACACAAATCAGCGGTGTAACGGCCATTGCCCAATGCGGGACGGGGAGCGTCGATCCGGTAGACGTGACCATGCCCTTCCCCAGCGCCGATTACCTGGAGCGGTACGAGGGCATGTTGGTGCGCTTCCCACAGACGTTGTACGTCACCGAACATTTCCAACTTGGTCGCTTTGGGCAGGTTGTGATGTCGTCTGGCGGTCGCCTGGCCCAACCCACCAACGTCGTCGCTCCCGGCGCGCCCGCGCTGGCCTTACAGGCCGCCAATAACCTCAACCGCCTCATTGTGGATGACGCCCTGCAAAATCAGAATCCCGACCCGATCCTGTTCGGGCGCAGCGGCAATCCGCTGGCGGCAGCCAATACACTACGTGGCGGTGACACGGCCACCGGCATGGTGGGCATCCTCACCTATACCTGGTCGGGCAACGCTGCCAGCGGCAATGCCTACCGGCTGCGCCCGATCAATGCCCTGAACGGCGGCGTACCGGCGTTTGCGGCGGCCAATCCACGCCCAGACACACCGGTTGACGTGGGCGGCGACATCAAAGTGGCCGGTTTTAACCTGCTCAACTACTTCAATACTTTCAGCGGCTGCACCAACGGCGTGGGCGGCGCGCCTACCGACTGCCGCGGCGCGGAAAACCTGACGGAGTTCAATCGCCAGTGGCCGAAGACGGTCGCCGCCATCATCGGGCTGGACGCCGATGTGCTGGGCGTGATTGAGATGGAAAATGATGGTTATGGCCCCACCAGCGCCATTCAAGACCTGGTAGACCGGCTGAACGCGGCCAGCGCGCCGGGCACCTATGCTTTCATTGACGTAGACGCGGCCACAGGCCAGGTGAATGCCCTGGGTACAGACGCCATCAAAGTTGGTTTCATTTACCAACCGGCCAATGTGACGCCGGTGGGGGACACGGCCGTACTTAACACCGTCGAGTTTGTCAATGGCGGCGATGGTGCGGCGCGTAACCGGCCATCATTGGCTCAGGCTTTTGCCCAAAACAGCAACGGCGCGGTCTTCATCGTCAACGTCAACCATCTCAAGAGCAAGGGCAGCGCCTGCGATATCCCTGACGCGGGCGATGGCCAGGGCGAGTGCAACATCGTGCGCACCAACGCCGCCAACACGCTCATGGACTGGCTGGCCACAGACCCCACCGGCACGGGCGACCCCGACATCATCATCGTCGGCGACATGAACGCCTACGCCAAAGAAGACCCGATCACGGCCGTACTTAATACCGGTTTCATCAATCTGGCCGAGTCACTGCTTGGCCCCAATGCCTACTCCTACGCCTTTGATGGCCAGTGGGGTTATCTGGATCACGCCCTGACTTCGGCCAGCCTGTTTGCACAGGTGACAGGTGTGACCGAATGGCACATCAACGCCGACGAGCCAGGCGTGTTGGATTACAACACCAACTTCAAGAGCGCCGGACAGCTTGTCAGCCTCTATGCCCCCGATCAGTTCCGCGTTTCCGATCATGACCCGGTATTGGTCGGCCTGGCGTTGAATGCGGCGCCGACGGTAGACGCTGGTGGGCCGTACATGGTAGTAGAAGGTAGTTCGGTGCTGGTCACGGCCGTTGGCTCTGACCCGGACAACGATGTGTTAACCTACGCATGGGACCTGGACAACGACGGCGTGTTTGAAACGGCCGGGCAGAACGCCACCTTCTCCGCGGCGGCGCTGACCGCTCCTGGCGTTTATACCATTGTCGCCCGTGCCACCGACGGCGGCGGCCTGTCGGCTACCGATGAGGCCACCGTGTACGTGGTGTACAACTTCGCCGGGTTCTTCCCGCCAGTGCAGAATCTACCCGCCTTTAATGTGGTCAATGCCGGCAGCGCCATTCCCATTAAATTCAGCCTGAACGGGAACAAGGGGCTGAGCATTATCATGCCCGGATACCCCATCTCGCAAGCCATTGCCTGTGATTCCGGCAGCCCGCAAAACGATGTGCAAGAAACGGTGAGTACCGGTAACAGCAGTCTGCAATACGACCCGGACACGGATACCTACACCTACGTCTGGAAGACGCAGCGATCATGGCAGAACACCTGCCGTCAATTTAAGCTGGTATTAAATGACGGCACTGTTCATCTGGCGAACTTCCGTTTCAAATAACCTCAGCAGCTCGATGCGGAGTGGGCATCTGAGGATGCCCACTCCGCCCATTTCAATCTACTGAATCTGGCGCCTTAATAAGCGTCTAAAAACAACTTCCCATCTGAGATTAGGAGACTAAGAGATTAAGAGATTGGCAATCTCCTAATCTCCCGATCTCTTAATCTCTGTCGGGGGAAAGTAATAAATGGATGCTTGCTTAACATAAGAGGCGGAAGGGCATTCACCTTTTTCCGCTCAGACATCCGATTTCCTGAAGGAATCGGATGTCTGGTTATAGCCAATGTCTTGTATAATCATGGTCATGGATACATTAACACAGGAAAATACATCTGATATAGCAGCAGCATTGGCAGCCGTACAGGCCGAAATGGCTATGATCCGGCATGAACTTTCTACCATCCGGGAACTGCTGCAAAACAGACCGCTTGCCAGACCTCAGTCCACAGATAATCCAGGGCGTTTTTTTGGCATGTGGTCTGACTTTGACGAATTGGATGAAGCAATTTTCACTGAAATCCTGGCCGAACGGTCTCATTATTTCTCATCTCGCCTAGTTGATATTGAAGATTAGCACACCATGCCTCCTACGATCCTGGGTCTCTTTTGACCCGGCTCTTCAGCGGTGATCCGGCTGTGACGTCGAAGGCAAACCAGCATATAGCTCTGTACGGCCGTCTCTATATCACCATAATTACCTATTACGAAGTATGGCGAGGTGTTCAATACAAAGCATTGAAATATCCACATTTTAAGCGGCAGTCGCAGGAAAGGGAGCAGCAATTTCAAACGTTCTGTTACGAAAATGAAGTTTTATTGCTTGATCAACTGGCGTGTCGGCATGCTGCCGACATTTATGCTACATTGCGCCTGGGCGGAGAGCACTATCAAGAAAATGCCGACATCTTAATCGCTGGTATTGCCCTGCCCAATAATTGCTCCATTGCTACAGAGAACATCACTCATTTCGCGGCTATGAATGGGGTACAGGTGCAGACCTGGTAGCCGCTGCCTAACCTTACTGCGCAGACGGCCATTTTCGGCACCATGGCGGAAGAGTACAGGTGCAGACCTGGTAGCCGCTGCCTAACCTTACAGTTCTCTAAGATTCTACTTTATCTGCCTGCCCTATTCCGCCAGGCGAGTATAATGCCTGCCTGTTATGGATAGCACACTACCGATTTCAGCTCGACCCACAAACCGTTTGTACGCTATTGGCCTTTTTCTCATTGCGCCGATCATGGCCGTGCTGCTGCTGCTGGGCTTTACGGCCGTCACCGCTGCCGATTACCAGAGCCAGCACAGCAACCGCATCTTCACCGGCGTTTCCGCTTTAGGTGTAGACCTGAGTGGTCTGACCCAGGCCGAAGCGCAGGTGGCATTGGAACAGGCATTTTCGTATCCCCAAACGGCCGTCATCACCCTCATTGATCTCGCCACCGGCCAGGAATGGACGTACACGCCCGCTGAATTGGGGCTAACTTTTGATGCCGCGGCCATGGCTGCTGCCGCCTACGAACTGGGGCGCACTGGCGATCCCGCGGTGCGGGTGCAGGCGATGTTTGATACCTGGTATTACGGCCGTACCCTTTCCCCCCAATTCACCCTGGACGAAGCCCAACTCGACCAAAAACTGGCGGACATCGCCGCCGTCATTAACCGCGTCCCGGCCAATGCTTCCTTGAACATTGCCGATGGTTCAGCCGATTATACCGCCGGGCAGTACGGCCGTTTGCTGGATACCGCCGACGCCCGCCAACGGCTGCTGCCCGCCCTCACCCAATTCCGCGAAGCCGAACTGGAATTGCTGGTGCATCAAACGGCGCCGGCCATTGCCGATGCCGGCGACAGCGCCGCCCAAATTCAACAGTTGATCGGCAGCCCCATCACCTTTTACCTGCAAGCGCCGCTGGATGAACTGGATTTGCAGCCCATCACCCTCTCCGCCGCCGACCTGAGCGCCTGGCTGCGCGTGGAAATGCATGAGGACGGCAGTGGCGTGATGCAGCACCAGGCGTTTCTGGATGAAAACGCCGTCCGCCACTGGCTGCGCCAATACGAAGACGACCTGTACCGTGAGCCGGTGAACGCCCGCTTCTATTTTGATGATGCCACCGAAGAACTGGTATTGGTAGCGCCGCATATCAACGGCCGTGAACTGGACATCGAAGCCACCATTGCCCAATTGCAGGCCCAGGTCGGGTCGCCCAACCGCTCCGTCCCCTTTGTGGTACGCGATATTGTGCCGGTGGCACATTCGGGAGCGACGGCCGTGGATTTGGGCATTACCGAACTCATTACCCAAAGCACCACCTGGTTCTATGGCTCCACCCCCGCCCGAAAACACAACATTGCCACCGCTGCCGCCAACTTCTACGGCATCGTCATCGCCCCCTACGAAGAGTTCAGCTTCAACAAATATCTGGGCAGCATCTCCGAAGCCGACGGTTACGAAGAAGGGTTCATCATCATTGACGGCCTGACCATCAAAGGGGTGGGCGGCGGCATTTGCCAGGTGAGTACCACCCTGTACCAGACCGCCTTTTTTGGCGGCTATCCCATCACCGAACGGCTGCCGCATGGCTACATGCTTGGCTACTACCGCGATGGCGCCGGGCATGGCATGGATGCCACCGTCTACTCTCCGCTGGTAGATATGAAGTTCATCAACAACACACCCTACCACCTGCTCATTGAAAATTATTACGATACCGAACACGAGGCGCTGACCTTCAAATTTTACAGCACCAGCCTGGGGCGGCGCGTAGAGAAGGAACTACTGCCCTGGCAAAATGTGGTACCCGCCGTCCAGGAAGACTCCTGGGTGTTTGATGAAACCTTAGAGCCAGGTACGGTGGTGCAGGTAGACTGGGCCACCGAGGGCGCAGATGTCACCGTCACCCGCATTGTCTATAACCGGGACGGCGTCCCCCTCTATGGCCCCATCGAATACTTCAACAGCCGCTACCTGCCGGTCGGCAATGTCTACCACTACGGCCCCGGCGTGGAGCCTTATGATTACTCGAAAGTACCGAGGAATCGGTGATTCGTAATCCGTAACCCGTAATCCGTAATCCGATAACGGTTCACGGATAACGGATAATGGCCCCCAGCGGTAACAAAAACACCAAAATCGTCACAAAATGGGTCGCGCTGCCGCCCATCACAAACAGGTGCCAGATGGCATGGTTGTATGGGATGCGCTCGCCGACGTAGAAGATGACGCCGGCTGTGTAAAATAATCCCCCCAACATAATGCCAAACAAGCCCCAGGCGGGCATGACCACCATCATCTGCCGGAAAGCGATCACACACATCCAGCCCATCACCAGGTACCCCACCGTGGCCCATTTCTCATAACGCCCAATAAAAAACAGCTTGAAGGTAATACCCAACAGGGCCATTGTCCACACCACCGCCAGCAGCGTCAGCCCTACCGCGTCGCGCATTTTAATCAGGAGAAACGGGGTGTACGTCCCGGCAATGAGCAGGTACACGGCCGTATGGTCCATCACCCGAAGTACCTGCTTCCACCGCGGCCGTTGGATGCCATGATACAGCGTCGAAGCCAGATACAAAAACAGCAGACAGCCGCCATACACCGTAAAACTCAGCACCTGCCAGCCATCGCCATATAGCAGCGCCAATGAGACCAGCACGGCTATGCCCACCGCCGCCAGCACACTGCCCACGCCATGCGTCACACTGTTGATCAGTTCTTCTTTGAATGAGTAAAAACCGGTTTGAGGGGACGGCCGTTGCCACATACGCATCACCTTGAACACACCATGATCTGTATTTTTTTGCCGCCTGACGTCTTATTCTTGTGCATACGTCAGATTTCAGGTTTGAAAAGTGATTGCCTGATTTTGAAACCTTTTGTTACCTTTTAGATTATATACCCGGTAGTGATGAATTTTCTAAACATCGCACCCACATGAATGATAGGTGAGCGGTAAACGTTCAGACCTGACAGGTTTCCAGAGGGACAAATACGCCTATTACATGACCGGGAGACGAGGACATAAGATGCAGGAACTAGATGATATGGAACTCGTGAAACACGCACAAGCAGGGAACATGGCTGCTGTTGGTGAATTGTATGACCGGCACCGGCCACGTATTTTTCGTTACATTCGTTTCAAGGTGGCTAATGCCCATGTGGCCCAAGACCTGACGGGCGAGGTGTTTTTACGCATGGTGGATAACCTGCCCGGCTTTCGCCCCATGGAGGCGCCGTTTTCCGCCTGGCTCTATCGCATCGCCCACAACCTGGTGATCAAACATGGGCAGAGTGAAAGCCGGCAGCCGATGGTACCGCTGGTCAACGCGCACAATGTCAGCCGGCGTCACGACAATCCGGCGCATATGGTGGAGCAGCAAATGGAAATGGAATGGGTGCTGGAAGGTCTGGAGAAAATTGACGAGAGCCAGCGGGAAGTGATCATCTTGCGCTTTGTGGCCGGTTTTTCGTTGAAAGAAGTGGCGGAGATGTTGGGCAAGACGGTGGCGGCCGTGAAGACGTTGCAGCACCGGGGGATTCTGGCATTGCAGGTGGTATTGGCGTATGAGTAGCCAAAGGTATTGGTGATTATGAACGAGTTAGAAGAAATTTTTCAAGAACGTATTGAACGATTGGAACGCGGTGAAGCGGTAGATGTGTGTCTGGCCGGATTGCCGGAGGCAGAAGCCAGGGCGCTGCGCTTGATTGCCGATATTCGGGCTATGGCCCTGGCGGATGCGGAGGCGGAAAGTGTTGCCGACCAGCGAGCGTTGGTGCTGGGCACGGCCGTAAACCGCCTCACCCCCCTATCCTCCCCGTCATCCGCCCCGCCGCTGCTGGCCCAACTGCAAAGCTGGCTGGATTGGCTGCTTACCCGCCGCGAACTGGCCGCCGGCCTGGCCCTTGTGCTGATCGTGGCCTTATTGGGGGTGGTCTGGTTAGGATTTTCACGTGGACAAACGGGCGACGATGCCGAAACGGTTATCACCGCTCCCGAAGAAGGGCCGGTTACACCCATCATCGCCGACAACCCGCCTGACACACCCATCGCCGAAGCCGGTGTACCTACCACAGCACCACCTCTGGGGGAAACGGGCGGGGACACGGCCGTCACAGACGCGGCCGTACCAGACGCCACCAACAACGCCATTACCACCTACCTGCCCATCCTGTCTACGTCCTTAAACTTGAATGCGCAGACGGCAGCCGTGGAAGCCATCGCCGGTCTGGTGGAGGTGCAAGGGGCCGACGGGGCGTGGACGGCCGTGAACAAACTCGGCACGCTCACCGCCGGGCAGCGCATCCGCACCGGCAACCTGTCCCAGGCTACCGTCACCTTCTTTGATGGCAGCCAGGCGCACCTCTCCGCCAACACCGAAATCTCGGTGGACGAACTGAATGCACAGCCCGCCGCCGCGGGTTTCCGCACCGTCATCCTCACCCAGCACCTGGGCGAAAGCGACCACAGCGTCGAGTTTCGCAATGACGGCGGCTCACGTTATGAGGTGAAAACGCCTGCCGGTTCCGGCATTGCCCGGGGCACCAAGTTTCAAGTGGTGGTGACGCCCGCCCTGCTGGCCCAATTTGCCGTAAGCGAGGGCAAAGTAGATGTCACTGGCCTGAATCAGACCGTTTCCGTTGTGGCCGGGCAGAGTACGGCCGTGCTTGCCGGCAGCCCACCGCAAGAACCCAATTTCCGCATTACCGGCGAAGGTGAAGTCAGCCAGATCGGCCCCGTCTGGATCATCGCCGGGCAAAGCTTCCAGACGCACAACCAGACCATCATCGTGGGCAACCCCCAGGTGGGCGACCTGGTGTACGTGGAAGGCCGCCTGCTGACCGATGGCAGCCGCATGGCCGACCGTATCCGGCTGCTGCGCCCCACGCTCAACAACCGCTTCACCCTCACCGGCCCGGTGGAAGCCATCAGCGCCACCGCCTGGACGGTAGCCGGGCAAACCATCCTGGTGACGGAAGCAACCCAAATTGATGATGACATTGCCGTGGGCGACCGCGCGCGTGTCAGCGGCGTCATTTTGTTGGGCGGCGGCCTACAGGCCAGGGAAATTGAGAAACTGGATGACCAACCCGGTTATCCTTTCCGCTTCACCGGCGTCGTGCAGAACATCGGCGCGGAAATCTGGACGATTTCTGGCGTAACCATTGCCATCAGTACAACGACTAACATAGAGGACGATATTGCCATTGGCGACGTGGTGGAAGCGCGTGGTTGGATTTTGGCAGATGGTACCTGGCTGGCGCGCCGCATCAAAAAGGTGCAAGATGACCTGCCCACCTTTACCATCACCGGGCGCGTGCAAAGTATAGACCCCTGGCGGGTGGCCGGGATCAGCTTTGAAACGCGCGATTGGACGGCCGTAGACCCCGGCATAGACGTAGGCAACCGGGTGCGGGTACGCGGCGTTATCCTGGCCGACGGCACATGGGTGGCCTCCACCATTGAACGGCTGGGCAGCGATGATGACGACGACGATGACGGCCAGAACACCATCATCCTGATCGGCATTGTCAACAGCATCAACCCCTGGGTCGTCAACGGGCTGCCCCTGATCGTGACGGGTAATACGGTCATCATTGGCAATATCTCGGTGGGTGAACTGGTGGTGGTGCGCATTCGCCTGACCGGTGATGGCCTGTGGCAGGTGTTGAGCATACGGCCGTTGCTGCCCCACTTTGGCCTCGGTTGTTTCATCATCAACACCCTGGTCATTGGCATCCAGCCCAATCAGCTATTGCTGCAAGGCTGGTCGCCCATTCAGTGGGACGATGATGACGATATTAATTTTGTGGGTAACATTGCCAACAACGGCGTCATCAACTTCCCCATTTGCATCCGCATAGATGGCACGATCATCATCATCGGCCCCATCATCGTCATTTACCAGCCGATCATCATCGTCGTCCCGCCGCCGGTACAACCGCCGGGCGGTGGCAGCAACCGCAACAGCAACGATAACGATTAGATCTGATGGAGAATCCGGTTAAATCTTGGGTAGCAGGTAGCAGGTGGCAGGTGGCAAGTAGCAGGTGGCAGGTAACCGGTTACTTGCCACTTGCAACTTGCCACCTGCCACTCATTCTCTTACTGGCGGGTGACGCCCTCTTTATCCTCCTGCACCTGGCGCTGGTGTTTACGCCGCTGGCGGCGACGAAAGCGTTTTATCTGGATGTGGATGGCGGGGCTGCCGAATGGTACCAATATCTAAAGCTGGCCCTCATCGTCTGGCTGCTGGCGGCGCTAACCAGGCAGCAGCGCCAACCGCTGTATGCAGTCTGGCTGGCGCTCTTTGCCTTTCTGCTGCTGGATGACGCCCTGCGTATCCATGAGACGGCCGGTTTGTGGCTGGCAAACCTGACCGGTTTATCGCCATTCGCAGGCTTACGCCCGCGTGACCTGGGCGAACTGTTTTTTGCCGGGCTGGTGGCGCTATCTCTGCTGACGGCGCTGGTGCTGGCTTACCAGGCCAGCGAGGCGCGCGCCCGCCGTTTTTCCCAATCCCTCATTCTGGCGCTGCTGGCCCTGGGTTTTGTGGGCGTGGGCATGGACATGCTGGAACAGATGGCCACCGGCTGGCGCGTGCTGCACGAGTTACTCATCACCATTGAAGATGGCGGTGAGTTGATTGTTGTCAGCGTGATGGTATGGCTGGTGTACCGGGAGGCGCGAGAGGTGCAGGGGTGGACGGCCGTGCAAGAGCGCGCCGGTTTGCAGACAGTAGCGGTGGGATTGGCGCTGTTCGGGGTGTGTACGGCCGTGTTCGCCTACCTGCAATACAGCACCCCCGCCCTGGTGGGCAACGACGGTTACTACCACGCCAAAATGGGGCTGCTGGTGCGCCAGCAAGGGCTGACGCCCACCCCGCCCCAACTCCCTCTCACCATCCTCAACGAGGCCGAGTTTTACAACCATCACCTGCTGTTCCACCTCTATCTGGCCCTTTTTGCCCAGACTGACCCGGCGCTGGACGGCGGCCTGGCGCTGACGCAGCAGGTGAAGGCAGCCACCATCATTCTGGCGGCGCTGCCCTTCCTGGCGATCTGGTGGCTGCTGCGGGGGCAGGGGGCACGCGGCGCGGCGCTGTGGACGCTGGCGCTCTTTGCCCTCTCCGGCGCCTTCCTCTACCGGCTGAGCATGACCCGCGCCCAATCGGCCTCACTGTTGGTGCTGGTGTTGGCCCTGCACTGGTTATTCCAGGGCAAATACCGGCGGCTGCTGCCGTTGGGCGTGTTATACGTCTGGTTGTATGACGCTTTTCCGCTGCTGCTGGTTATCTGCGGTATTTATTTTGGCGTTCTCTACGTGACTGAGCGGCGGCTGGCCTGGCCTGTGCTGCTCTATCCGGCGGCGGGTATTGGTATCGGTCTGGTGGTCAACCCTTACTTCCCGCAAAATCTGACCTTTATCGCCCGCCATCTGCTGCCCAAATTGTGGGACGCCGGCGGCGTCCGGGTGGGCAATGAATGGTATCCGTATGACACCTGGGTGCTGCTGGAAAATGCGGGGCTGGCGTTGGGGTTGTTCCTGGTGACGCTGCTGCTGCTGAACTGGCGGGGACGGCGCATGGACGGCCGTACCCTCACCCTGTTTCTGCTGACCGTCCTATTTGGCCTGATGCTCTTTCGCGCCCGCCGTTTTGTGGAATACTTCCCTGCCTTTGTGCTGCTGTTTGCCGCCGTCAGTCTGTCGCCATTGCTGGTGGAGTGGGTGGAAGAACGGGCGCTGGCGCAACGGCCGTTGCGCCGCTATGGGGCAGGGGTGGCATTGGCCCTCTTACTGCTGCCGGCAGTTTATACAGTCCGCGATGGGCATACGGCCGTAGCCGCCTCTGCTCCCGCCGACCGTTATGCCGCCGCCACCCTCTGGCTCAAAGCGTACAGCCCGCCGGGCAGTATGGTCTTTCAAACCGACTGGGACGATTTTACCCGCCTCTTCTTTTACGACAGCGACAATCAATATACCGTTGGCCTGGACCCCACCTACCTCTCTTTACAAGACATGGCCCTGTATACCGAATGGGTGCAAATAACACGCGGCGAGATACCACAACCCAGCCGGGCTATGCAGGAACGATTTAACAACGCCGCTTACGTTTTTTCTGATTTGAACCATAGTGCCTTTCTGCGCGAAGCGGCTAAAGACCCCGGTTTGCAGGAACTATACCGGGACGAACACGCCGTTATTTTTGCCGTGCAGGCCGGGGAGACAACCGAATGAAACCACGAACCTTTGTCCTCATTGTGTCCAACCAATCGCTGATGGGTGATATTTTGGAAAATTTACTGGGCGGCAACCGCAACCTGCTCGTCTATCGCACCACCCCTTGTCTTTACAAAAGGGTGCTGCGGGATGTTGCCGGGTATGACTCCTTCGTGGTGGTCATTGAAAAAGAAGCATTCGACGGCACTTTATCGGAAATGGTGCGGCAGATTGGCCGATGCCACCGCCTCCATCTCATCATCGTTTCCTCCGAAAGTGACGAGATAGTTGTGTATACCAGTGAATACACCAACCACGCCGACCGCATCATTTTGTCCGGCGCGGCCAGTCTGGCGATGCTGGTCAACGCTTTTGCCGGTCAACATCCAGAGCGGCGCAATTTATACACGGCCGTAGCCCCCCTCTACCCCCTTTTTAAGGGAAACGTCGCCACAGCAGCAAAAGCGTAACGGCCGTTGGCTGCCAAAGCCATACGCTATTCTGCCTGTATCCCTTTTTGGCTCTACAGTATTTCATGGGGTTCGGCGTGACGAGTGATGCGTGATGCGTGAGGTCTCTCTGGTCACGCATCACTCGTCACGCATCATGGCCTGTCAACTCCCTGAGTTCCCAAAGAGCCAACCCTGTTTTAGGGAAAACGATGCCACAGCAGTGTCAGGGCCGCAGCGATCATCGCCAGGAAAGCGCCCAAAAGGGTGAATACAACAGTGATCTCCCGTCGCTCTTTTTGCAGGATGATCTCCGCCGGCAGGTTGTTGAAGACCTCGTAAAGCTGCTGTGCATCTTCGGCGCGGTAATACGCCCCGCCGGTCAGATCCGCCATGCCCTGCAACGTTGGCTCATCTATCACCAAAAAGCGGCGAAAACCACCGCCACTGCCGCTGAAGCTATTGGGGCCAAAATTGCCAAATCCCCCTTCAAACGCATCGCTGCCCAACTGCTGCGGCGAACAGACCATCCGCTCCGGGTTGGTGGTGCCAAAGCCGATGGTATAGACGCGAATCTGGCGGTCGGCGGCCTGCTGCGCCGCGTCCAGCGGCAGCGGCCCCCGGCTGTTAGCCCCATCTGTGAGTACCACGATGATGTCCGGCTGGTAGAGACCCTCTGGCAGCGGCAGCGGCGTATCCCCCTCGGCGCTCAGGTTAAAGCCGCTGGGGGGTATCGCTTCGTTTACCTCGGCGATGGCGTCAATTGACTTGAGGGTGGCGCTGCCGATGGCGGTGCCGATAGAGGTGGTAAAATTGCGGATGGCTTCTTTCAGGGCGTTTTTGTCGTTGGTGGGCGGCACCACAATTTCGGCAAAACCGGCAAAGGCCACCAGGCCGATGCGGGTTTGATGGGCATTGTCTTCCACAAAAGCCAGCGCCGCTTCCTGGGCCACCGTCAGCCGGTTCGGTTCCACGTCGGTGGCGCACATGCTCCGGGATACGTCAATGGCCAGGATGATGGTGGTGCGGCTGAGCGGTACTTCTACTTCAGACACGGGGCGGGCTACGGCCGTGAACAAACAAGTGAGCGCCAACAAAAACAGGGCCATCGGCACATGCTGCCGCCACCGCGAGCGGCGGGGCAGCGCCTCCCGAATCAGCGCCAGGCTGGAATAGCGCACGGCAAATTTACGCTTCCGCCGCAACATCCAGATGTAAATGCCAATTAACAATGGCACAATCAACAACAACAACAAAAACCAGGGCCAGAGAAAAGTCATAACGGCATCCTCCCAAACCAGAGCAGGGACAGCGCCGCCCCGATGAGGAAAAAGAGCGCGCTCAGCCCGGCGAACACGGCCGTGACCTCCATCATGTCGCCCCGAATCGCCAACTGCAAATCCACGTTCTGGTAAATCTCTTGCAAACTTTCGGCATCGGCGGCATGGTAATAGGCGCCGTTGGTGGTGCTGGCGATCTGCTGCAAGGCGGTTTCGTCCAGCCGGGTCAACACGTTGAACCCTTCCAACGACAGCACCGTGCCCTCCGGGCGGCCAATGCCCACCGGGTAAATGCGCACCCCCGCCGCCGCCGCCAACTGCGCCACTTCAAAGGGGTCAGGATTACTGGTGTTTTCGCCATCCGTCAGCAGCAGCACCACCGCCGAAGGGTAATAACCGATGTCCGGCAAGGTGGAACCTTCTTCCAGCGCGTCCAGGTCAATGTCCAGGGCTATAGCTTCCCCGGCAATGGCGTTGAGGGCGGTGAAAATGCCCTGTCCCAACGAGGTGGCGCCCTGTGGGGTGAGGCGATTGATGGTGTCTAATACGGCCGTCTGATCATCCGTCGGCGGCTGCACCACCAATCCGCCATTGCTAAACGCTACCACCCCAATTTGCACGGTATCCGGCTGGTTTTCCACAAACGTCCGCGCCGCCGCCTTCGCCGCTTCCATGCGCGTCGGCTCCAGGTCGGTGGCCGCCATGCTGTTAGACACGTCAAAGGCCAGGATGACCGTCCCCTCCACACGCGGTAGTTCCAAAATCATTTCCGGCCGCGCCAGGCTAAAAAACAGCAGCGTCAGGCCAATCAGGAAAAACAGGGCGGGCAAATGGCGTCGCCACTGCAAGTTTGCCCCCGCGTTGTTTTGGGTCACGCCCAACGGCCCCAACGCCACCACCGCCCGCTGCCGCCGTTTAAGCAGCCGCACATATCCCCACACAACCAGAGGGATGAGCAATAGGGTCAGGAGCATCCAGGGCCAGAGGAAAGACATGGTAATCGGTGGTCGGTAATCGGTAATCGGTAAACGGGTTGATTACCGATTACCTTCTGCGCTTTTTCCGCAAACCGGCCATGTGCACAATGGCGCTGACCAGGTCTTCTTCGGTAGAAATGGCGTAGAGGTCTACGCCCGCTTTTTGTAAATCTTGTTTGAGCGCCGCCTCGCGCCGGGCGGTGGCGGCGTAAAAGCGGCGGCGGAAGCCGGCGTCGCCGGTATCCACCAGCAGTTGTTCACCCGTTTCCGCGTCTTCCACCACAATCATGCCCGCGTCCGGCAGTTCCGTTTCACGCGGGTCCCACAGGCGAATGCCGATGAGTTCATGGCGGTGTTGCAGCAGGGATAACGGCCGTAACCAGCCCACCTGACTCATAAAGTCGGACACCACAAAGACCAGCGACCGCCGGTGAAAAGTGTTCAACCCCGCTTGCAGCAGCACGCTCAAGTCCGTGGTTGTTTTGCCGGGCGACGGCCGTGGGCGCAGCAGTTCACGGGTCAGCCGCAACACCTGGTTCCGGCTGCCGCCCGGCGGAATGATGCGCTCAATCCGGTTGTTGTACAAAATCGCGCCTACCCGGTTGCCACTGCGCGTCAGCAGCCGCGCCAGCGTTGTCACCAGCTCAACCAGCACCAACTCCTTCGGCCGCGCCGCCGGGCCAAACGCCATCGAAGGGCTGATGTCCAGCAAAAACCAGGCCGTGATTTCCCGGTCGGCCACATATTGGCGCACGTACAACTCGTTCATGCGGGCGGTCACATTCCAATCAATATGGCGAATATCGTCGGCCAACTGGTATTCGCGCAGGTCGGCAAAATCCAGCCCATCGCCATAAAAGAGGGTGCGGTAATCCCCTTGCAGCAGCCCATCCAATCGGCGAATGACCTGCCAGTCCAGCCGCCGCAGGATGCGTTCGGGGGTGATGGTGGAATTGGGTTCCGGTGTCATTTTCTAAAAATAAACCCGGCGGTTGAAACCGCAGCAACAGAAGGCGAAGACCGCCTGCGCGGTCTGGCTGCCGCCAGCGGACGCAGGTCGGCTTTGCTTTGTGTGGCCGCGAATTTATTCACCGGGCTAAAAATAAACCCGGCGGTTGAAACCGCAGAAACAGAAGGCGAAGACCGCCTGCGTGGTCTGGCCGCCAGCCGACGCAGGTCGGCTTTGCTTTGTGTGGCCGCGAATTTATTCGCCGGGTTAAAACGCGCGTACACGCTGGCGCTCATGGAGCGGTACCTCCGGTACGGGCACGGCATTGACGAGGCGGGTGATCAATTCATCCGGGGTCACATTGTCGGCCAATGCTTCATAGGACAAAACCAGCCGGTGGCGCATCACGTCCAGGGCCAGGTCGCGCACATCCTGGGGCAGCGCATACGGCCGTCCGCGCACAAACGCCAATGCCCGCGCCGCCAGAATCAGGTTGATCGAGGCACGCGGGCTGGCCCCATACAAAATAAACGGTTTCAAATCCGCCTGGCCCACCAGATGCGGCTGGCGCGTAGCCGTCACCAGTTTGACGGCATATTCGATCAGCGCCGGGTCCACATACACCCCGTCCGCCTCCTGCTGCAAGACCAGCAGTTGCTCCGTATCAATCACCCGCTGGACGGCTTGCAGCGCGCCGGTCATGCGTTCCACAATCACAAACTCCTCGGTCGCTGTGGGGTAGCCCACCAGCACCTTGAGCATGAAGCGGTCTACCTGCGCCTCCGGCAGCGGGTAAGTGCCTTCGGATTCGATGGGGTTTTGGGTAGCCAGCACCAGGAAGGGGGTAGGCACTTTGTGGCTTTCCCGGCCGATTGTTACCTGCCGTTCCTGCATCACTTCCAGCAGGGCGCTTTGCACTTTGGCCGGGGCGCGGTTGATCTCGTCCGCCAGCAGCAGATTGGTGAAGACGGGGCCAAAAGAGGTGTTGAATTCCCCCGTTTTCTGGTTGTAAATGCGCGTGCCCACGAGATCGGCCGGCACCAGGTCGGGGGTGAACTGGATGCGCTGGAACTGGCCGCCAATAGCCGAGGCCAGGGTTTTGATGGCCATGGTTTTAGCCAGGCCAGGCACCCCTTCCACCAGAATGTGCCCCCGCGCCAGCAGGGCGATGATCAGCCGTTCCAGCAAAATATCTTGCCCGACGATGATCTTTTTGACCTCGTATAGCACTTTTTCCATCGGTTTGTCGTTGTTGGGTGGTGGAGTCATGTTTACTTCCCTTGTGTATGAAGTGCCAGGCACAGGGCAAAACCGCCTGGTCAGGCTCAGGTTTTATGCCCTGTGCCTGGCACTGCTTATCGTCGCTAATAATCCGGCCCGCCGGCGGCGGACACGGCCGTACCGATGGGCACGGCAAATCCAATCCCCACAAAAAAGGGTTGTTCTGCCGGGTTGGCCAGGGCGGTGACGATGCCGATGACCTGCCCCTGCCGGTTGAGCAGGGGGCCGCCAGAGTTGCCGGGGTTCACGGCCGTGTCAAACTGAATCAGCCCTTCCAGCCGTAAATCGCTGTTTTCAATGGGGATGGAGCGATTAAAACCGGAGATAACGCCCGCGCTCATCGAGGCGGTCAACCCCAGCGGGTTGCCGACGGCATACGCTTCATCGCCCACGCGCATGGCCCCGGCGCTGCCCAACACCGCCGGGACAATCAACCCCGGTGGCTGTTCCGGTTGCAGCACGGCAATGTCATTTTGCGGTTCGGCGGCGGCGATCACGGCCGTTGACCAACTGCCATCGGCAAAATGCACCTCAATTTCCAAAGCGTTCGCTACCACGTGATAGGCGGTGAGAATGTCGCCGTTTTCGTTAACGACCACGCCGCTGCCCACGCCTACCCCGTCTTCGTCATCATCCATCCCGGCGGGCAGCCGCACCCGGATGAACACCAGCGAGGGCAAAATGATCTGGTACACCTGGTGGGAGTAGGCGGGCGGCGGGGTGGCCGAGGCCATCACCTGGGCAACGCGGGCGTCAATGTCGCGGTCGCTGGGCGGGATGGGGGCGGGAAAGAGGGTGTGGTAGAGAAAGAGGGCCAGCAGCAGGCAGAGGATGATGAGGAGCAACGGCCGTAATCGTTTCCCAACCGGGCGCAATGACTGTTTCCAGGTAGGTTGATGGGGTGATATGGCGGTTGTAATCGGATTGAACTCTTCATCCATGTGACAAGTCTTACTGTTGAATGGCAGGTCTGTCAAATGGTAAAGGGTTTACGTTAAGGAAATGTGAAGGTGGGGGAGGTTGGTTCAGGTGCGACGCACTTTTGAAGTGCGTCGCACCTGGGGTTGTTTATCAACTATTCGGGTTGCTCAGCCGGTGCAAGATGAGGCGCTGCACACGCAGGGCGGCGTCGCTGGCGTTGGGGTCCAGCCGTACCGCTTCGGCGGCGGCTACAATTTCGGCCAGCGTACCATCGGGCACGCCATCGTGGTCAATGTCAAACTCCTGGTCATAGGCTAGCGCGCCGTTGGCAAAGTTCAGCCAGACGGTAATCAATTCCCGGTCAAACTTCTGCTGTTCGCTGCCGCGATTTTGGCCCAGGAATAACACGTCAAAGGCAGCTTCAATGGTGGAAGCGTCCCGTTCCTCGTTAAAGACATTGCTCACCAGACCAATAATCTCCAGGTAGCAGAGCAGGGTTTCGTCGTCAAAATCGGTATTGCCGTTTCGCCGAAACTGGTGCTGCCAATACCCGTCGTGGCGTGGCCGGTCGGCGTCGCCGACAATGATGACCAGGATGTCGTCTACGGCCGTGCCGCCATCATCATCTTCACCCAGGAATTGCACCAGATACAGGCAGGCGTCGCTGTAGGTTTGGGACTGGGTATCGGTAACGTCCCGCGGCTGGATGGTGGGGCTGGGGAAGGGATCGGGGTCGGGGGGGTTCACCAGGTACAGCGTACTCACGTCGGGGATGGGCGGGCCGTCGTCCCAATCCCAACTGAGCAGCAGGTCGTCGCTGCCGGGGTCGGTGGCCTGACCGTTAAACTCCACCGGCACGTTAATCTGGCCGATGATGACCGGCTGCCCATTGATGATGGTGGCATTGCTGGCGTCAATGGTCAGAGTGGGGTCTACGTTGTCAATGGTCACGGCCGTTATTTCACACACCGTTGTATCATCATCGCTGCCGCACACTTCCACCGTAAAGACGCCATTGTCGCCATAGATGTGGGTCATGGTGAAGGTCAGGGTGGCGTCCGGGCGCACGTTTTCTAGCACACCCACAACCGGCTCGACGGCCGTGCCATCCCCCCAATCAATCGTCGCCGTCAAATCTTCCAGCCAGCCGGGGTCAGAAACCAGGCCGGTCACGGTTACGGCCGTGTTCTCATCCTGCGGCGAATCCGAAGCCAGCGTGACGGTGGGTGGCACGTTGTTGACGGTGACGGTGGTCGAGTCCGTATTGCTGACGCCATCCTTTGTCACCCGCAGCCGGACGACGTAGACGCCGTCCTGCCCCACCAGGTTAAAGTCAGGATTCAGCCCTACGGCGTCGTCAAAGAAGCCATCATTATCAAAATCCCATTCGTAGCTGTCGGAGGCGCTGGAACCGCTGGCGTCCAACGTCACGTCCACGCCTTCGTCGGTGGTGTAAGGGCCGCCGGCGTCAGCATGAGGCAGCAGGTTGAAATCGGTGTCGGAGATGTCGAAGAAGATGTTGCCCACACAGGCTACCTGGACACGGCCGTTCAACGTGGGTGTATTGGGCACGGTCACGTCTTGCGTGCCGTCATTGGCCGTGCTGGCCAGCAGCGTCACCGGGTAGGTGAAACCGCCGTCCCGCGAAAGCGTCAGCCGCACGTTGCTGCAACTGACGGGCGCGGCGTCTGAACCGGCTACATCCCAGGTGACGGTTTGCGTCTGGCCTACCTCCCAGGTCACAGCCGTGTTCGGATTTGTCACCCGGAATGGCCCGGCGCCACCCGCTACCACCACCTGCATCCCGTCATAATCCACGCCGCCGCCGTTCAGGGCATTGTCCCGCACCGTCAGCCGGAAGTTGAGCGTACCGCCCACCGTCGGCAGCACCTCGCCTACGGCCGTGGTGTTGTTCACCAGGTCACTCAGGCGCGGAAAAATGCGTACCGGCGTGGCCTGTGACGGCCAGGAACGGAAGTAGGGCGGTTGGGTGGGGTTATCCGGTGGCCCGGCCGGGCCTAAATCCATCTCCTCCCAATTAAACGTCAACACGTCGCCCGCGTTCGGGTCGCTGCCTGAGCCGGTGAGGACAAAGGGCGTATCGCGGGGGATGGTGAAATTGCCGCTGGCGTTGGCGCTGGGGATGCCGTTGCCGGTGGCGGTGACTACCGGGCAGCTATTCCCCGAACCGGCGGTAGTGTAGGCCACAATCTCGTCATAACTGGCGGTGTGGAAATAATCGTCGCTGTTGCTCTGCAAATTCTGAGCGCCACAAATACCGGCGTAGGCCATGATGGTGGAGCCGCTGCCCGGCTCAAAGGCGGTGCCCGCGTTGCGATTACCGGCGCAACTGCCGGTGTCACCGTTAAACGTGTGGTTGCCGCCAAACTGGTGGCCTATCTCATGGGCCACATAATCCACATAAAAGGGATCGCCCACGGGGTTGGCCAGGCCGGTAGTGCCGCGTGCTTTTACCCCGGCGCGGCAGGTGACGCCCAACGAAGCCAGGCCGCCGGAGCCGGTGGTGAAGACGTGCCCAATATCGTAGTTGCCATTGCCAATGACCGCGTCCAGGTTGGCCTGGTTCTGATTCAGCAGGGCGTCGGCGTCATCGTTGGTATAGGGGTCGGTGGCCGGGTCGGTGTAGATGATCTGGTCGTTGTTGGCGATCAGCACCAGCCGCACGGCCACTTCCCGTTCGTAGATGCCGGTGACGCGGTTCACGGCCGTGACGATTTCCGCCAATGCACTGGGCACGGTACCGCCATGAAAGGCGGTGTATTCGCCGGAAGCGGCAATGGCCAGCCGGTAGGTGCGTAGTTCGTCGCCGGTCGCTTCTACTCCCAGCGCCACCAGCCGGGCAATTTCGGCCGCTACCGCCGGGTCAACTTCCAGATATTCCGTCAGTTGGCTCATCTCCCCGGCGGGGCGGGCGTAATCGCGGGCGCTGTACACCAGGTAATGCTGCGTGTCGGCGCGGCTGTAGGGGTCAATGAAGATGGTTTCGCCCACCATCAGCAGCATGGCGTGAAAACCGTGTGGCGTCACATCCAGCCGGGCGATGGCCCCCGGATCATCCAGGCTGGCGCCGTTGAAGGTGCGAATTTGGGGATACCGCGCCGCCAGTTCGGGGGCCATGACGGTGGCCGGGCTGAGGCGAAAACGGCTGACACGGCCGTCTGGCAGCGGCAGCGCCAGGATGGCTTCATTACCGGCGGTGGCCTGGTCGAGTACGGCCGTGAGCCTGGTCATATTAGCCGCCATCACCCGGTAATCGGGTGGAAAGATGCGCCGCTGTGCCTGCACCCCCGCCAACTGCGCCTCATCCACTTCCTGCCAGATGTCCCCGCCCGGCTGTGCGGCCCCACTCAACAATACTGGCAAATAACTCTTCTGCCCGGTTGTTTGCCCAAAAGCGGTAAACACCAGCAGCAGAACTGACAATACAGTGATCAGAAGACTGATCCATACCCAACGTCTTTGTTTTGCAAATTGAAATACCATGTGTCCACTCCTTGAATAAACGGTACTGCCCAGGTAATACGTTAAAACCCAATAGTACCATCGTACTAGAAAAGTAGTATCGTTGTCTATGCCCCTGCCATAAATTGATGACATCCGGCGTGGCGAATACGGCCGTTTGACACTTGCTCCTCTCGCGTCTCCGGTCACACTTCAATCGTAAAACGCGAACCAAAAAGGTGGCGTTTAAGGATGAAACCATGAAAACCCCCATCGTATTACTCTTCGCATTTGTTTTATTACTCAGTGGGTTGGCCGGTGGACGGCCCGCACAGACGGCCACGCCGCCGGAAACCGGGCAGACGTTGATTTATCTGACTGTTCCTGCACGGCCGGATCGTGCCCCCGATGGCATCACGATTTTTGCGCATGTGGTAGGGCGGGGCGGCACGGCCGTGATCGCCGGAACCAACAGCAACGGGTTAGCAGCCTTAAAGGAGGCCGGCCTCACCTATCACACAGTGGAAAAAATACCGCCGGGCGCGGCCTATTACCTGGTTTATCCCCTGCCGGGGCGGGCCAACGCCGCCCCGAACCCAGAGGTGGTGGCGCTGCTGACCGACGCCGATTGGCAGTTAGTACGGGCCACGCCGGTCGGCGCGCGCTGGCTGTCGGCGCAGGGCATGGCGCTGCAAGCCATTTCGTTTGACCCAAAACCCTGGTTGGCGGACATCGCCGTGCCCGACACCCCCACCGTCATTGATCCTGACCCCATGATCCAGAGCATGATGGAGCAGGTCAGCAGTACGGCCGTGTACCAGTACGATGGTGACCTCCAGCGGCATGTGGCCGGTGATGAGGTTTGGTGGCTCGGCCCTACACCATTGCCACCCGCCACACCAACAGCGGCACACCCATCCAGAAAGCGACCCAATACGTGGGTGAACATTTCGCGGGTCTGGGGTTGCCGGTGGAGTATCACCAGTGGGGTGGCAGCACCTATCCCAATGTCATTGCCACAATTCCCGGCCTCAGCAATCCCGACGAAATCTATATCATCTCCGCCCACCTGGACGACATGCCCTCTGGCCCTACGGCGCCCGGCGCGGACGACAACGCCAGCGGCGTGGTGGCGGCGCTGATCGCCGCCGACATTTTCAGCCAGTATCAGTGGAATTGCACCATCCGCTTTGGCATCTGGACGGGCGAAGAGCAGGGACTAAACGGCAGCCATGCCTACGCCCAACGCGCTTATAACAACGGCGAGGACATTGCCGGGGTATTAAACCTGGACATGATTGCCTGGAATACACCCAACAGCGCACGGGACATAGACATACACGCTACCAGCAGCATCCCGGCCACGCTGGCCCAGGCGCAGTTGTTTGTGGATGTGATTGACGCTTATAACCTGAACCTCATTCCGCAAATCAACCCCAACGGCACGGGCGCCAGCGACCACGCTTCCTTCTGGCAATATGGCTACCCGGCCATCCTGGGTATTGAGGATTTCAGCGACTTTAACCCGTATTACCACACCACCAATGACCTGTTAGCCAACCTTGATCTGGATTATTTCACCGAGTTTGTGCGCGCCAGCGTGGGCACATTTGCCCATCTGACGGGCTGCCTGGTTCCCGGTGGCCTGGGCTATCTGGATGGCGAAGTGACGGCGCAGGGCAGCGGCGAGCCGATTGCCGACGCCACTGTGAGCATGGTAGCGGCGAGTGGGGGGGTGTTCACGGCCGTGACCGACCCCACCGGCTATTACACCCGCACCTTGCTGGCCGAGACCTACACCGTCACCGCTCAGGCGGAAGGGTATCTGCCCATCACCATCCCCAATGTTGTCATTATCACCGACACGGTAACGACGCAGGATTTTGCCCTACCGCTGGCCTGTGAACCGGTGGATATTGTAGATGTAGCCACAACGATCAACGCCTGTGTGGTGGATTTTGACCCCACTTATACCGGCACGCTGCCCATTACCTGGGACTGGATATTCCAGGGAGGGACGCCGCCCACCAGCCAGAACGAAAATCCACAGGGCATTGATTTTGCCATCAGCGGTACCTTCGCCTATTCTGTAACCGCCTCTAGCTGTGGTGGCACGGCCGTAGACACATTCAGCAGCCAGGTGACGGTGACGTGTGACGTGTGTACGCCATTGACGGCCGTTTCGCTCGACACCCTCACCACGCCTCCCCTTTACGCCGGAGACAACGTAACCTTTACGGCCACGCTGACGCCGGAACTGAGTACGCTGCCCTATACCTACACCGTGTCAGTTGACGGCACGGCCGTGATCACCGACCAGATCAGCAGCGAAATGCCATTGTTGTTTAACTATACCTTTGCCGAAGCGGGTACGTACACGGTGACGGTCAGTGTGTGGAATTGTGAGGTGGGCACGGCCGTGAGCGATTCTCTTACGGTTACGATCCTGCCCACGCTGGATTGGTGGTGGCTGTATCTGCCGGTGGTGGTACGGCCGTGATTCAGCCTGACCGGGTGACAAAATGAAATCTGAACGTTGGTTGCGACAGGTTGGGTTGGTGGCAATTATGGGTACGCTGGCTGTGTTGTTGTGGGGTGTGTGGCGGGGAAGGCGACGGCCGTCTGGCCGCAAAACTGGCCGAGAACCCCGCATACTGCGTACATCCACCACGACTCTTCTTATCACAGTGGGTTATTTGGGATTGTGTTACCGGCTGTGGCGGCCGTTGCCCCTGGTTCTCTCACGGCCCGCTCGCACCTTGGCGCTCCTTTTGGGTTCACTGCTTTACTTTCCCGGCCTGGCGCTGGTGTTGTGGGGGCGGCTGACATTGGGTCAAATGTACAATGTGTCCAGCAGTATGGGCGCACAGCTTTATGCCGACCAGCGGCTGATCACGCATGGCCCATTTGCTTATGTGCGCCATCCCATGTATCTGGGACTCTGGCTTGTCGGCATTGGTGGGCTTTTACTGTACCGCACCTGGACTTTTGTGTTTTTTCTGCTCCAACTCCCGGCCATGTTTGTGCGCGCCTGGCGTGAAGAGCAGGCATTGGCTGCCGAATTCGGCTCGCAGTGGCAGGCCTATTGCCAGCAAACACCCGCCTGGCTGCCGCGCTGTTCTCAAAATATCCGGGGCAGCCTGTCCAACTGTCATTCCGGGCGGAGTCTTCGGAGCGAGGAATCTTTCTTCTGGAACAACACGGAAGATTCCTCGTCGAAGACTCCTCGGAATGACACGAGAAAGTATAGATTATCCGCGTCATTCGCGTGAATCTGCGTCCCATTTTTACAGGAGATGATTGTGATGTTAGCCAAGAATAGGATTGCCATGAGGGGTTCCGGTGTTTTGTTGGTGGCGCTGACGGCCGTAGGCATTGGTCTATGGGCGCGCCGCCGCCATCCCCATTTGCCCTGCCCCTCCAGTTTGAGTTTTCTGCTGGAAAACCCGTTTATGAACCGGGTGGCCGGCGCCGAACTGCTGCTCGACCGGGCAGGTGTGTCGCCGGGGATGCGGGTGTTGGATGTGGGCTGCGGACCGGGTCGCATTACCCTGCCCGCCGCCCGGCGGGTGGGCCCCGCTGGCGAAGTGGTTGCCCTGGATATTCAACCGGCCATGCTCCGCCGCGTGCAAGAAAAGCTGACCGCCCAAAAGGTCAACAAAGTGCGTCTGCTTCTGGCCGGCGCTGGTGAGGGAAAAACCGAAGCGGCGGCCTTTGACCGCGCCTTTCTGGTGACGGTGCTGGGCGAGATTCCAGACAAAACGGCCGCGCTGCACGAGATCTACCGGGCGCTTAAACCGGGTGGCATCCTCTCCATCACCGAGGTTTTCCCCGACCCGGACATGCAAAGGCCTGGCGTCATTCGTCAATTGGCCCAAGAAACAGGATTTTCAGTTGCCGGGCAGATTGGCAGTTTCCCGGCGTTTACGATGAATCTGGTGAAACCGGCGGAGGCATGAACAAAACCGCCAGCAGTTCTAAATTTGGCTGGCGGCAGGTAAATCTGCACACTTCGGCGACAGACGGCAGCCGTCCGCGCTCAGTGCAGGCTCAACAAAAGGCAAAGTCGGCCTTCGCCGACTGGTACCAGCCGACGTAGGTCGGCTTTGCCTTCTGTAGCCGCGATTTTAATCGCCGGGAATTGGGTATGCGATGGCCCTACAAAACCACCCATGCCATTGGCTGAGGCCGGTGAACGTTGTATGATAGGCGCAGGTATCGGTTCTCGTGGTGTAGTGTAAGAGGGCGGCTTTATGACCACACAAACGTTTGGGCGCTATGAAATCAGGCGGGAAATTGGGCGGGGCGGCATGGCTACGGTTTATCTGGCCTATGATCCCCGCTTTCGGCGCGAAGTGGCGCTGAAAGCGATGCCGCATCAGTTTACCCATGACCCCATGTTCCGCACCCGCTTTGAACGGGAAGCGCAAACCATTGCGGCGCTGGAACACCCGGCCATTGTGCCCGTGCATGATTTTGGCGAGGAAAACGGCCAGCCGTTTATTGTCATGCGCTATATGTCCGGCGGTTCGCTGTCTGACCGGCTGAAGCAGGGGCGATTGTCATTGGCGGCGGCAACGGCCGTGCTCACCCGCATCGCCTCCGCATTAGACCGGGCACACGGCATCGGCGTTGTTCACCGCGATCTGAAACCGGGCAACATCCTCTTTGACCAGTATGGCGACGCTTATCTGGCCGACTTTGGCATCGCCAAAATCGCCGAAGCGACAGCCGCACTGACGGGCAGTGGGCTGGTGGGCACCCCCTCCTACATGAGTCCCGAACAGGTGAAAGGGGAGTACATAGACGGCCGTTCCGACATCTACTCCCTGGGCATCATCCTCTACGAAATGTTGTCCGGGGCGCAGCCATACCAGGCCACCACCCCCTGGGGCATCCTGTCCAAACACGTCAACGACCCCATTCCCCATGTGATTGACCAGGCATCTGACCTGCCGCCACAACTGGACACCATTGTGACGCGGGCGCTGGCCAAAGAGGCCACGGATCGTTTTCAGACGGCGGGGGAGCTGGCCACGGCCGTGACGCTGGTGGTGCAGCAACGGCCGTATGCCACCACCGCCACCCTCATCACTCCCGCACCCGAACCCGAAACTATTGTGACAGCCCCCACTGAAACCATATCAGCAGCAGAACCGCCGACTGTTGTAAAAGAACCGGAGGTGACCGAAGCCCCGCCGCCCATAGCGACCGATGTCGCGTCGCCCATAGCGACTGAGGTCGCGCCGCCCATAGCGACTGAGGTCGCGCCGCCCATAGCGACTGAGGTCGCGCCGCCCACACGGCGGGTTGAACCACTGCCGGACGAGATCAAGCCCGGTCCCGCCCGGCCCAAAGTCGCACCGCTGCCCACACCACCGGCCAAACCGGAAACACGCCAGGGAAAATTGACGGCCGTGCCCGTATGGGCCTGGGTGGTGGGTGGCCTGGGGCTGCTGTTGGTGTTGGTCTTCCTGGCGCGGGCGATACGTCCGGAGGCAGCCGCGCCCGAAGACAGTTCCACTGCGCCCGGCGCCTCTACCCTGACTACCGAAACGGAACCGGTGGAAACCGCTGCGCCCCTGTCGGATTTCATCCAGGTCAAATGGGATGAAGGGTTCCGCGTCACCGATCTGGCCTATGGGCCTGGGGCCTGGGCGGCCATCATGTCCCAAAACAGTCCCTACGGCCGTCAGACGTGGAAAACCTCGGCGGCCTTCCCCGGCGACTATATTCAGGAGAAGTGGGACGAAGGTTTCCGTGTGACCACCCTGGCGTATGGGAATGGGCTGTGGCTGGCTGCGTTGTCACTGGAAAGTCCTTACGGCCGTCAGACATATCAGACATCAGCCGCCTTCCCCGGCGACTACATCCAGCAAAAATGGGACGAAGGTTTCCGCGTCACCAGTCTGGCGTATGGAGATGGTTTATGGGGGGTGGTGTTGTCGGCGGATGCTCCCTACGGCCGTCAGACCTACAAAACAGCGGCAGTTTTCCCTGGCGACTATATCCAGGAGAAGTGGGACGAAGGTTTCCGTGTCACCAGCCTGGCGTATGGGGATGGTTTATGGGGGGTGGTGTTGTCGGCGGATGCTCCTTACGGCCGTCAGACCTGGAAAACATCCGCCGCTTTCCCCGGCGACTATATCCAGGAAAAGTGGGACGAAGGCTACCGCGTCACCAGTCTGGCCTATGGAAACGGCGTGTGGGCGGTGGTGCTGTCGCAGGAAAGTCCCTATGGCCGTCAGACCTACCGCGTCTCGCCTGATTTTTAAGCCAATGAAAACGGCCGTAACCTGGGGTCACGGCCGTTTGGGGGACAAAGTAGTTCTGGTTGGTTGGAATTAAGGCGCGGTTACCACCAACGTGCCCACCATGCCCGCTTCTTTATGCCCTGCTACCGTGCAGTAAAACTCATACTCACCCGGCGCTGAAGGCGTAAATTCAACTGTCTGGCGGCCACCCATCGGCGCGAACACGTGAACGTCGGGGTCCAAGTCCATATGGCCCATATCGTGGTCCCCCATATCATGGGACCTCATCTCGTCATGTCCGCCTGTCTCATTGTGACCATCTGATCCATGTTCTCCCATTTCCACTACCATCACTTTCCCGGTATGGGGTATTTCAATAATGCTAAAATCATGCTCCAACACCCCATCGTTATGCAGGGTCAGTTTGACCGGCCGTCCGGCCACTACCTCGATGCGATTGTGGTCATAAGCAATATCCGTTGCCTTCAGCGTAACGGCCGTGCGCGGGGCAACCGCAACAACGGACGACGGCTCGGCCGCACCGCCACAGGCGGCTAACCCCATGGTCAGCCCGACAAACAAAATAATGACTAATTTCTTCACAGGTAAAGTTCTCCTTCGTGTGTTCAGATTCAGATTGGTTCAATCTCAAAGATTGAGTCAATCTTAAACAACTTTGGGTCATACATGGCGCGCTGTTTGGCGCAAATGCCATACGCCAATTGGCCTATGGCGCAGCCGGTGGCAGGATGTTGGCGGCCAGTTCCAGCACCATTTCCGGCTGCTGTGGATCGTTGCTGGTGATAAACACCTGCCGCAGCAGCGGCCCGGTCAGCCCTGGCCCATGCGCGCCGGAATCAAAGGTAATGGACAACACGCCGCTGCCGCCTGCCGGAATCGTCATGGGGTCCAGGCTCGCCTGGGTACAGCCGCAGGAGGTGGTGATGTTTTCAATCACCAGATCGGCGGCGCCATTGTTTTGCACAGGCACCTGGCGGGTGATGACCTCGCCGTTCACCACATCGCCCAACTGCAAACTGTTTTCGGCCAGGGTCATTTGCGGACGGCCGTTGCAGGCAGCCAATACGAATGGCAGTACGGCCGTTACCATCAGCAAAATCAGTCCACGTTTCATCACGATTCCCCCTCTGCCACTTTGAGCGTGGGTGGGCCAAACCGGGCATAATCCGCCTCAATCTGGGTGTAGATGTCGGCCGTACTCTTGCCCGCATCCATCAGGCGCATCGTATCATGGGTAATATCCAGGCAAATGGAGCAATACTGGGCGTGGGGATCAAACTGAATAACGCCGTTTTCATCCACGCCGGCCACGTAACAATCGTAGCTGGAGGTGTGCCCCATCCCGGCGCAGCCACAGTAACATGGGATTTCATCGGCGATTTCACGGTTGGCCACAGCAAACTGGTAAGCCTCTTGCAAGCGGTGACCCGATTGCTGTACCTCTTTGGGCATTTCTGACAGCGGGGCCATGGGGTGT
>JAHBVI010000052.1 GCA_019637635.1 Anaerolineae bacterium
GCGAGAAATAGACATGATGGTACCGCGCCAACGAGAAGGTCAGGTGGAACTGTGTCTGCGGCTGTGGGCGGCCGGCACGGATGGCCTCCTGGCGGCGCAGACCGTCACCCACCTGGCCCAAAACATCGCCGCGGAGACACGCAGCCCGTTTAACACCCTGGTCGTGGCCGAGCGCGGCCAGAACTGGTTGCCTGTTCTAGAGAGACATTTTCCCCCGGCCGGCGGTTTTGTCCTCACGGCCGACGAGTTGGGCCGCCTCTTTCATCTGCCCGATAGGGAAACCATGGCCTTGTACCCCAAACTGCGGGTCTCCGCCGCGGATATGCGTGGGCCAGGCGCGGCGCTGATTGTGCCGCCGGCGCAAGTCCCGTCCCTGCTTTTGCCGGGAATCAAACAAGGGCCGCCGGCCCGTATCTACGGCACGTTTGCGCTGCCTACGGGCGAGACGCTGTATATTGGGCAGCCGTTGGCCGCCACCACGACCCACAGCTTAACGACCGGCTCGAACGGCACGGGCAAGAGTGTGGCCGCAGCTAATATGGCCCTGCAAGATTGGTTGGCCGGTCAGGCGGTGCTGGTGATCGATCCCCACGGAGCCTTGCTGCACCACATTCTCACGGCCGTGCCGCCGGAACGCGAGGCCGATGTCATCATCCTGGATATGGAAAGTTCGCAGCCTTTTCAGTTTAATATCTGCCAGGTGGGGCGGGGGGAAGGGGTAGAAACGGCCGTCGCCTACCTGATGGAAGCGATCCGGATCGGCGAGCCGGCCGCCTGGGACAGCGCTGTAGGCATGAAAGAGGTGCTAGAAAACGCGCTCATGGTGGCCCTGCAAGCGGACGAAAAGGCCTCTCTGGTAGACGTGGCCGCTGTTCTGGAGCCAGCGGCCCGGATGGCGATGCTGGATAAAGTCACGGCCCGGACACCGGAAGCACAAGAAGCCGTTCATTTCTGGAAAGTCTCCTTTCCGCGGTGGAACAAAAACGACCAAAAGCGGGCTTTGACTGCCGCCCAACGCCGGATTAACAAATTTCTTAAATCCCCCCTGATTCGCCGTACATTGGCCGGCAGTCTGACCACCTTTGACCTGGCTGCCGCTTTACAAAACCATCAACTCATTTTAGCCCCGATGCCACCTTCCCTAGGCGCGGAAAACAAACGCATCTGGAGCGCTTTGCTCGTCCGGCATTTCATTACCGTGTTGACAACGCTGCCCCACACCGGATCACAGACCACCCTCATCGTGGATGAGTTGAAGGACACCATCGGCACATTGGCGGAATTTGTGACCACGATTGTCGAGCAATTGCGCAAGTACCAGGCTTCCGGCAACTTTTTTACCCAGGCTTTTGATCATTTACCGGTCGCGGTAGTGCAGGCCTTAAAAAACGAGTGCCGGACGCAAATTTGCTTCAACTGCGGCCCTGATAATGCCGCCATCGCCGCCAGCATCATGGGTGATGGCCTCACCGCCCGCGACATCCAAAAAGTGCCCCCGTATCACGCCTTTGTCAAGCTGGCCATACCGGGCGCCCAAACCACCCCTTGTCTCATCCGCATGTTACCGCCCCTTAGTAGGGCCCCCGCCGCCGCCGCGCCGACCACCGGCCGTGCCAGACCCGGCCCACCGACAGAGTTCCTGAAACCGCCGCCGCCAGGGAAGGAGCCGGCCGCGCAAACAGCCGCGGAATTGCTGTACTGGATTGAAACGGATGGCGAAACACAAAGGGAAGAAATTTTGGCCTGTTTGCTGGCCCTGCCGCCAGAGACACGCCACGCGGTCTGGCAAAAGAAAAAGAGTCTGGAACAGTGGAAACGCGAGCAACTCCTCCACCAGCCGTGGCTGGTGCCCGACAACGTGCAGCGTATCAAGGCCCTTTCGTCGGCCACGATTGGCATTCCCTGGTGGGTGAGTGATACCGCCTATGCCCAGAAACGGATGCGGTGGTCTCCGCCGCACCGACAAGAGTCCGAAAAGATACAAAGACCTTACAGGTGAAACATGACGACCGCCATGCTGGAAGCAGCCTTGACTTACATCGCCCATGGGTTTTCGGTGATTCCCACACATCCACACACCAAACGGCCGTTTTGGCCGCGCCTGCCACGCCTGACCGATTCGTCCCCAAGTGGTAAACGGCGGCCGACCTGGAAACTCTATCAGCAGAAAATAGCCTCTCCGGTGACAATACGGTACTGGTTCGGCGATAACTTCCCTAATGTGGCGCTGGTCTGTGGCCAGGTCAGCGGGGGGCTGGTGGTCTTCGATTTTGACCACGAAGCGGACATCGTGCTGCGCCATTGGTGGCCGGCCATTCAACCCTGGGGAAGACAGTTGTCCGTTGTCCGGAGTGGCCAAGGATACCACGTCTATCTGCGCGTTCTGGAGCTGCCGGTGGCCTGCCAGAAAGTCGCCTTTAACGAGGCGGGGCAGGTGTTGATCGAGATCCGGGGCGAAGGGGGGCTGGTTCAGGCGCCACCTTCCCGGCACCCATCCGGCCGCCGCTATCGCTGGCTGCACGGGGATCCGGGGCAGATACTGGTACTACCGGCGGAAGCCTTTCATCAACTTGTGCAAACGGCCGTTACCTATGACCGCCGACCAGAGCCAGCCCCACAGGACGATGCCAGCTGGCTGGCCTGGCAGAAAGAGGTGCACCTGGTGGTCGGGGAAAACATGCCCCGGCCACAGCTTCGGCTAAACCGCTATGTGGAAACGGCCGTGGCCAAAGAATGTGCCCACCTGGCCGGGATCGGGAAAGGAAACCGCAATGCGGAATTAAACAAAGCGGCCTTTCGCCTGGGGCGTTTTGTCGGCGCCGGGCTGGTGACAGAGAGGCAAATAATGGACGTGCTGGCACACGCCTGTCAGCAAAACCACTATATTCCCGACGATGGTTACGCTGCCTTTGCCGCCACCGTGCGCAGCGGTTTGACCAGTGGCGCCCAACAAGGGCCGGCATTTTACCACTGGCTGCTGTCACGGTTACAGGGACCGGTGTGGTCTGGAAAGGACGGCATCGAGGCGGAGGACAGGTGACCTGACGCCTCTTGGACGGCGAGACGTTATGTGATGGGTGTACGGAAAAGGAGAGATAGAGTAAGATTTGTTGTAATAGGGCAATAGGTGTTGTATGAACACAACAAAACCTTGACAAGAAAGTGGGGATCGGTTAGCATTATCCCTAATTGACTTATGATAATTGAAATTATGAAAGCAACTCATGATCAGGTCAAATTAGCATAAGTCAGTTTAGCATAAACTGTTTTATGCTATTACCAATCGTTGCCCTAAAACCTCCCCCCAAACACATTTTACTCTTCACCTTGCCCTATGCACCGGCTTGACAATTCCGGCAATTTCCAATAACATAACTGAAATTATGCTAATATCAGTTATGTAGGAGATGCGGTATGTCAGAATTTGTTGGTCGCAGTGAAGAACTACAAACCATAGATGATATCTGGGTCTCCAATAAACCCGCCCTGATGATCCTGTACGGCCGTCGTCGTATCGGCAAGACACGGCTGTTATCTTACTGGCTGCAAAACCACAGCCAGGGGCAGGGGCTGTACTGGATGGCCGAGGCGACGGCCGCTTTTGATCAGCTGTCGTCATTTGCGCAGGCCATGTCCGCTTACGAAACCCCTGATATTGAGATTCCACCTGACCTGGCCTATCCCAACTGGCAATACGCCTTGCAGCGGGCGGCCACGCTGGCCAAGGAACAGCGTATGGCTCTTTTTATTGATGAAGTGACGTACCTGATGGACGTGAACCCCGATTTTGTGCCCGTCTTGCAAAAGGCCTGGGACCATCATCTCAGCAAATCCAATATCATGCTGGCCCTCTGCGGTTCCCAGATGGGCATGATTCAAAAACATTTGCTCGCCTATGATGCCCCCCTGTTTGGTCGGGCCACCGTGCAAATGAACCTTCAGCCGTTACGATACTTCACCACCCGCGAGTTTTTCCCCCACTACACCCCGGTGGAACGCATGATTATTTACAGCATTTGGGGTGGTGTGCCCGCCTACTGGGAACGATTGAACACCGACCTTTCTATTTCCGACAACCTCAAAAATCTGCTCAAGCCTTCCAATACCTGGATGTTGGATGAAGCCAAACTGCTGCTGCAAGACTTCATGAACGATCCCCACAACTACGTGGGCATCATGCGGGCCATTGCCCACGGCGCACAAACCTATGGCGAAATCAGTCTCCGAACAGGTTTATCTACCGGCCATACCTCGCGTTATTTAAGCCTGCTCCGGGATACCGGCTTTGTCGCCCGCCGCCTGCCGGTGACGGAAACCAGTCCCGACTCCCGGCGCGGCCGTTATTTTATGACGGACGCCTACCTGCGCTTCCATTATCGCTTTTTATCCCAATATCAATCGCAGTTAGCCTTGGGACACCAGGCGCAACTGCTGAGTACGATTGAGAAGGATTTACCGGATTTCATCCGGCATAATACCTGGCCGGAGCTCTGCCAAGAGTGGCTTCTATCGGCCAGCGCCCACGATGAACTGCCGCTGCGCGTGCTGGAGGTGGGTGGGGAATGGAAACGCAAGTTTTTGATTGACGTGGCCGGCATTAACCAGGGTGATAAATGTCTGGTATTAGGCGCCTGCCATTGGGCGGACACGCCCCCCGATCTCCAGCTGCTGCGGGACCTGCTCGAGGCCATGAAAAATGTAGCCCCCAAAGAGGATGGCTGGACCGTGTATTATCTCTGTTTTGCTTCTTCCCGGTGGGCGGCCGATGCGCCGGCGCAGGCAAGCAAATTGGTGCAGGAGAAGTCCAAACGCCAACCCTGGCAAACGGCCGGTGTCCGCCTGGTACACCTGGAGGAGATGGATGATGACTTTATCCGCTGGTATGCCGAGGAATAAGTGCGATTTACTGGTTCATCCTCAGCCACCTGTCCGGAAATGACAGGCGGCTGTAGACCCCAGGCCATCAACAAGGCCGGGGTTGTGTAACAGAACAATCTAACCCTGACAAAGCAAAAGCCACGATTGCGGCGTGGCTTAAGCAGAGGTGACGACGATCGAATCTTTGATCGTCACGACATTGTTGTGGTCACTATTCTAATGAATAGTGAGGGATTTCTCAAGCCCTGTGTAAAACCCCCTCACCGGTGGTGAGAGTTGCTTGTTGGCATTCACACGAGAAACCCAATCCGTATTTTCGTGATTCCCACTCGTCCACCTCTGTCTGCCCACCAATTGAATAACCAGGAGACAGCTTGTGGACGCCCTTTCCGAGCCATCGCCGGTAGTCGGATATTATACGCAACCTTATAACGAAATTGTGCATCCGGATCGTGTCTGGCGGGTACCCAAATATTTTTTGCGCCGCTGGGGACCCTATCTTACCCCGGCGCGTTTTTGGGCAGTTGTGGCTGCCCGGCAACTGGCTTACTGGAATGAAAAGGCGAACTGGTTTACCGTTTACGACAGGCGGTTTGCCCAGGAAGCGTGTTTAAGCACCATTCACTTTCGGCGGATCAAGACCGAGGTGACGGCCGTCGACCAACCGCTCTCCTTATTCCTGGATAAGGAGGCGTTGGCGGAGAGCGCACGCTACCATGTGGTGAATGGGCAGACCAAACCCCGGCCCACCACGTACTATGTACGCCTGGATGATCCGCTGACACCGGCGGACGCCCACCATCTGGCGGCCTGGTTTCAAACACATCATCCCCAACGGCGGGCCGAGGCCATTGTCGCCGGTTTGCAGGCCGCACGGACGGCACCCCGTAAGGAACTGCTGGCGCCGGCCTTAGGTCCCTATCTGGCAGAGCCACCTGCTCAATTCCGCTACCTCTCTGTCCTGGATGTCATCGGCCGTGTGTACGGCCCGGAGGCAATGAAAAACAGCCGGGTTCAGGAAGAAGCCGAAGCCTTACACAGCCATCTGACCGGCCCCGATTTTTACGGCAAAGAGTATTTTCGGTGCAAATGGTTGGATATCCTCACGCCGGGGCCGGCCTTCCTGATTGTTTACCTGCGCAGCCTCTGTTTTCACGACGAGACGACAGGAGAACGCCGGGACGAACTGTCATTTACCAGACCGGACCTGGCCAGCCATCTGGGGGTCACCACCAAAACCCTCGTCAACTGGTTGGCGAAGATTGCCGAATCGGTGCCTGAACAGGTGATTGCTCCCTTTTTAACCTTGCTTGAGCAGCGGCGTATCTCCAGTAACGACGTCCTGTACACCTATCGGATCGAGATGTTGGAACCGTTGGTCGGAACTGATCACGACCTTTACCAGCGTCAGCTGGAAAAGATGGTGGGCGAGTCTGCTGTTTTACCGGCCGGAAAAAATGAGTGTCACGGTTTCCCTGAGGGCGCTAGGGCAAATGGAAAAAATGAGGATCACGATCTTCAGGCGCAGGGAAAAAATGAGTACCACGATCCGGTTGTGGCGTCGCCGGGTCAGGGAAAAAATGAGGATCACGATCAGACCCGACAGGAAATTTTGAGTACAGGTCACGGAAATTATGAGCAGGGGTGTGAGAAAAAAAGATGGCCTTTTAAATACTATGAAACCCTTATTCAATCCATCAATGAGGGGGAAACAAACCCGTTGCTGTCTGCTGCTGATTGGTCACCTGGTTGGAAATTAAACAACGGACACGCGCTACGGCCGTTTGCGCAGGCCGTTTGTGACAACGACCTGGATAGATTACTAGATTTGCTGGAAGTTGATCGCGGGGGGCCTGCCCGGGAACGTATGGTCGCCAGTGGGCTGGGAATCAATGAAATCGTGGCCTGGTATCTGTATGCGGCAAGCCAGCATGGTCTGAACCGACCGCCCATTCATATGGTTATCTCCCGTGTAAAACGTGGTTTGCCACCCCCAGATAAATTTAAGCAGCTGGCAGATCTGAGCTGGGAGCTTTGGCGCTGTTATGCGGCTCTCCTCACCCTGCCCCCGGTGGCGCGGGATAGGTTTCGTGATGCCCCCGCCTACGCATGTTGGATGGCACAATACGGCCGTTACCGTCTGGCCGATCTGCCGCTGGCAGTAGGGGAGGGGGTGCCAGAGATGATGGATGCCCTTCAATATGGCCGTGAGGAAGAGATGACGGAACGGGAAAACGCCGGGGTGGAGAAGGCAGCACAGAAAGGAAAGGCAGTGGTTGCTGCGGAATCGGCGGTGGACAACAAAAGATTGTGGCAGCCGGTACAGGCTCAGCTCAAACTGTCCATGTCTCTGGCTACTTATAACACCTGGTTGAAAGAGGCGGTGTTACTTGCTGTTGAAGAAGATCCGGTTAACGGCATTCAACGATGGGCGGTCGGTGTGCGCAACCAGTATGCCGTAGAGTGGCTCACCAATCGGCTCAATAAGTCTGTCATTGAGCCACTGGCTACCAGCGTGCATCGGCAGCCAATTTTTATTACCTATGTCGAGCAGCTATAAAGGCGTCTGCGTATAGCCATTGTGGTGATTATAAGTGTGGTGGTCCAATGAATATGCGAATTGTTTTGGGGGATGTCCCACATAACACTTCACATTCTTCATTGATTGATTGCCTGTACCCGCCTACTTCCTATGAGACACAACAGGAACGACAACAAGAAAGGGCAGGCTATGGAGTAGGGAAGGGGAAACGGCCGTGCCCTTCAATACCGTCACACCAACTGAAAGCTCTTTGCTCTACCCTTTTCTATAGCTGTTAGCCAGCCCATGCCCCCTGATAGACCGGCAGGAAACCCATGTCAGAGCGCACTCGTAACTATTCCCAAAGTCAAAAGCTACTCCTGGCGGCAACGGCCGTGTCTGACCTTCTCAATAATCGGCGATAAGTGACAAGCCCTGTCACAACGGCCGTAACCTTCACGCCCCTTTTACGCCCAACTGGTGCTACGGTACTGGAATCCCATGCTACAATCCGCGCCTGGAACACCCGTTCTGAATCCCCAACCTTTTGCAATCGGGCGCAAGAGGAGAGCATGTGGCTGACAAGGACAAAAAACAGCGGTTTGAAAAAACCATTTCTGGCATTCAGCAACGCTATGGCCTCAAAGCCATCCAGCCACTTAAACAAACATCATCCGCACCCATCCCCCACCTGCCCACCGGCTTCCCTGATCTGGATGCCGCGTTGGGTACTGGTGGCCTGCCACACGGCCGTATCACCGAACTCATTGGTATGCCCACCTCTGGCATGTCCACCCTGGCCTTGAAGGTTATCGCCAGTGTCCAGAGGCAGGGTGGCACGGCCGTCTACCTTGATGTGCCCCACACCTTTGACCCCGACTATGCCCACCGCTGCGGCGTCAACCTGCGCCAGATGATGCTGGTGCATCCCTACTATGGCAAACAAGCTATTGCCATGCTGCCCGACTTTGCCGTCAACGGTGGCTTTGGCCTGCTCCTGTTGGATATGCCCTTATCACTGCAAACCACCCACCAGGAACAACTGTCATCCGCCCTCGGCCGTCTCCTGGCCCCGCTCCACCAAAGTGGTGCTGTCTTGCTCTGTTTAACCTCTCTCCAACCGACTGGCGATGGTTCCCTGTCAACCTATCCCGCCCAGGCCGCCTTGCCCCACTATGCCAGCCTGCGCCTGCTCATCCAAAAAGAACGCTGGCTGTACCGGCGGCAAGACATATACGGCTACACCGCCCAGGTGAAAATCCTCAAGAATAAGCTGGGGCTGTCCGGGCACACCGTCCCCATCACCATCACCTTTAACGGCACAGTGAAAAGTGATGAGGGAGGAGTTGTGCCATGATCGCTTGCCTGGCCATCCCCTACTTCGCCGCCGCCGTTGAACGCCGGGCCAATGACGCCCTCACCCCTCAACCGTTAGCCATTGGCGGCCAGCCCTGGGAAGCTCGCCCCGTTTATGCCTTTTCCCAGGAAGTGGCCCGGCAAGGCGTCAATGCCGGTATGTCTTTACGCCTGGTGCAGGTGCTTTCACCGGAATCCCAATTTCTACCCGCTCACAAACCAGAATACGGCCGTGTCTCCGCCGAAGTCATAGACGTATTGAGCGACTTCTCCCCGGATATTGAACCGCAAGAGCTGTGGCACTCCTTCGCCGATTCTACACTGCATTTCACCGCACACGGCCGTACCCTGCCTGCCCGTTACTGTCTTGATCTGGACGGTCTACCCTTGAAAGAAGCCATCCACTTTATGCAAACAATGGGCCAGCAGTTACGTAGCCAAACCAGCTTTGCCCCGACCATCGGCCTGTCAGCCGACAAATTTACGGCACAAGTGGCCGCCACCGTTTCCCGCCCAAACCATCTGTTACCAGTTGAGCCAGAAAATCACGCTTCATTTCTGGCATCGCGACCACTGGCTTTTCTGCCTCTGGACAAAGAAACCAACCGCCGCCTGCATCTGATGGGCATTCGCACCTTAGGCCAGTTGGCCGCCCTACTCCTACCTGCCCTGCAAGAGCAGTTTGGCTCCTCCATTACCCATCCCTTCCAACTTGCGCAGGGCCCTATACAACCCCAACCGGCTGCGCAAGAGGAAACAATCAGGCAAGTATTTGATGACCCCATAGACAATTTACAGGTCTTAACGGCCGTTCTCACCGGGATTGTGAACGAACTCACTCACCGCCTGCACACGGCCATGTCAGCCGGGCACACAGTGCAGTTAACCCTGGAAATGGCCGACGGCCGTACCTGCCAGCAAACCGTCACCTTACGCCAGCCCACCGCTGACCCCCTGCACATCCTCACCGCCTGCCAGACGGTCATCGCTGCCTTGAATCTCACTTCGGGTATCATGGCCGTGACGCTCACCCTGCCCGACTTAACCCCAGCAACCGCTCAACAATTGTCGCTTTTCCCTGGTACCGCCATCGCCAGCCGTCTCCAACAAACGGCCCACAACCTGGAAGCCCGCTACCAAGACGGCCGTTTCTACCAGCCCATCCTGACCGAAACTCAGCACCCCCTGCCGGAAAGACGTTTTCAGTTACGGCCGTTTGCCTATGACCCGGCTCTGGCCTGACGGCTCACCCATCCAGGTGATCTTGAGCAGTCCCGACATCCCCGGCCAGTTCACCTGGCATGGGCAACTGCACCCTATTGAAGCCATCCACAACCGCTGGCGTGTCCAACTGGAATGGTGGCGCGAAGGCATCTGGCGCGACTACTTCAAAGTCACCACCACCACCGGCCTGCTCATCGTCATCTTCCAAGACTTACACACCGGCGACTGGTATTTACAACGCCTCTATGACTGAGTGTTCAGGTGTTTACGTGTTCAAGCGTTCACGTAAACACCTGAACACTTAAACACATGAATACCTACATCGAACTCCACTGCCATTCTAACTTCAGCCTGCTAGACGGGGCCAGCCATCCCGAAGAACTGGCCGCCCGTGCGGCCGAATTGGGCATGTCGGCTCTGGCGTTGACGGATCACAACACCGTCTATGGCGCTGCTCGTTTCATCCGCGCTTCAAGAGAATATGGCATCCAACCCATTTTAGGGGCGGAACTTACTTTGACGGAAG
The DNA here is from genome assembly GCA_019637635.1 of Anaerolineae bacterium. GTDB lineage: Bacteria > Chloroflexota > Anaerolineae > Promineifilales > Promineifilaceae > CAADGU01. The sequence goes on from JAHBVI010000052.1 coordinate 10,506, forward strand.
ACGATAACCCTGACCACCTTCACCATTTGACCTTATTAGTCGAAAACCAGGCAGGCTGGCACAACCTCTGTTACCTCATCAGCCGCGCCCAACACAACGCCCCCAAAGGCCAGGCTGTGCTACCCTTCACCGAACTAACAGGCTGTACCAATGGTCTGATTGCCTTATCCGGCTGCCGTCATGGACTTGTGGCAACGGCCGTATCACCCAATAACGGCCGTTGCCATCGCTCGCCGTTATCTTGACCTGTTTGGCCGGGATAACTTCTACATCGAATTACAAAACCACTACCTGCCCGATGATGACTTGCGTAACGGCCGTCTCACCGCCTTAGCCAGTCGTTTGAAACTCAACTGTGTGGTCACGAATAACGTCCATTACCACATCCCCGAACGTCACCAACTGCAAGATGTCCTGGTCTGCATCCACCACCTGACCACGCTAGATGAATCCGCCCACCTGCGCCGCCTGAATGGGGAGTATTATTTGAAAACGGCCAGGCAAATGGCCGCCCTCTTTCCCGACCAGTCCCAGGCCATCGCCCACACCCTGGACATCGCCAGCCGTTGCCGTTTTGAACTGCATTACGGCCTCCAAGACCTGCCCTCCTTTCCCACCCCACACGGCATGAGTACCGGAGCCTACCTGCGCCGCCTGTGTCAGGAAGCCATCCCCCGGCGATACCCCCAACCGGCCAGCCGTATCCAGGAGCAGGTCAACCACGAACTGACCATCATTGAAGGGGCAGGGTTAGCCAATTACTTTCTTATTGTCTGGGACATCGTGCGCTATGCCCGTGCTCAGGGTATCCGCTGCCAGGGACGAGGTTCGGCCGCCAACTCCTTAGTCGCTTATCTGCTCAACATCAGCCCCATTGACCCCATCGCCCACGACCTGGTGTTTGAACGTTTCCTCAGCGCCGAACGCGCCATTGCCCCGGACATTGACCTGGATTTTGACGCCGCCCGGCGGGAGGAGGTGATTCAATACCTCTACGGCCGTTACGGCCCCGATCACACCGCAATAGCCTGCACCTTCATCACCTTTCGCGACAAAAGCGCCATCCGCGACATCGGCAAGGCATTGGGTTTGACGCCGGAGCTGGTGGCCACGGCTGTTCATGCCCTGGAAATGGCTCAATCGCCGAAAGTAGACGATGAAACCGAACAGGGTGCCCTCAAGATGCTGCTTGACCTGAGTGAACAAATTGAAGGTTTCCCCCGGCATCTGGGCATCCACTCTGGCGGCATGATCATCACCGGCTCGCCACTGATGGGCCGTGTGCCCACCGAACCGGCCGCCATGCCTGACCGGGTGGTGGTGCAATGGGACAAAGAAGCCTTAGAAGATGTGGGGTTGGTAAAGATAGATATTTTGGGCTTACGGATGTTGTCGGCCATCAGTGATGCCGTTTCCCTCATTGCTGAAGGTACAGGTGAATCACCAGACTTAGATGATTTGACTTTCACAGATAAGGCCGTGTACCAGATGATAGGCACGGCCGATACCATCGGTGTGTTTCAGGTGGAATCCCGTGCCCAGGCGCAAATGCTGCCCAAACTCAAACCCACCTGTTTCAACGACCTGATAGTAGCCATCTCCCTCATTCGCCCCGGCCCCATTCAAGGCAACATGGTACACCCTTTTTTGCGCCGCCGTCAGGGGTTGGAGCCGGTGGCTTACCTGCACCCATTGTTAGAACCGGCATTAGCGGAAACATTAGGCGTCATTCTCTTTCAAGAGCAGGTTTTGAAAGTCGCCCGCGACCTGGCCGGATTCACACCGGGGCAGGGGGAGCAGCTCCGCCGGGCATTGGGCGCGAAACGGGCGACCGTAGAAATTGAAAAATTCCGGGCTGCTTTTATCACCGGCGCACAAGACAAAGGGGTGACGGTCGTTGTTGCTGAAACCATCTTTGAGCAGTTATTGGCCTTTGGCGGTTACTCCTTTGCCAAGAGCCATGCCGCCGCCTTTGCCGTGTTGGTTTACCAATCCGCCTGGCTCAAGCAATATCATCCCCAAGCCTTCTACGCCGCCCTGCTCAACAATCAGCCGATGGGCTTTTGGAATGCGGCCGTCCTGGTCAACGAACTCCGGCGGCAAGGCATCCCGGTGCTGCCGGTGGACATCCATACCAGCCAGCTTACATGCAGCCTGGAAGGGAACGGCATCCGCCTGGGCTTCAACTATGTGAAAGGCATCCATGAAGAACAGATAGACCGCATCGTAGATGGCCGGGTGCAACGGCCGTTTACCTCCTTAGCCGATTTTTGCCAACGCACCCGCCTGCCCCGAACTATCACCGAAAATCTCATTATGTGTGGGTCAATGGACAGTTGGGGCCTGCCCCGCCGTCAACTATTGTGGGAATTGGGCACATTACACATCCCGAAAAAAAATGGGCTGGCCCTGGACATCACGCGAGAACCCGTTTCCTTGCCGCCTCTCTCCCCTGTTGAAGCCATGTTAGCCGAACGAACTGTCCTGGGTCTATCCCCCGGCGACCACATAATGACCCTCTACCGGGCGGAGTTAAGGAAGCATCACATCCTGGGCAGTCAGGAAGTGACGGCCGTACCCGATCTTCAATGGGTACAAGTGGCCGGGCTGCTGGTGGTACACCAATCCCCACCCACCGCCAAAGGCTTTCATTTTTTGACACTAGAAGACGAAAGCGGCATGATGAATGTGATTGTCACCTTATTTTTGTACAAACAGACCAAGATTCAACTTTTTCATTCAAATAGGGCATGTTTCAACTCATGAAAATAGGTCAAATTTAACGAATCAGAACCAGATTGGACTATCATCATAAAACTTCATTTGACTTAGACATAGCAAGGAGTTTTCTGATGAACATGAAATTTGGTTTCACCGATGAGACATTCAATACGCAATATGCCCCTTTGGGCGTGTTGTTAGCACTTTACCAACAAAAACAGGTCTTAAAACCATTAGAGAATGTGACGACAACCGCCAAAATCGTCCACTTTTCCCTGACCGATAAGCTGGCGCAGGTATTGGTGAGCATTTTGAGCGGATGCGACACAATTTCTGAGGTCAACACCAAACTCCGAGGGGACATCCCTTTAGCAAAAGCTGGCGGTTGGAAATGCTTCGCTGACCAATCAACCCTCTCCCTCGCTCTGGACTCTCTAAGTCAAATGAACCTTGAACAATTGCGAGAGGCAACCACACAAATGACGCAAAGATATGGTCAAGTACCAAGGCATGACTGGCGTGGATTTCTCTGGCTTGACTATGATTTGAGTGGTCTGATATGCAGTCAACAAGCTGAAGGGAGCCAAAGAGGGTACTTCAGCGATAAAAAAACGCTACAGGACGACAGTTAGCCCGTGTTAGCGCCGTGGATTACCAAGAAACGCTCTGGTCGCAACTCTTTGCGGGTAATCAACATACCGTCAATTGTTTGCCAAATGCGATGCAAGGTGTGCAAAGTTCATTAGACTTAGACCAACCGCAACGCAACCGCACGGTTTGGCGTTTTGATGGTGGCGGGGGCAGTGAAGACAACTTCCGGCTTTTGTTACAGCAAGGCTATCATGTCCATGCCAAAGGGCTTTCCAGTAGTCGTGCTGCGGCACTTGCCAAGCGGGTAACCCGATGGGATGTTTACGATGACAACTGGTTTGGCGAAGTTAAAACGGACTTCAATTGGGGAAAACCCCTGCGCGTTTTTGTGCAACGTCGCTTAAAAAATGACAAGATTTTGCACAGTTACTATGTCAGCACCTTGACATTGCCTTCAAAAAAGCAGTTTTTGACCCTCTATCGGGAACGCGGTGGGGCCGAAGTCGAACAATTTCGCCAAGATAAGAGTGGGTTAGCTATGGCAGTCCGTCGTAAATCATCATTCAATGGACAAAGCGGCTACATTTTGTTGACTGATTTAGCCCACAATTTACTTGCTGATTTCAAACGGTATGCGTTGATTGGGTCACGATTCGAGGCATATGGATTGAAACGCATCGTCCGCGACTTGCTTTGTTTTCCCGGTACTCTTACTTTCGACGACGAGGGAAGCCTTGTTTATGTCAAATTGCTAAGTCAAAGGAAAAATTCGACTGACCTGTTATTTTGTTTGGAAAGGTACTATTTGGAGCGCTTTTCCTAAGTTGAAACCGCCCCAGTTTGCAGGAAAAAGTTAAAACCCGCCGACTTTGTACAAAAATAAGGTGTCAGTCCGCAGGTGTACGGCCGTTACCGCTCCACCATCCGCTCTGAAAGGCTGCTACTTGTTAAAGGTCAAGTACAGCAACAGGGTGGAGTAACAAATGTAATGGCCGATGAGGTCGTGGGATTGCAGGTGAAATCAATAGCAGATAACAATTAGCCTATCTCAAAAGCCCAAGCCCCAAACAAAAACCGCCCACATGGAGATGTAGGCGGTTTTTTGCGGGCGTTGACCGGCAGCAGGAGGGGGCGTCGCGGCCCTGTTCCTGATTGGTTTGTTCCAGTCGCGTTTCTTTTGTGCCAGTTTGGGGGAGGGAGCGATATTGTCAGTTCAGACAACTATCGCGAGTTTCCTTCTGCCGTTAATCCAACCAGGGACGTCCATAGCATATCGCTGGCTTTTTCAAAATGCAACAACTGTACTGTTCATTTGAGATAGTCCGTAATCATATCCCGTACAGTGCGGAATGGATTTTCAGTAGCAATCCCAACACCGGCACATATAACTACCATGTCTCTCAGAGGGGGCAAATCATCATGAAGTGAGTGACTATCAACTGTCGTGTTAGCATACTTTTGGGCAATCGTTGCTGCCGAGACGCCGCCAAAGCCATTGGCGATAATACTTTGCTCATATAAAGGCCGTAACGCCTCTAATCGTTGCAATGCAGGTATCACAAGAGGCATCCAACCCAGCTCTCCAACTGATTCTTGCTCATCCCACCATGCGGCATGTGGCCGTTGTTGCCGACATAACCCTACTAACTGCGCCAATAAATTGTGGCGGGTGCTGTACTCGACGAGAGCAAGAGCTTTTCCATTTAGCGTGTCACTGCTCAAATTTTGATAATGAACAGCCAGTTCAAAACACAAGTCACGCAGTTCACCCAGATCATAAAAAGTTGTGAGATTGTGTACAAGTTGTACCCGTTGAGGCTGTGTCAACGTGTAGTCTGCCTCTTGGTGGCTGTGCGCAGTTTTGCTTAACTGCGCCAATATCGAACGCCGGTATTCAGTTTCCATTTTTAGCGATGACAGATTTACATCCAACAAAAAAGTATCCGCAGGGGCCATTTGAACCGCACGTTCCAAAGCTACTTGCTGAAACCGATGTATGCGCCCCAGGAAATCAATATAACGGCCGTTGTCCCAGGCAATACGAGCGTTATGATACAATTCCCCCAATAGGGCTGCCGATTCCTGCGCTGCCAACGCCTGTAATTCGGTTTGCATCGTCGCTAATTGGCTACGTGTTTCGCCGCGCGCCTGATCAATAGCAGCTTGTAAATATCGTTCAGCTTCCGAAAATTCAAACCAGAGCCGGGAACTGGCATATTGCAACATATGCATGACCAGATCGTTATGATAACCAACCTCTTGCAGCACGTTAAAAGCCGCTGGAAAGTCGAACCGTTGCAACAGGTGAACGGCCGTTTGCTGGCGTAAGGTTAATTGCATTTGCCGCCACACAGGCAACACCCACGGTTTCCCTTTCGATTCGGATTGATAAATAACCTGGCAACGCTCGCCAAACAAAAACAATCCTTGCAATAATAGGGCAGTACTGCAAGCAGTTGTGCCTGCCGTTGGCAACATATACACGCGGGTTATGGGTTCTGGTGCCAGTTCAAGTAACCTTTCGTGATAATATGTAATTGTCTCATCATACAGGGCGGGGTTGATACCTTTGATAGGCACAGGTTCAACCCGCAAGATTTGATGGGGATATCGTTCTCGAAAGGCAAGCGTGATAACTTCAGCCAGATGAATCGTGTCTGTATGGTTATATCTGGGGTCATCTTGATCCGTGCCCAACAAAAATAGTGAATCAATGTGGTCTATTTCAGCCAGGATATGGTCAATACACGGCTGCAAAATGGGGTACGACAACGATGTTTTCACCATTTTATAGGTTTCTAATAGCCGTTTGCCGCGTTCGCGTACGGTCTCCTGTTTCGGGCGCTCCGTTACGGGTTCCTGTTCTTTGGGTGTGGGTAGCTGTTGCCCTGGTTCGCGTATATCCCGTGTGCCAATGTGAGAAAACACAATCACAGACATCTCTACTTTCCTCCCTGGTGATAGGTCACTGCGCCGAAACCTAAAGCCGTCTTTGCACCCACGCCGCTGTAAACGGCCAGTTGGCCCAACGCCTGCCAGATTTGCCGGTAAAATGGCTCTTCTGCCAGTGCCAGAAAAGCCACATCGCCGGTAAAGCCCAGATGGACGTTGCCTTTTTTGGCTACAAACGGTTCGGTTTGTATTTGGTGGCGGCTGACCAGCACCTGCCGGGCACACCATTCCGGCCAGTCGGCCGGTAGTTTTTTGGGTGGCGGGGCAAAGGTTTGCCAGACGCGGAATGGTTGGGTAAAGACGTTCCGTGGCTCCGGTAGCAACAGGTAGATCGGTTTGCCGCCAACCCCTGTACTCTGGGAAAAGGTAGTGGGCGTCAGAAAGCGCAGGCGCAAGTCCGCCGCGGCATCGTTTTCCAGCATCTCGGCAAAACCAGGTCCTTGGCGGCACTGCACATAGGTAGCAATCAGACGGTGTGGGCCAAGCCGCAACTTATCCCCATTTTTGACAGCATTTTTCCAGGCACGATGGAGGAATACGGCCGTGCGCTCCGTTAACACCCCAAATCGCAAACCGGTGAGTAGCTTATTGGTGAAAATGGGTGCCATCGAGTACGGTTTGGGGGGAGGCTGTTCATGCAACCAGGTTGCTTCCGCTACATCCACCTGATCGAGCAGTTTAAAAGTCAGTCCCGCCAACCCTTTGCCAGTCACTTCATGGCGAGAGAGGGGGGAGGACACGGCCGTGAACGTTACGATAATCTGGTACATTGGCAGCGCTCATCCATTATCAAATACAACACCCCAATTGACATTGCCCCGCTTATTGCAGCAATAGTCGTATAACTCCGATAAGCGATTACGATGTTTCATATGCTCAATTATTTTGAGGGTCAATACTTGTTTGTTCGGTGCTGAAAATGACTCATAATCAATTTCTAGATCAAAAGCTAAAGTATGCAGTTCATTTTGGCTAAAGTGTGCCTCCAATAAGCTCCTCCATTTTCCTTGTTTAATCTTTGAAAAGTCTTGAATGGCGGCTGGCATACCCGCCGTATCTAAAGGAAAAGCTTGAGAAGGAAATTCACCTAACAATTCAGAATAGAGATGGTCGATTTTCGCTCTCAGGACGATCTTTGGGTTGAAATTGAGGTATGGATCGGTAAATTCCTTTTTATTCTGGTTAGTGTGCGGTGGCGGCGGTGGCGAAACGAAGTAATAAATCTGGTCGCCAGGAAAATAGAACGGCAAGCTTGGGTAAAACCAACGTAATGGATTATTTGAAGGGTAGCGCTCATCCAGAAATCCGCAGGCTATTCTTCCATTCAAATCTTCGCTTCGAGCTACGATCACCATCGTTTCTGGCGCGATTTGATACTCGTAAATGGTTTTGACAATCTCTTCAGAAGCATCAAATAGAGGGGAAATGAGATCGGCGGCTAGAGAGTTGGCCTTGTCTAGTTTGGCGCGAAGTGCCCCGCGCAGCTGGCGTATAATTGCTATATCCTCCTGTTGTGCAATTTGACTCTCTAATTCCCTCTTTTCCTCAAGCAGGTTGTTGATCTGACCTTTGATAGTAGCTTTTTGGCTGTTATATCTGACGAACTCGTCTTTAGCAGCTTGCATATCTTTCTGATTCAGGCTTTCAAAAGGGTTCTCACGACCACAGAGTTGCTTTGCTGCCCATTTGAAAAGCTCTGTTCCATTAAACTGCTCTTTAATATGCTCAACCTGACCGATAATTGAGGGCAAATCTGTTTGGCGGGCGGCCTGAGTAAATATTTCGTTAAGAGAAGAAAAGTCTTGAAATAGCTCTCCATAATAAACAAACAACAACCTCAACATGCTCTCCAGGTTTTGCCAGACATCTGCTGCAACTTTATCAGGGTCCTTGCCGCTCCCTACATCTTTACAGTATGTATCGCGCTCCTTGCTCGAAAAGAAATCGCGGAATGTTATAAAGGCATGAGGAGAATCTTGGGTGGTAGGAAATCGAAGATTGATATGCCGCAGCAAAAGCCGCAATTTATCATTTTTACCGAGTGCCGGGTTGTTGCCAAGAATCTCGTCTAACCCATCTTCGGAAAAAATTTTGTCGCAGACCTCAATAATTGTTTCTTGTGAAATATAGTGGGCAAGTAAATAATGACGCAGTTCGTGGTGTGACTTTTCCTCTACAGCTTCAGGTGGTAATAAAGAATCAAGTGGATCTCTGTTATTAGTCTCGTCGAAGTAATCATGAACAGTTTCTTGAGCTTTATGCGGGCAATATTTGAGAGCATAATCTACCAGTCTTTCAAGGGGGGATGTTGAGCTTTCCATGCTTCAGCCTGCAGAGTATTGCCTAAAAGCATTCAGACCTGGTTATTGCAACTGTCTTCAACCATCAAAACGACCAATACCCATACCCACTGGTGGTTTTGCCGCCGATGCCCATCTGTTCGAGAGCTTTTTTCAGCCATTCCGCAGCGTTTTCTACTGTATCTGTTTCGCCACGCCGCGCACCCACGCTAATTAGAAATTGTGTCTTAGCAGCTACAGTGATGAAGTAGACCGGGATAGGGCTTTGCCAGTCGGTGGGGTAGGCGTTGGCTATCGCCTGGTAATAGTCTGGATAATGGGGGTTCATCATGTCCAGTTCCAGTTCGGGTGGTGTCGTGGGTAGAGCATCATAAAAAACGACTTCGCCCGCGCCTGGTTTTTCTACATTGTCAGAGCCAAAGACTTTTTGGATGTCGGCCGCTTTAATTCCTTCATCCTCTTGCATGGCGGTGGCCCAGGCGCGGGTCATCCCCTTCAGCGCACTGCCAGGGATGTAGGGACAACCATAGACCCGGTGCAACGTCAGACCGGTTTCAAAGGCGCTGTCGCGCCCCAAACCAATCACCAGCCGCCATTCAGGCGACGCCACGAACGATGCTCCCTGTTGGTCTTTCATAACTGCTTCTTGCCGGGCGCGCAGACTGGTGAACATTTCTTTGTAAGCCGAATCGGTACGCCAGCCATTAACTGTACTCACCAGCGATTTGGCCGCTTCGGATTTCTGGTTGCCCTCCATGACCCAACCAGGGCCATACGGCACAAAACGGTCAAAGAGCAGACCAAAGTTGCGGCATTGTCGCCCTGCTGCCCGATAAACGCGGGCTGTATCGGCCGGTAAAGGTATATCTGCCATCCTGTTCTCCTGGTTTCGGTAATCGTTATCCATTTATCGGTGAATAAAATTGGACACCGATAACCGCCTGCCGTTTACCGATTACTGTTCATTGGCGGCTGATTCGGGCAATAGGGCCTCGGCAAAGCGTTTGAGCCAGTTCAGGTAAGCCATTGTTTCTGTGGTCGCACGGCGATAGGTCTGCGTGTCTTGCTGTACCACCCATTCCAGCAGCGCCTCTTGGGGATCTGCCTTGAGTTCTTGCATCACCCAGGTGGACACGTGGCTATATAACAACCAGTGTTCCCCTTTCTTGTCCCGGCCAGCTTTGGCTCGCCAGAAGGCCAGCGCCTGCCCCAGGCCATTGCTCTGCACCAGGGCCGGGGCGCTGCGGGCCAGGCTGTTATATTTGCGGCCCAGTTCGGCGCGATATTGTTGGTCCACGTTGTCCACGTTTGTTACGTCTTTATAGGCCTGCGCCGCCCTTTTTTGTTCAATGGTTTGTCGTTTACTGGACATGGTTCACCTCACCGTAACGCACGGCCGTTAACCCGCGCCCGACCGTCTCATCCCCACCTAACTGCACCCGGTTCAACTGCAAATCCTGTATAAATTTTAGAACCGCGGCTCCGTCGGCAACCCCATCCGCCGGACGATAGGGGGTGGAGGCAAAAAAGGTGGTATAGAGGAGCGTATCGGCCGGTAAATTTTCCTCGGTCCATAAGGCACCGCTGGCAACCGTCTTGGTTTCATCTTCAATTCGAATACGGGTCACAATTTCCGTGCCATAACGGGCAAAGTCGCGGAAATCATCCTCCGGCAGGATGACCAAACTGCGCGGCAGCTTCTCCCGCCAGTAAGCATAAGCCCCATCTGCGGGCAGCGTGTTTTCAGCCAGCCAACCACCGATAGTGGCCACGGCATCTGTTGGTTGGGGGGTGTAGCTGAATTCTTCCAGCACGACTTTGCCCCCGGCTGTCACGTCGTTTGTTGTAGCAACCAGGGCGCTTTCACCTTGGGGGGCTGTGAGTGGCCACTCCGGCAGGGTCAGCCCGGCAGCGGCCGCATCGCGGCGGAAGCGGGCCAGGACGTTTATGCTGGTGACCCAGGCAAAAATCCCGGCTAACGAGCGTACCGGAAAGAGCAAGATTTTGGCGTCGCCGGGTGAGACGGCCCCGGCAAATTGCATTTCAGCATCCTTTTGCACCGTTTCGGGATCAGGGCCAAAAACGGCAAAGAGTATGTCCTTGTTGCTTTCTCTGGTGGTAGCTTCAGCGCGCAGTTTGCCCTTCACGCTGGAGGCCTGTACCAGGGGGTAGCCGGTGGCTTTTTCGCGCTGGATGGGCAGGTCTACCGCGCCTACCTCCCGACCGCTACCAGCGTGAAGCGGCGTTTCTAAGAACAGATACAACATCATGGCGTGAGAATACATTGTTTACCTCCCGATAAAGGTCAGACCGAAGCCGATACGGGCGGCTTCAGTGTCATCACAAACAGGTTTTTGGGGGTCCTCTAAACGGCCGTCAAAATAATATACACTTCCGGCGGGCACATATCGTTGCATCGGTTTGGGCTGGTTGGCGGCCAGTTCCCAACCGCCAATGAGCTGGTGGCGGCGCACCACGGCCGACTGCAAATTTCCGGCATTGGCAAAATAAGTTGACCAGGCGGCCGGTTGCCAGCCATGGCTAAAATAAGTAGGCGAGGCGAGATATAGTTTACGGCCGTCGGGCTGATGTTGTGGCCAGGCAGCCGGGGCGGTTATGATGGTGTAACGGGCTGCCCGCCCTTCGCCGCCCAGACTGAGCAGGCCACTTCGCCCCCAGGCTGCCTCATCAAGACCCATCACCTCCACTAGCAGCCCGACGTTTTCATGGGGCCGGACATAGGTGATGGTGTATAACATGCCATCTGACGGCCGTTTCCTATTCCCATCTACACCAATCCCCAGCCGATATTCGCTGGTAAAAAGCGATGTCGCCCGCTTCAAATGGATAGCACCAAACTGCCTAGTCGCATCCAGGTCTGCTTCCATCTCCGCCGCTTGACCCACTTCTTTTGGGGAAAAACTGTCAGTTGAAATATTTCCTGCCAGATACGCCTGTAACGCTTTGGCCGAAATCCAGGCCTGGCTGCCTTCCGGCGTCTCGTCGCCCGCTACTTGCGGGTCAAAGGTTAACGGCTGCAAATTGTCGGCTGGCCAGTTAGTGGCAAATGGCGGATTTTCATCAGGGAATAATGGTACCAGCTTTTTTATATCGCTGCTGTTCACGTGCAGCACGTCGGCTGGGCAAGGAAAATAAGGCATGACACTCCCATCAGCCTGCTGTTGTCCCAGGAATGGGCCTCGCAAGCGCATCTCGCCCGGCCCGCCCCCCTGCGGATTGCCAATTTGGACTGATACGTCATCTGGTATCCCCTTGCCCCGCCGGTAAGCAGCCAGGGCAATGCTATTCAGCGCCAATACCTGGGCACGGATGGCCCCCTGAATGGTGGTGGGTGCGGGCGGAAAGTGGCTGCCAGCGCGATGGTCGGAACCGGCGTCAAACGGCCGTCCATCCCGAAACAACCATACGTCTGTTGCTTCAATGAATAACCACATGCGCTAATCCTCCCCGGCCGCGGCGGCCACCAGGAAGCGGGCCAGCAGCAGCCAGCGGGCCAGCTCCACCGTCCCGGAACGAGGGTTATTCCGCGCTTCCGTTTCATCCCTTTCCACATTTCGGCGTAATTGGGATTGCAACCCGGCCGCTATCTGCGCCAGATTACCCGCTAGTAAATGACGGTCTGCTTCCGCCAAGTTTTTGCTATGGCGGTGAAGCAGTACGGTCAGCCGTTTTTCGTGCGCCTTCTTTTCCAGATTGGTCAGGGCTTGCGCTTCCCGATCGGCGTCAAAGGCAAAGCGGGCAGACAAAGCGATAGCCTCATCCTGCATGTAATCACGCACCTGCCGGACGATGGGTAAAATAGACAGTTCTTTATAATCCCAATGGGTGCCTACATCTAGCTGTTCGCCGGAGCGTTTGAGGACGGAAAAGACGATGCTGTTACGGCCGTAGCGCCCTTTCGCCAGCTTCTCCGCCTCCCGCGCCACCTGCAACACGCGGTCTAGTGGGGCCAAATGATGGGCAATGGCTACGCCCGCGCTGGCTTCAAAACCTGTAGCCTCCCGAAATACCTGGTTGAGCGCGTCGGCCGCATCCAGCACATGTTCCAGCGGCAAAAAAGCCATCAGGTCGTCACCGCCGGCATACACCACTCGCCCCAGATATTGGTCTTCCACAATAAGCTGCACCTGGCCTAAGGCGAACTTCATCAAATCCTGGCTAATTCTACGCTGTTCACTTACCGTCTTTGTGGCGGCCAGTTTTTGGCCCATCCGATCCCCATCCATGACCAATAAGCCATAGTAGGTAGGCGGCAAAGCAATTTTTTGTTTCTTTGCTGTATCACGCAAGACGCTCACATTGCGGCTCAGTTTAACAACTGCATCCTGACTAAATGTGATGTTGTAATCATCTTTTAGCCGCTTATCCGTGTAGGTGTCTGGGTAAAAGAGGTCCCCATCATATTCCAGTAAAGGGTGTTTGCCAAAGTCAGTATACAGCCGTGGCAGCCCATCTTGAGCCAATGTTTCCGGTATCTTTTCCCCATTATCCCCTTTGATTTTACGGAGATTGTCCACAAATTCATCGCAGGCGTTTTTCATGGCAGGCGTGTTTAATAACTTTTGACGAAAGACGGCCGAAGCGATGCTACTGGTGGAGGGAAATGCACCACGTAGCCCCCAGTGGGGATCAAAGAAAAAACGCTGAGCAAATCGCTTAGTGGCGTCTATAGCTGACAAATACTCATGCCCTTGCGTGCTGAGCGCAGCCGAGAGACCACTGTAGTCGCTACTTTTATTGATACCTTCCCGGTGTAAAGCCTCCCCCAGTTTTTGCCACTGCTGCCGCAAGTCGCGGCGTGGTTGTTGGGCGGGCGAGCTAAGGGCTGCCCGACGACCGGTGATGGAATCTCGTTCGCCTCGTTCGGTTGCGGCCGTAAAATCTCGCAATCCTTTTCTGGCCGCCAATGCCTGTTCTGCTCGTTTATTCAATTCTCCAAAACTGACCGGTGGTGTACTGTTTGGATAAACGATCCAATACAGTTCCAGCCAACTTTCCGGGGCAATCTGCTTTTTCCATGTCTCTTGCCACCCCTTCCAGTCAACGCCAGGTACCAGCGAACCGGGAACTTTGCCTTCCACAGCCGCCGCTATTTCCTGCCATTTTTCTATCACCCGGCAGTGAGCTAACCTGGCCCAAGCCTGCCCTTGCTCAATGCTTGCTACTTGAGCCGTAAACTTGTTTGGCAAGGTGGCCAGCGTCAACAGCCGCCGCTGCTCCCGGCTCTGAGCGGCTCCCTTTGTAAACGGATGTTCGTCCAGGGCTGGAAACAGAATGGGGTCTGGCTGTTCCTCAGGTTGCTCAGGGTTATATCCGGCGGCTTCTCTGATGGCGGCCATCGCTTCGTAGGAGAGGTATGCCAACACATAGCTGCCCATCCATAAATCCTGCGTGCGGCGGGCGGCGGCAATAAAATCCTGCACCGGGCCAATGGTGAATAACAACAAAGCCTGGGGAGTCCCTTTAGCGTTCATTGCTCCTCCCCTGGAAAACGCACTTTGCTCAGCGGGGCCACGAACAGATCATTGGCCTGTTGTGGTGTGGGTCTGGTACGGATAGTCTCTAAAAATTTCCATACAATCCGGTCACCTGGGGCATGGCCGGTAACCGGTCGCCCCTGCCGTTTTAGTTTTAGCCCGGAGCGTTCCGGTAATAGTTGTGCTTCAAAATAAAGCAGTTGCAATATGTATTCACCATTATCCAGGCGTGTCACATGGAAGGAAAGGGGAGAGGCACGACGGTCGCTCTTTTCCGCTTCTAACGTGCCGCTACTACCACCCAGGGAGCGGTAGTAAAAGATGATGGGCAGACCCAAAGCGGCCCTCTCTACTGGTTCCAGCTGGTTACTGCGGCCTGCCACCACTGGTTTGATGTTTTGGTAATCCGGCTGGTAACGGCTGCGAAAATCGCGGTAGGCCAATCCCAACCGATTTAGCCCCGTTTGCCAGGAAGGATATTTGCTGTTTAAGAGAAAAATGTGCCCGGCATCCGGGTGCAGGATGTTGAAGGCGGTGGGAGTTTTGAAATCGCCTTCTTTTAGGGGAAACGGCCAGCCAAGTGCAGTATAAATTTGCGTCAGCCCTTGTTCCGTTTCCTGCCGCCATTCAGACAGGGTAGCGGCGGCCGTGAGCAGCGGTGGTAAATGGTCAGGCCACTCCTCAGGTGGTTTTGTGGCTCGCAAACAGCCAGCGCCGCGCCGCGAGCGTGCTCCCAATGCACCCAAACGCACCCATAACCAGAGGGCGGCACACGCCTGGCGAAATTCCCTCTCCGCCGCTATACCCGGCCGTGTTTGTAATGTCACCTTGAAAGATTGCCCGGTAGCAAATCCAGAACGGGGTGGCCCCTGCTTGATGGGGCGAAAAGCGAAAAAGAGGTAATCCAGGCCAGGTTGTTGCCCAAATTGCCAGGGGGTAGCCTTCAGATCAGAAGGGCTCAGGCGGATAATAAGAGGGGAAGCGCCGTCGGTACTACCAAAGACACGACTTTCGGCTGCGGCCAATTCGTAAGGAGGGAGCGTGGGGTGGACACCGCCGTAGAGGGCACGCCACCAGACGCGGAGGGCGCCTTTGATGGCGGACGGCCGTAGCTCTGGCTGACCGCGCGGCTCTACCCCACCTGAAAACAAGGGGGTGACTGTCTCCAATGTTACCGTTACCGATTGTCTGGCCATAACCTCCTCCTGGTTGGCGATTTCAGGCAACCACCTTATGAAATTGTGGAATTGTTTCTGTTGTAAAACTTGCCTGACACGCCGGGCTACTCTGCTGATGATATGCGTGCATTGGGTAAGACAGGAATTTAAGATATTTTAGGCGATGTTTTGGACTCTGGCAACAATTACACCACAGCGACGGTACCCAGCACCCTGGCTATGTCGTGACCCATGACCTCCACTTTCTCCGCGGCGTCGGCCGGAAGCGGGTAAAAGCGGATGCTTTCCATTTCCTTTGTTTTGATATACGGCCGTAACTCCCCCTTCAATTTGCGAAATTGCTGCGCGGTGAGGTCACACTCAAACACGCTGTACTGTACCCGGTAACCATATCCTTCCATAATGGTGGCGACCTTTCGCCGCCGTTTGTCGTCGCTGATGTCATAACTGACGATGACGCGCATACTATCCTCCCAACCGAGACAACCAGCCAGGCGGATGGGGCTGCATCTGCACGATCCGTCCGGCCAGAGCCTCCGTAGCCAGGGCGTCAGCCAGGCAGTTTTGCTCGCGTGGTACATGGCGGAACGAGACGGCCGTGAACACTCCCACTACTTTACATGCCTCCTGGTGCAGATGTTTCAGCCGTCCGCTCAACACCCGGCTTTGCCCCTGCATCTGGCGCACAACCACTTCCGAATCGGACACAATTTCCACAACATCTGCCCCCAGCCGCCGCGCCAGCGTCAATCCTAACAGCGTGGCATGGTATTCAGCCTCGTTATTCGTCATTTGCGGCAGACGGCGACTCCACCAACCCAGAAAGTATCCTTCCGGTGTCCGTGCTACCGCCGCTGCGCCAGCATGTTCCGTTCCCGAGACAGCTCCATCTACAAAGATAGATATGGTTTTCATCATTCTTACCAGGGATTGGCGATTGTGACCCGTCTCCAATTCCTAATCTCCAAAGTAATCTTCCTGAAAATTCTCATCACCGTTGGCGCCACCATTAGCGATTGTCCGGCTATAAGAGCGGTCACGAATAGGCGCACGACGTGGCCGGTCAGGCGTCCGGTGACGGCCGTGCATCAACCGGTCGGCCGCCACCGAACTGGAACCAATCAATAAAATGCGCGTCAGCCATACCAGCAGCGCCACAAAAACGGGTGCGTACAGCAACATATCTCCTTTAGAAACAAGCGTAGCGCCGACTTCACGCGGCGCGATAATCAGGGCCACCGTATACCACGTCATTACCGCGTTCATGCTCGCCCCCAGGAGCCAGGCACCTAACAGCATCCACACCTCTCTTGGCTCATCTTTCAGATGTTGTTCTGGCGTAAACATACGCACCACACCGGCAAAATCAATGCTGCAAAATGCAAAGGCCAGGATCGCGGCCCACTCCAGGCCCAGGAAACGGTTACCGCCCAGTAAATTCATCAGCGCAAACCGGGTTGTATCAAAGTTGAAGATTTCAAAACTGACGAGCGCCGCTACCAGGATTAGCGCTATCGCTATGCCACGCCCTTTTATCCATGACCACTTGTTCGCCGAAACAGTCCAGGTACTCATTTGCCTTTCCTCCAAAATTAGGTTCTCAACAGATCCAACAGTTCAACCGCTGTCAATGAAGTAATCACCACATGGCCGCTATCCAGCACAAGCACCGTTTGTCGCTTTTGTCCACCTGTCAGAACTATTACATGTGATGCGGGTGTCTGTTGCACCAGTCGCCGCATGGGAGCTGCTTCTGAAAGGCCAATAGCCACAATTCGCCCAGCAGCAACCAACCCTTCGTTTTCAATAGTCATCCAGTTCATGTCGGTAATCAGTTATCGGTAAACGGTAATCGGTAAATAACTGATTACCGTTTACCAGCTATTTAGCCCGCATTGCCTCATAGGCGGCATCATGCCCGGTAATAACCCGTGCCATGCGCCGCGCCTGCAAAACAATCGCCTGCTGTAACGTTGTCTCGCCGCCTGGCCCGGCCAGAGGGTGATACATGCGCGTATCCAGACGACTGCCATAAGCCTGTAACACGCGCATCATGCCCGCTTCCCCCAACTCAACTGGCCGCTCTGAACGACCTGTCCGCACAAACTCTTCAGGACGTAAAGCGCCCCGGTTCACCAGTTCCAGGCAGAGCGCATCAGCAATGATGGGCCGCCATTCTTCCATCAAATCTAAGGCCAGTGACGGCCGTCCTGGATGCACCTCGTGGAAAAAGCCCATGTAAACGTCCAGCCCTACCATTTGCACGGCCGCCCGTACATCTTTCAACAACAGGCTATAGCCAAAACTAAGCAGGGCGTTGAACGGATCCGGCGGTGGGTGATAATCTCGTTTCTGAAATCCCCAGGCCCGGTCTAACAGGCTGCGGAGCGCCTCAAAGTAATAGGCAGCGGCCTTGCCTTCATAACCGCGTAACGAGTCCAGATTGCCGGCCTGCCGCGCCGCTTGCTGCATCTGCATCATGCCGGCCAGTGACCGGTCAAATAACCCGCCGTCGCGAACGTAAATGGCGCCATTATCCGACGTCTTACCGTCCAATCGCCGCACCTGTCGTTGCAAAATCACGCGTTGGTTGTGAATTTTGGCGTCTACCATGGCCTTTGCCACCGGCAGGGCTAAGGCGCCGCTATCTTTTTGCTGCAACTGCTTTTGACGCAACTGCACGTGGCCGGAACTATCCGCCTCCAGCCGCAGGCGAAATTTGCCGTAGCTGGACAGAAAAACCACATCCACCTGCCGCTGCACCAGCGTTACCATGGTCTGTGTCGTCATCTGCACATTGCCCATGACCACTACCTGGTCAACCTGGTTCATGGGGAACTCTTCCAACGTGTGCCCCTCTTTGCTGATAACCAGCCGCTCTCCGCGCTTGCGCACCATCGCCCCTTGTTCGCGTACATAAACGGTCGTCATGTTTCACCTCCAGAAATCGAATTTCGGCAACCAGGTTGTGGCAACAGGGTTGCTTGAGAACGCACTTCTCATCTGTTCAACTGATACATTTCTTCTTTCACAAAAAACCAACCGACAAACTGAAAACCTTCATCAAAGTTGGTGATGTCTGTCTTGCTGGGGTGCATACTCAGGCCCAGACGCTTGAGATTGTCGGCCGCCCAGTATTTGGCCCATTGCACGGCCGCTTTGTGTCGGCCCAGAATGACAAAATCATCGGCATAACGCACCAGCGTAATGCTGTGTTGTTGCATCGCCTGGTCAAATGAGTGCAGATACAGATTGCAGAGCAAGGGCGAGAGAGCGCTGCCTTGCGAGGTGCCGGTGGTGGTCTGGTCAGGTCGCCAGGCGTTGCCAATTTTGGCATGTAACCAACGTTTAATCAGTTCCCGGATGGGGTAAGGTACATGCCAGCGGGCCAACTGGCGCAGAACAATACTGTTTCGCATTTGCCCAAAACAATCCTCGATGTCCGCATCCAGCACCCAAAATGCGCCCTGCTCTCTGGCATGGGCAATGGCCTCAGCGGCGTCACGGGTGGAACGGCCGTGACGATACCCAAAACTGCATGGTAAAAACTGGCGCTCAAACACCGGCTCCAGATAGTTATACGTGGCTCGTTGCGCCACCCGGTCGCGGATTGTCCATAAGGTCAACGGCCGCCAGCCCGCTTCCCCTTTGGGTACCAGAATGAGCTTCACCGGCTGTGGGTGATAGTCGCCATTGACCAGTTCGGTGTGGAGCATGTGCAAATTCTTTTCCAGGTCTGCTTCAAACTCGGCAATCGTTTGCCCATCCGAACCACTGCCACCCCGGTTGGCGCGCACGGCCGTCCACGCACGCCGCAACGCATCTACCGCATACGCAGGCTGCCAGGGGCCATATGGGGAGCGGAGATTGGCGATGAGAGAGGGAAATTGCGCTTTCATTTTCTTGTGATCTCGATAGGAAGGAACCTGCCTTCGTCTAGTGGTGTTCCTCTTTAGCCATGTTTGCATCCATGTCTTGAACTTCAATGATTTCCTCTGGCGGGCCGGGCACGGCCGTCACCCATTTAGGCTGGCGGCGTGTAACCTGTTTCATTCGCCTGCTCAACCGGCTACGGCCGTTCTGTAACCGTTGGCGTGGCCAGATAACCAATTGCTGTAGCGGCACGGTCGCCCCACCTTCGTAATAGCGGATAGCCGCTTCGCCAATCAGGAACGTCATGCCACTGCTGAGTAGCCCGGCAGCGGCCCAGCCCACAAACGGGATGAACTTCACCAAGGCCAGCGCCAGGTAACGAATGCCCAGCGTGCCCACCACGGTGCCAATCACCTCCCGGTTCAGACTGCCCGTGGGCACATAACCATAAGCCGCACCTACCCGCATGACCACGCCAACCTGAATCATCACCTGAAAGGGCAAATCCAACAGGGGAACAGGCTGTGCACCAACGACCCCGGCCAACAGTGCGGCCTGACGAATGACTCGGCGTGCGGCATGGCGGCGCAGACTGGCTAATTCCCGACCTAAAGGGACGGCTAGCCGGGGCACAGCATTGAGCATGGCCGGTAACAGCCGTTCTTCTACATTGTGCCCGGTGAAGGCGGAGATGGGGATGACAGGCATCCCGACTCTTTCGCTGGCTTCGGCCGCTACCGTCTCATCACCTACCAGATCCCACTTGTTTAACACCGCCAGTAACGGCCGTCCCGCCGCTCGCAGCGCGGCTACCCAGCGGTAATCCGCAGCCGTCACCCCCACCGTAGCGTCAAGTAAATAAACGACCAGGGCGGGTTCACCCAAAGCCAATAGCACATTCAATCTGGCCAGCCCCACTTCCGGTAGATGCGGCGGTAGATCGGCCAGAATAAAAATCCCCAACGATTCCAGCCGCAAATTCGCTTCGAATTCATAGCCATCGCCCACAGCGCCGCTCACGGCCGTGCCCTCCTTGCCAGAAATAACCCAGCCGCGCAGCCGATTAAACAACAGGCTCTTACCTACACCAGGCAGCCCCACAAAGGCCACCCGCGCCTGGCTCTCCTGTCCAATTTCCGCGGCCAGCCCATCCCATTGGCACAAGTCACGCAGGCTATCAAACCAGCCGCCGCCAACTGACTCAGACCAACGGCCGTTTCCGTTTTTTCTATCTGGTTCGTCATACTCATACTCATCGTTCATCTATTCCAATCCTTATCATCCATCCGTTTACCGATAACCGATTACCGTCTACTTATATTCCCGTCCGTACCCGTGCCAGCCACAGCCTTTTCCGGTCACCGGATGGCAGCCAGGTCATATTGCCGTCTGTTTCCGGCAGTAAATCAGCCAGCAGATGGGCGTCTGCGCCACACACGGCCGTGCCCCAGCCATTTTGTTCGCGTACACTCTCTGCCAATCGTGCTTCGTCTACACGCCATAAGGGGCAGGCGGCATCCCAGGCTTCCTGCCAGCGTACCTGTAACTGTTCATGGTCGCCGGCCCAGGCCATCAAAGCGTCTGCGGCCGTCAAATGCCACACCCCGGCCAATCGCTGTTCGCCGAAGCGGTGTAAACCGGCACCGATAGCATCATCCAGACCTGTCACCTGCTGCCCCAGGCCACCCAGGGCAGCGGCCGCGGCCACCGCCTCCGCCGCGTCATCCGGTATGAGTTGCGGATACAAGGCGTGTGGCACAGGTAATGCAATACCCGGCCATTGGCAGGAGGTCGCCGCTCTGACTGCTTGGGCCTTTCCTTTTTGCTCGCCGTGCCCGGCCCATTCCCCGGCCAGATATTGCAGCATCTCTCCTACTTCCTCCACCTGCCCAGATACCCGCCGCGTAATCTGCCTTAGTTCACTCATTGCCTGCCGGGATGTCTTGTTCAGGAGGCACTGCCGTTTCAATGCAGCCTGTTGTCTTAGAATGTGACACAGTTGCCATCCGGCTTGCTGCATTTGCCCATAGCGCCAGACCAGACCCGGCCAGCGCCAGGGGCGTAAGGTTGCGGCTGTCCAGTTTTGCCATCTGGCTGGCGGCCAAGCAGCCAGTCCTGCTTTCAGGTGGGTCTCCACCGGCCCCCGTTCGGTTGCCAGGGCAGACATGCTTTCATTCAGGGTTTCTTGCTCATCCAGCGTTTGTTCAATGAGCCGGTCATATTCGACCATCACCGCTTCCAACCAGGCGCAGGCACGGGCAATGCCAGCTATCGGATTGTCGTTGAGGATGGCTTGCGCCTGTTGTTGTAGCACGGCCGTTGCCCGATGCAGCGGCCCGGCCAGACGCAGGCAGGCATGTTCCTGGAATACAATCAGGCTCTCGTCATCCACCTCCGCTGTAAAAAGCGTCTCCGTGAGTAGTCGAGACAAATCCCAGGGCCAGGGCATACGCCACGCTTCACCCGGAAAACGGGGTAACTGCTGCTCCTCTTCCTTTAATAGATGGGTGGCGACATCGGCCAACCCCAGATGGCAGCTTTCCATCCAGGCAGCCACTTCGGCTGAGGAGATGTCCTCCTCTGAGCGTGCCAACCAGTGCGCCAGTACGTTATCCAGCCAGCGACAGGTGAAGGCGGCGTGGGTGGCCGCAGGCGACCACTCCCAACCACTTAGCCCGATGGTGAAGAGGGGCTGATCGCCACTAAATACCAGCTCGTTTTGTAGGGTGGCCTGCTCTGGTAAAGTCTGCAAGGTGGTCACGGCCAGACACCACAGCAGTTCGGCGGCCGCGCGACAGAGGGCGTCATCGTCAGGCAAACGGTACCCGGCCTCATTACACAGCCCGAGTACGGCCGTGCCCCGTGACACGCCCACCGGTACTGACAGGCACTCCGCGGCCGCCGATTCCCCGGCCGCGCCCATCAGCCAGATAAGCAGCGATGCTGCTTCCACCCCCAGATGACGGTAGATCACGGCCGTCAATTGTTCAGCCAGCATTGCCGCGTTTTCGCCAGCGCCAGATGCCGCATCTACCAGCAGGAAAAGGGATAGTTCGGCCGGACTTGCCAGCCGCCAATTATGAGTGGCCAGGAGAGCGGCCAGGTCAGGCGGTGAGATGCGGGTCAGGGCCGAGGTCACGGCCGTGTCCAGGTCATCGTCTCCAGTAGACAAAACGGCCATAGCGGCCTGCGGCCCTTGCCGTTCCACCAGCCGGGCGGAAAACATCGCCCCCACTGTCTGGGACAGTGGCCCACAGGTGACAATCAGCGTTCGTTTTATTTCGTCTGGTTTTGTGGTGATCATGATCTTTATCCTGAATAAGTAGCCAATCTGCGGCTCACCGATTACGGTTCACGGATTACGGCTCACGGATTACCGATTACCGATTACCTCTTCATGGATGCCGGCGCTAAAAGCGTCAATCCGCCGCAGACCCTCGGTATAGTCGCGCACCAGCCGTTTTAGCTCTCTTAACTGTTCATCCAGGGGGGTGTTGCTGTTGGTGCCGTTGGCATAGTAGTCAGTCAGGATGGTAATAGCCTGTTGCAACCCCATGCGGGCGATTTGACCTTCGACCCGTTCGTTGACCTCGGTGACCAGTTCCTCTCGTTCACTAAAAAGGTGAAGGGCATTGCTGAGGCCGTTTGCCAGCCTGAATGGTGGCTGCAAAGGGTCAGCCGGTTGGTAGTAGAAATGAGCGCCCTGGTTGTAGATGAGGCCAAAGATGGAGCCGAGCGCAAAACAAAGCCGTCCTTGATTACCCGTCATCATAAATTCGGGCAGAATGTGTAACGGCCGTTTCCCCCGCGCCTGGGCCAACGCCTGCATATAGTGGTCATATTGTTGTAAGGCGGAAGGCGGCGCGCCGGCGGCCACAACCAGCGCCGTTAACCGGTGGGGGTCATACGTGGAAACAAGCATCGGTTCACCCGCAAACAAAGAGTTGGTGGCATCCGGTACCCCCAATACCTCCAGCCGTACCAGGTTTGCACCCCCTTCTGGCAGCCGTGCCCGGTCAATGTTCCACGACGGCGTGGCCAGTTGAAAGAGCTGCTGCCGCCGGGCGATGGGAGACATCTCATCACGTCGCTCCCGGATAACATCTTCCACCGTCATGGCCGCGATGGGCGCAAAGTGGATGCGAAGGGCGGTTAACAGCTGTTGCCCCAGCGCATCCCGATCCAGGTTGCGGAGGGCGGTCGGGTCATCCAGCCGTTCTTTCATGTGGACATCGGTGGGTTTGTAACGGCCGTACAAGGTTTGCACATAATTGGTGTCTGCCAGACTAATGGCCGCAATACCACCGCGGCTCACCTTATGCGCCTGCCGCACGGCTTCGGTTTCCACCAGAGAGGCCAGACTGGCCAGCCGTTCGCGCAAGGCCGTGACTTCTGCTCCTTGTGTTCGCACCCAACTATGCAAGGTGTACCAGACAGACAGTTCTGCCCGCCCTATGTGTAACTGTAACTGCCCATCATGACTGTGCTGGGCCACGCGGAAGTAGTGGGCCAGAGCATCCCGGAGGCGGCCACTGCGACCAATGGGAAAACTGGCAGCCGCTTTGGACACCGCCGTTTCCGCCTGAACAAACGCCTGTTCCCGCCGCGCCTGCTGCCGTTCCTGTTCAGCCAGCGCCGCCTGCGCGGCCTTCATCTGGGCGGCCAGCCACTCTTGCAGCTGGTGTAAGGCGGCCGTCGCCGTGTTCAGACTGGTGCTGGGGGCAAACAGCATAGTAGGCAGCCAGGCAGCCCACTGTTGTTGTATCGTGGCGGCAATTGTTTGCCCGTTGCGGCCGATGAGTGGCAGCATCTTTTCCGCCACGCGCGCCTGGCCGTACTCAGCCACATACCGGGCCGCTTCAACAGGGATGTCGGCGACCGGTTTGCGCGCCAGCCAGCCCGGTTGTGTCAGGTCAATGGCAACTGCGGCGCCGGTTTCTGGATCCTGGTTGAGCAACGGCCGTAGCCGCTCTGTTTTAAGGCTTGCACATAACGGCTCTGTTTGCCCGAGGGCGGCCGCCGTATCTGGTGGGGACAGCCACACCTGTCGGCACCATTCCAACAACAGCCAGCGGGCGCACAAGCCCGCAACGGCTGGCGCATCAAATGTCAGGTCGCCCTTGCCAAAGCTGCCCAGGAATGTGCCCTGACCATCGGCCGTCCGGCCTATCAGAATCTCATCCAGATTATCAAAGGCGTTTTCCCCCTTCTGCCCCAGCTGCGTCCCCATTTGCAGGTAAATGCAATGGGCCGCCATCGCACAGACGGCGTAAACGTCGGGCCAGGCGCGGCCGGACTCATCCACCCCATCTACCACATAGAACAGGTCAAAGGGGGCTTCGCGGCTGATGACGGTACGGCCGTCCGGGTAGCGCGTCTGAAATTGCCCTTTGGTCATCAGATGATTCAGCTCTTGCAAAGCGGCGGCCGTATTCGGCTGCATGTTGGGTGCTTTAACGCCTGGAAAGGCTTGCGGCAAGACACCGATGCCGGTTATGTGACAAAACTCAGCCTGTGCGCCCAGATCAGTGAAGGCATCACGGATGAGATAGGTGGTGTCGAACAGGGTACCGGAGCCGGTACCGCCTCCCAGACTGCCTACAACAAAGACGTTGATCCCTTGCTGCTCGTTGAGAGCGTCATTCGGGTCGCGCCCGGCCAGCCGCCACAGCGCCTGGCGGAGTTGTTCATTGACGGCGCCATGTCGCCAGAGCAGCGCCAGCAGGCCAAACGGCCGTAACTGTTTAGAGCCGTTACGAAGTACAGCGGTCGGCTGCTGAGATATGATGGCTCCCAGGCGCTCCTTAATCGCCATCTGGCTTTCCAGATTGCGCGCAATACTACCAACCGGAATGTTACCGATGTCAAAAAATTCCACACCCGCTTCCAGGGAGACCAGCCCATCCGGCCCTTGAACGGCAAAGCTTTCTTCAGTGGTATCAAAGGCCAGCAAACGAATACGGCCGTGCCAATCATCACCAAAGCTGGTCTGCAATTGGGCTTTCAGGCAGGTTACGGTAATCTGGCCGCTGCCACCCAGGCCAACAACCAGGATGCGGCGCATCTGCGCCAGTTGCCGCCGACGACTGACCAGGCCAGCCTGCCCGGCACCTTCTATCTCCACAACCGGCGGCGCTCCGTTGTCATTCTTAGCCGCGTCTTTTTGCGATTCGTTCATTTTTTACCTCCACTATCCGGTAATCGTTAATCAGTTATCGGTCACCGATTTATCAATTACTGCTCACTGTTTACTGCTCACTGCTTCCCGCCACGCCCGGCGCAGACGCAAATTTTCATACCGTGCCTGCACACCATTGCCCAGGTGGATAACGGCCGTATCTGCCAGGTTCGTTTCGCCAGTAACGGGACGGCCGTTTACGCGCAAGTCGCCACGGCCACTGATCAAAATTTCGTGGGCATCTCCCAGTGATGCGCCGGGCCGGATGATGGCCCGTGCGGTGGCCCCCGGTATGGGCACATCCGCCGGTGGCTGGCCGACAGTGATCACCGGGCGGTTCAAGCCGTCCAGGTCTATGGTGGTGTGGCCCTCTGCCAGACGAAGTAAACCGGTAACGCACGGCCGTTGCCGCTGTCGTCGCCAATAGAGTACGGCCGTACCCATGCCGGTCAAAACCACTCCCGCCGCAGCCCAGGGCCATCGTGGGCCGGGGGTAGAGGTGTCTGGCGGCCGCATAATGGGCTTATCGAGGGATGTGGCTGGCGCAATGACCGCTCTGGTAGTTGTCGGCGAAGGAGCAGCGGTAACTGTAGCTGCTATAGTAGCGACAGCCGTAGGGTGAACAGGGGGCGATGTGATAGTGGCCGTTGCTAAAACCGTCGGTACAGGTACCGGCGTGGGCGCCGGCAGGTAATCTTGCCAGATGGTGATTTGCCCGCTACCATCCAGCCGTAGCGTCCACATGCCTGGTGGTGGTTGTTCGATTACCCAGATTTCTTCACGGCCAGCATCACCAGCGCCGTGCCCACCGGCATGGCGGGCAAAAGGCAGATCCTCGGCTAACGTGACCTGACCAGGGGTTTGGATGGTGATGGTCTGGGTAGGGCTGCTTTTGCGAATGACCAGCGTTATCTGGGCCAGCCCAGCCGGAATTTCCAGGGTTTGCAGAGAATGGCCGGTAACGGCCGTGTCTAACACCACACCGGCCGTTTGCCGCTCTGTCAGAGCAACGACGATATCATGGTAAATATCCGGCAACTGGTCGGCTGTGCGGGCTACATAGAAACGGCCGGAAGGGTTGGCCGCGCTCATCTCTTGCCAGAGCGGTTGCCAGATGGCGGCAATGTCCGGGTCAGCGTCCGTTACTTCGTTGGCCAGGAGGATGATAAAGAGAGGAATGTCCGCATCGGCCAACTCCTGGCTTTTTTGCCGGAGGGCGGTGATGTAGGCCGTTTGTTCTTCAGGTATTGGGTTTTGTGTGCTGGAATCAGCCCATTCCCCCTTACCATCGGTGAGCATTATGATGGCCGGATAGTGGGGCGTAGTCAGGGTTGCCAGTTGCTCCTGGGCCATCGTTAAAGCGGCCAGGTGGTCTGTCCAACCCATGCGCGGCGGGTTGGCAATTTGGGCGAATAGTTGGGCGCGTTGCTCATCGTCGGTGAGGGGAGTGAGAGGGACGGCCGTTTCTGCCGTGCTGCCAAAGAAGATGACGCCGGCCTGGTGGGTTAACCCCCGTTCATCCACCCCCAAGTAAGTCAGGAACAGCCGGGCCGCATCCATGCGCAGCAAATCCGGGTCAGAACCAACGCCACCCATCTCAAAGGTGGAGTTGGAGTTGTCAATCAACAGCCAGACAGCCAGTGGTAAACGCGCTGCCGCTGCGCCAACTGTTCGGCTCGTCAGCCACAAGAGTCCGCCGCACAATAAAACAATCGTCAGCAACCATAAGATGAAACAGCCAACGGCACAACTGCCACAACCTTTGTGAGGTTGGTTGTCTGGTTCAGGCGGCGATTGCGATTGTTTGAATGGTCTCATCTGTCTGCTCCTTGCCTTTACAGGCAGTTGAACTTTGCCTGTAGTTAAGCAGACGATGAGCCGCAGGTCACTGCTGTCGCCGTGCCAGGGTTTATCCGGCGGCTGGATTTTTATTGATGAGGGTTGTTAATTTTTGTAACAGGCCGCGTGCTTGCTCATGGCCGGTGAAATCGGACATGGTGTTGTCGGTACCACTTGATTAAATCTTCACGTTCACGCTCATACTCTTTCAGTTCTTCTTTTTCAATGAGCATTTCTTTAATCTGATTGATACGGGCGCGTACCCCTTCTACCCCAACACCCTCTAGTTTGTTGGCTATTTCCTGGTAGTTGTGACCTTGTGCCAGTAATGCCAGCGTTTCCCATAGTTTGTCATTGAGTGGGTCAGGTCTATTTGCCACAGCGCGTCGTAAGTAATCTGATGGGCCGGGGGAAAGGATGACAAAATCTTGCCAGACGAGATCCAATAATTCGGCGAAAGTGGGACCCATCCGACGTAAGTACACAAAAGAAACCTTGAGCGGCAACAACTCGGCCAAGAGGCGGTCATAGGGGGTTGCCTGAGGTGATAGGCCGGTGTAGGCCAGAATGGGCAGGTCTGCGTCACGCTGGCGCAACGCCCTTATCAATTTGGGGCCGATTTGCAGTGGGTCCTCTGCGGACGGGGGCAGGCCCAAATCTACGGCTGCCAGGCCGATATGATTACCACTTCGCTCACCCTGATCGTAGGCATTAAGCGCTGTGGGCATATCTGTGCAGTGGATTATTTGCCAGCCCAGAGGGTCCAGGTCCTGCTTTAAGGATGCTAACTGTAATCTGGAATTTTCAACGAGTAATAAGGTATGGTCTGTTCTTTTCATGGGTGGGTTCTCCTCCTATTTTTTCAAAGGCAAAACGGGAATGGAAACACAGACCAACACGCCTTTCCCGTCTGGCCGGTTTGTAATCTGGCTGACCGCCCCTAACTTGACGTCGCACTCATGCAGTAACGTGTAAATACCATTTTTGCTTTTTTCTCCTTCGGCACCAGATGGCAGTGGCCAACCATCGTTGGTAATTTGCATTACCAGGGCCACGTTGTCTCGCCGTACACTGACTTCAATCCGGTTGGTATGACCATGGAAGATGGCGTTGCTGACGGATTCAGTAATGACACGATAGAGGGCTAACTTAACGAGGGGATATTCAGCTTCTACCAGAGGGTCAACTTCTAGTTTCAGGCGAGGCCGACGGCCGTCGGCCACCGGCAAGGCGCTCTTGAAATCCTCCAGCTTCCCTTGTAATGATTCTACCCAGAAGTCAGGTGGTCCGGCGGAACCGGTCAGGCGGATCTCTTCAACAAACTTGTCCATGCGATCCATCAGCCCATAAAGGGCTTCTACATCTGAGGGTGGTAAGTTGTTATCTTCACCATCTGTCTGCTGGTTATCCTGGGGGATAATGCCATTCTTGTATCCGTAACGGCTGAGCAGGCTATGAATATCTAGTTCCGGCCGGCCAAAGCTATGGTAAACCACGTCCCGATACCGCACCTGAGCCGTAACTTGGGCTAACAATTGGGCCAGGCTCAGAACGGTAAACTTGAAAGATTCATCAAAAGTATGTGGTTGGCGAAAATTGAGAAATAACGCCCCTAGCCGTTCGTGATAAGAGCCAACGGGCAGGAAACAGGTGGATTGCACCGCCTCGCGCTCCACAAAACCAGGCGCGTCTGGCGTGGAAAAACGGGCTACTCGGGATTCCGGGGTAATGTGTGTTTCAAAGTAAGGCTCCCAATCGGCCACTAAACCGACGAGTGAACTCTCTGGATCGTCAAGCGGCGAATGCAGCAGGTCGCGCCGTTTCAGATCGCCATAGGGATATGGAGAGCGTACCGGATAACCGGCCAGAGAGAGAGGATAATAGATGATGGGATCGGCTTGTAACTTTTCACAGGCAAATTGGGCAAAAACCTCAAATACATCCTGCTCAGAAGCCATAACATGGTGGGTGGACATAACATGTTCCCATAAACTCACAGCGTCCGCGTAGAATTGTTCTCTTTTGTCGGCGGCAATGGCCGCGCCCACAATACGGGCAATGGTTTCTAGCGCGTATAAATCACCCAGACTGTAGGCTCCTTTTACTTTCGTTTGCACATCCAGAATTCCATACACCACTCCCTGATACAGAATGGGTACAGCTATTTCTGATCTGGTGTCGTCAGCCGGATGGATACTGCAATAGTAAGGGCAAGTTTCGACATTATTCCAGACAACAGACACTTTTTTCAGGTAAGCCTTGCCTGTCAGGCTATCCAGAACAGGTACCGTCTGGTGCAATACCGAGGGGTAATCACCGCTTTCGGCTATAATCGTTAAGGTTTTTTCATCGGTTGAAGGGGTAAGGATAAACACCCGGTCAAATTTCAGGCGTGTAGCCAAAAATTCGGGCAGGCTGGTTAATTTCTCCTCGGTTTGAGGCTCTTGCAGGAACTCCAAACTGATGTCACGAATGACCTCGCCTAAGACTTTCTGCCCGGCCCACAGTCTTTGCGTGGCGAAAATGGTGGCATAGACGATAAAGAAAAAGGCGATACTGAAGAGGACAATGCGAATGTCCTCAGTCGTCTTTCTCAGGCTGTACAGGGCGGACAAGATGCCGACTGCTGTCAGAATGTGCCAGATGCATCGTCGCATGGTCACGGAAGTAAAGGGGGATGGGGCAGCAATAAACATGGCATAGGAAATGATCCCGGCCATGAAAAGAAGAAGGGTGAAGATAAGCTGGTCAGTGGCGTTATCGGCTGAGGAAAAGTAGACTTGAAGGACAGCAAACCCCCAGGTGAGAAGCACGGCCGCTAGAGAGCATGTCCACTGTACTGCATGACGATTATGAAGCAAAGGTGGTGCAGAACAGGTAAAAAAAACTTGTAGCTCGTCACCGGTGTACCGGGTTTGGCGTTGTTTGTGGCGTACTTTGTTTCCGTAGCTCACCAGCAAACACAGAACGCGCATGATACGAGATTGGGCGGCTGCCAGGTCTATCACAATGCAACACAGCAAAATGGTGAACCAGTAACCAACCAGCCAGATTAACGGTATTTGTATGCGCCAGCCGAACAGTGCCAGTAGGGTGGCACAGGCGAGCAATGACCAGGGAAAGAAGTAAATACGCACGAGTCGCCGGTGTCGTAATCGCGGCGAGGTGAGCGAGTCCATAGAGGTTCCCATTTTCATAATTTTGCCTCCTGGCAGGCGTGGAGATTGCGCCTCCATTGCCTACTCTACTGCCGGCAACATGAACCTTTCCGGCGGCACTCTGCGCCGATTGGTAAGAGTATGCGGGAAATCGGTTATGAAACCAATACCTGAGGGTGGTAAAAAAAGTACGGGACAGCTACAGATGGCTGTTTACCGGCACTATGTCCGTGATCCGATCCAGGCGGAAGGTGAGGTTGGCTTCGGCGCGGTGGCTGTAGGCGTATAAGTAGGTTAACTGGCCGCGTTGTTCCAGGCGCAGTGGCTCGATGGTGTGCTGTTTGGGTTCGGGGGCGTGCAGAGGCAGGTAATGGATAGTGAGTGTGGTTTGCTGTTGGAGCGCATAGTTGATTTGCTGAATAAATTGCGGGTCTGGCGCATCGGTAGCGGGAAAGAAGGCGTCACGGCCGTTCACCATCTCTTGCAAACTGGTGATGATCTGGGCAACCAGGGCGTCCAGTTGGTTTTGTTGTTCGGGCGAGAGTTGGGCGCTCAGAGCGTCTAACTCGGCGTGTGGTGGTGAGTAGGGCAGGGGGATCAATTGTCCCAGGGCCGTCAGCAGGCGCAGGCCCAACCATTGGTAAACGGTAGGCGTGAAGGCGGTAGGGGCAGGTCTGAGACCTGCCCCTACTAACAAGGTGTGTCGTCGGGCGGCCCATTTGTGCAGGCGAGGTTGAATGGCCGGGGAGATGATGGCGTGGCGGGGGCTGATTTGTTCCTGAATATAGGGGCGCAGGTTCCCGTTTTGCAGGATGCGGGCCAGTTGGCCCGGCTGGCGAGCGCTGATCAGGGTGACGGTGCGCAACTGGTAGGCGTGGGCGTGACGATACCAGGCCACCAGTTGGTTTTGTTGCGCCGGGGGTAGGGGGTGGCCGGTGGCTTCGGCCAGTAGATGGGTGATGTGCGTGAGGCTGTAACCACGTTCTGTAGCCTGCGCGATGGTGAGCGGGTTAAGTTGCAACGACCGGCTGGGCTGCCAGTCGCCCAATTGCAAGAGGTGAAAACAAAGGGGAAGGGGCAGCGATGGGGGCAGGCATAACTGCCACTGGTCAGCCGTGATCGTTTGCCAGACGGCCGTGCCCCCCTCCAGTGGCATCTCTTGCCGTGATTGGCGCGCCAGTTGTTGCTGCAAATAGGCGTTGTAATCAGGCGGCAACGCGCCCAACAGGTTAAGCGCTTCGGCCGCCGCCAGATAATGACAGGTAGCAAAAGGTTCCAGCAGTACGGCGTATTGGTCGGCTGGCGAAAGGTGTAGCCAGGGTATGGCTGCCGGGGTCACATACCAAAAGGTTTCCGTATGCGCCAGCAGCTGCGCCGCCTGTAGCAAGGCCAGATGGGCGCTGAGCAGGCGGTGTTGGCGAGCGGAGCGCAGGCCAGGCTGCGGCTGCCCGACCCAGATTGCCAGGGTTTGCAAATGAACATCCGGCAGGCATCGCCCGGAGAGATATTTGCAGCTATAATGCTGAGTATAAGCCAGGAATAACGTCGCTGAATACAGGCTTATAAAGGGCAAACTGTTCATAGAAAAAGCGTGATCCGTGACCCGTAAGCCGATTACCGATTACCGATGAGTCTCCTGAAAAAGTCACCACAGAGGCACAGAGTTGCCAGAGAGAAACCTTCGCGCTCTTCGCGGATTTTTCAATAAGCTCACCGATTACCGATTACCGATTACCATTTTCAGGCACGTTAACAAATGAATAGAGGGAAAGCAAACGGGGCAAAAACAGGTCAAAAAGGCGCATAAGGCTCGGAAACGGCGATTAAGCGCAAAAAACGGCGAAAACAGGCGATCCGGGGGTTTGAAAACACTCAGAAACGGCTTATTTTCTTATGAGTAATGCCTGAAATCAGGGTTGGTTTTTCAGACCCTCGGAAATCGCCAAATGGTGGGACAAATGACAGTGGAATTCAGACAAATCAAGAGTATAATGGGTTGTGAAACCCACAGATGGGGCAAAAAAGCGGGCGATCTTTCATCGCCATCCCACTGTGGATAAGTGCGGTTGGAACGGCCGTGAATCCCTTTGAGGGGTGGAAACTAATTGAGACGGCCTACCTCCACGCAGATTCCCCACGTTGGAACGGCCGTGAATCCCTTTGAGGGGTGGAAACCTTGTATATCGTGCGTTGGACTTTTTCTCCTTTTTGGTTGGAACGGCCGTGAATCCCTTTGAGGGGTGGAAACACAAATTTGGTTATGGTACAGGTTGGCGCAAGTTAGTTGGAACGGCCGTGAATCCCTTTGAGGGGTGGAAACAAACCTTCTTCACATTGTTCGGGATCCCAGGTCCAGGGTTGGAACGGCCGTGAATCCCTTTGAGGGGTGGAAACCGATATCCAGGCTGGCTCCATTGGCCGCCCTCTCCCAGTTGGAACGGCCGTGAATCCCTTTGAGGGGTGGAAACTCTGTCGGAACTACCGTGGCAATCGGCTGGTTTGGAGTTGGAACGGCCGTGAATCCCTTTGAGGGGTGGAAACTGTATGTATCCAGGGGAGGGATGGGTGAGCATATCGTTGGAACGGCCGTGAATCCCTTTGAGGGGTGGAAACGATTGCGCTACCTTCAATCGGGAAAAAAGCGTCGCCGTTGGAACGGCCGTGAATCCCTTTGAGGGGTGGAAACCATTCCGCCAGAGTCGGCTTCGCCGCTATCCGTCTCGGTGTTGGAACGGCCGTGAATCCCTTTGAGGGGTGGAAACCATGTCAGGAGCAATGGGTTGTTCGTACAACGCCCAAAGTTGGAACGGCCGTGAATCCCTTT
>JAHBVI010000053.1 GCA_019637635.1 Anaerolineae bacterium
ACGGTAAACGGCCGTTTGATAGGCAGTACCTTTACCGGCGCCGATGGCGAGTTCAGCGTTCTGTTGAGTACGTCTTTGGCCGATGCCGGGGCTTATTTCGTTACGGCCGCGACCGGCCCTATACACAAAACAGTGTCTCTCACCCTGGATCCTACATTACCAATCCGGCCTCAGGATGGCAGCGGCGCCATCCTGGAGATACCGGCTGGGATTGCCTTTACAGAGTTCACTTACCTGCCCCTGGTGCGGCGCTAGAGATCGCCCTCGCTTACCACTTCAATTATCAAGGCGAGGCTATAAATGAAGAAACATATTTTCACTTCAGTAATCAGTGGTCATGCGAGATCATCTCCACACCGGTATATTAGCCAAATATGAACTGGGCAAAGGTTGTGAAGATAAATTAGGCGTACCTGATTGACTGACAAATCTCATTTTGGCGGCAGCGGATGAAACGAATAAGCGGATGCGCCGCTGTGGCTATCCGTTTATCCGCTGCCCATCCGCTGCCGGAAAAGCCCTTATGTAAGTTTTGTCAGCCAACCAGTTAGGCGTACTGATTAGTCCCCAATATGGAGGAGTGCGTATCACGTATTTGCCGTTGGTGACACGGCCGTAAGCCCCCTCCCGCTTAATTTTGTGCCAGTCGTTAAAAAACCGGGTTTCGCTGCGAAACCCGGTTTTTAGTTGTTGCCTTTCGCTGTTAGAATTAGGCGGAAGATGACAACAGAAATCACCTGGGATGCAATTCATAATTCATCCTTCACAATTCATAATTCTGGAAGGAGTAATACCGATGATAGATACACCCACACAGGAGCGCGTATCGCTGACGCCAGAGATGTTATGGCCGATCAAGTTTTACAAGGAGCGCGACCTGTACTTTTATTTAGAGGCGACACAAGATATTTTGCCCAACGGCCGTGTCAACGTAGAAGGGCACGGCGAGATGATCATGCTCGGCAGCTATTCCTATTTGGGACTGATTGGGCACCCCAAAATTAACGAGGCGGCGAAAGCGGCCGTAGACAAGTACGGCACGGGCACACACGGCGTGCGCCTGCTGGCCGGGTCGCTGTCTCTGCACAATGAACTGGAAGCGCGCATCGCCCAGTTCAAAGGCACAGACGGGGCCATCACCTTTTCCAGCGGTTACGTCACCAATCTGTCTACCATTTCCTCGCTGCTGCGCAAGGGTGACACGGTCATCAGCGACAAACTGAACCACGCCAGCATTGTGGACGGCTGTATGCTGGCCATGGCCAACCACGTCCGTTTCCGGCATAACGACATGGATCATTTGGAACGGAGATTGCGAGATGCAAACCCGCACGGCCGTAAGCTGGTCATTGCCGACGCCGTGTTTAGCATGGACGGGGACATTATCAACCTGCCGGAAATAGTGAAACTGTGCCGCAAATATGACGCCTACCTGATGATTGACGAGGCGCACTCGCTGGGTGTGTTGGGTGAACATGGGCACGGCATTGAGGAGCATTTTGGCCTGCCGTCAGATTGCGTGGACATCAAGATGGGCACCCTGAGCAAAACGATCCCCAGCGCCGGCGGCTATGTGGCCGGAAATGAAGAACTGATCACCTTCCTCAAACACGAAGCGCGTGGTTTTATCTTCTCGGCGGCGCTGCCGCCCGCTTCCGCCGCCGCCGCCAAAGCCGCTTTTGATGTGATTGAAGAAGAACCCTGGCGCGTGAAGAAAATTCAGGACAATTACAACCATTTTGCCGACCGGTTGCGTGCGGCCGGGTTTGATCTGCTCTACACCGAGACGGCCATTGTGCCCGTCATCTGTGGCTCTACGGAACGAGGCGCCCTGCTCGCCAATTACTGCCAGCGGCGCGGCATTTTTGTGCAGGCAGTGGTAGCGCCCGTGGTGCCAGAAGGGTTGGCCCGCCTGCGTGCCTGTGTCTCCGCAGCTCATACTATGGAAGACATTGACTACTGCGCAGACACCATCATCGCCGGCGGCAAGGAATTGGGCATTATTGTGTAGTTGCGCTGAGAGCGGAGAAAGCGAATGGCGGAAATTACTTTGTAGATACCTGAGGCATCCACCACTAGATTAAGAGCGTAGAACTAATCGTCCTGGCTGGCAAACTCTTGCCAGGCGGCCAGGTCGTCGGGACTGAGATTATGGGGGTTGTGGGTTTTGGGGCGCGGGCGGCGTGACGGTTCGACGGTTGGCTTTTCTGGAGCGGCCGCCCGCGCCCGCTCTTCTTGTTTCTTCTTTGGTTTGGCTTCACCGCCAAACAGGGCCAGCCACTCCTCCAGTTCCTTCTCGTTTAGCTGCGGCTCTTCGCGGTTGATGGGGGGGGCAATTGTACCAGGCGGCGACTCCTGGCTGCCGGCCGCAGTGGCCACGATTTCTGGCGCCGGCGGCGGCAAATTGGGCGGTATGGGTCTGGGCCGGCGGCGAATGGCGCGTTCATCTACCGGGCCGAACGTTGCCAGCCAATCGGCCACTTCGGCTTCACTGATGATGGGGTCATCGTCGGTGATGGTGGGGCCGGGCAGCGTCTCCTGCCACTGGGCCGCCAGTTGCGCCGCAAATTGGTCAGAGGTGAGGTGGGGCATTTTACGGCCGTTGGCCGCCGCAATAATTTGCTGGTCGCTGGTGACAAGCAAAAATTCGGGTGGGTTCTTTACCTTGTTGATGCCTTTGATGAGCAAGGCGTCAGCCGTTTGCCCCACCGAAGCAAAAATCACCCGCACCTGCGGCGTGGAGAGCCGCACATCCTTCCCCCCCGGAATACCGCCATCAAAAAATAGCGTCACCTGCCGCTTTTTGCTGCGCGCCGCCCAACTGCGCAGCCGCAAAATCAACTGCACTTCATCATCCGGGTCATTCAGCGAAATATCCGGCATTCGTGCAATCAGGTTGTGGCCGTCTATCAAGTAGTGCATGAGATTGGAGATTGGAGACTGGAGATTGGAGATTAGAGAGGTATTTTCAATCTCTAATCTCCAATCTCTAATCGCTCATTATTTCCAGATTAGCAAAGCTGGCGGCCAGCCGTTTAATGCCGTGTTCGGGGAAGGCGACGCTGACTTCTTCGTCGCTGCCGGTGAGTTTGCTTTCGATGACGGTGCCGGCGCCAAATTTGACGTGGCGTACTTTTTGGCCGGTTTTGTAGCGGGCGGTTTTGGGAGTTGGCTCCCGGTTGTCATCGGCGGGTGTGGCGCGCAGGTATTGGGGTAGCGGCAGGGGTTTTTCGGGTTGGGGCGCGGTGGGGGTGGCCGACGGCCGTGCCCCTGCCGACGGCCGTGTTTCCTTTGACCAACTCGTGCTGCCAGAGGATGACCATTCCCACTTGCTCGCCTGGCTCTTCGTTTGCTGCCGCCGACTTTTGGCGCTGCCGCCATCCACCAGGTCATGTGGCAAATCTTGCAAAAAGCGGGAGGGCACAGAGACATCATACCCGCCAAAACCCAGGCGGCGGAAAGCGTGGGAAATGTAGAGTCGGTCCATGGCCCGCGTGATGCCCACATAAAAGAGCCGCCGCTCCTCCGCCAGTGATTCCACATCATCCAGCGAACGGCTGTGCGGCAAAATGCCATCCTCCAGCCCGGCCAGAAAAACGACGGGGAATTCCAGCCCTTTGGCGGCGTGCAGTGTCAGCAGCGTGGCCCGGTTCGGCTCTTCTTCCAGGTCATCCACCTCGGAGACCAGGGCGATCTGTTCCAGGAAGTCGCTCAATGCCATCTGATTACCGGCGGCCACGTTGCGCAGTTCCATCACGTTGGCCCAACGGTCTTGGGCTTCGTCTTCATCTTTGGCGCTGTCTTCAATGTAGGCGCGGAAATCGGTCTGCTGCAAAATCAGGTCGAGTAGTTCACCGACGCTGGTTTCGTCGCGGATGACCCGCCAGGCGTGTAACATCTGGCCGAAGTTGTATAGGGCGTTATAGGCACGGCCGTTAAACGGATGCTGAAGATCGAGATCAACCGCCAGCCGTACTATTGCTTCGGCCGGGGACATGAACAATGATGCCGCCCATAGTTGCAACTGCTCCTGCGTTTTGCCGCCGATACCCCGCGTGGGGGTGTTGATGATGCGGTTAAAGCTGATGGTGTCGGCCGGATTATGCACCACGCGCAAATAAGCGATCACGTCCTTGATTTCACGGCGGCGGTAAAAGGCGGTGGCCCCCACCAGCCGGTAAGGAATACTGGCGCGGATAAACGCCTCTTCCAGGGCGCGGGATTGGGCATTGGTGCGGTACATGACGGCCATATCGCCGGGCGAATAGCTGCGCAGCAGTAAATCCTGCACCGTACCTACAATGCGTTCCGCCTCTTCATTTTCGTCATACGCTTCGCGCACGGTGACGTTTTCGCCGCCTTCGCGCCGGGTAAATAGCTGTTTATGCACCCGGTTGCGGTTGTGTTTGATCACGGCCATGGCCGCATCCAGAATGACCTGGGTGGAGCGGTAATTTTCTTCCAGCAAAATCTGGCGGGCGTTGGGGTAATCCTCGCGGAAACGGTTCAGGTTGCGGTAATCGGCCCCGCGAAACATGTAAATGCTCTGGTCGGCGTCGCCAACGGCGAAGATGTTTTGGCGCACGGCCGTCAACCTCTTCAATAACCCATACTGCGCCGTATTCGTATCTTGAAATTCGTCCACCAGGATGTGCTGGAACCGCTCCTGGTACTTTGCCAAAACGTCTGGTCGCCGGTCAAACAGCGTGACTACATTCATCAGCAAGTCGTCAAAATCCATGGCATTGTTTGCCACCAAAATCTGTTGGTAGCGGGCATAGACGCGCCTGGTCACTTCGGCCACGTAGTTGGCGGCGGTGTACATTTCTGGGGTAATCAGTTCATTTTTGGCGCTGCCGATGCCGCTGCGCATTTTGAACGGCGGGAACTTTTTGTCGTCCAGGTTCAGGTCTTTGAGCGCCTGCTTGATGGCGGCTAACTGATCTTCGGTGTCAAAAATAACAAAGTCACGGCCGTACCCCTCCAGATTCTCCACTTCAATGCGCAGGATGCGGGCACAGGAGGCGTGGAAAGTGCCCATCATCAGGCCGCGCGGCTGCCCTTCCAGCACTTTTTCAATGCGGTGGCTCATTTCGCGGGCGGCCTTGTTGGTAAAGGTAACGGCCAGAATGTGCCAGGGCGGTACGCGCAGTTCGCGGATTAGATAGACGATGCGGTGCGTCAGGACGCGGGTTTTACCAGAACCCGGCCCGGCGAGGACAAGAATAGGGCCGGGGTCGGCGGTCACGGCCGTGTGTTGGGCTTCATTCAATTCATCCAGATAGTTGTGCATGGGGGTATTGTAACCCGGCGTGGCGGGTCCGTCATCCGTAACCCGTCATCCGTAGCCCGAAGTCTAAAGCTGTGCTTTGCGATACCAATCGCCCATTACGCGCCCCCCACGGGAGTGATATAATCCGGCCGACCATACTGCTAAAGGAGTCATAACTAACCGATTACCGTTTACCGATAACCGATTACCACAAACCTCTCATGCGTTCAGCAAAAGCCTTCTACTTTGTATTTTTTGCGGCGGCAGCCTGCCTCCTGCCCTTCTTGACGTTGCACTACCAGGATTTGGGGCTGAACGGCCGTCAAATCGGCTTTCTCACCGGCATAGTGCCCTTGATCACCATAGTGGCTGCCGCTGCCTGGGGCGCGTTGGCTGACGCCACGCACAAACATCACCTGCTGCTGCTGGTAACGATAGCCGGGCTGTGGCTTGCCATTGCTTCGATGACCCAGGTGACAACGTTTGCCGCGCTCATCCCTGTTGTTTGTCTGTATGCCATTTTTGCCGCCCCCATTGTGCCTCTGGTGGATAATGCGGTGATGGTGCGATTGGGCGAGCGGCGGGCTGAGTACGGCCGTGTCCGCCTGTGGGGTTCGGTTGGTTGGGGCATCGCCGCGCTCATCATTGGCTTTGTCATCGAAGCGCGGGGGTTATCTATCACGTTCACTTTATACCTGCTTATGATGATCGTTTTATTCCTGGTGAGTGTGTGGCTGCCCGTGCCCGGCGGCCCGGTGGGGGAATCGGTACGGCGCGGCTTGCGGGTGCTGCTGACGAACCGGCACTGGCTGTTGTTCACGGCCGTGGCCCTGGTGGAAGGCATGACGTTGGGCATTTTCCTCAATTACCTCTTCCTTTACCTGAACGAGTTGGGCGCCAGCAACACCATTATGGGGCTGTCGCTCACCCTGGCCACCGTCAGCGAAATTCCCGTTTTTCTCTACTCGCGGCGGCTCCTGGCGCGGTGGGGCGCGCCTTTTGTGTTAATGCTGTCTATGGTCGGCACCGTTATCCGCGCTTTTGCCTACGCCTGGATGACCGCACCCTGGCAAGTGCTGCCCATCAGCCTGCTGCATGGGCCAACCTTTGCCGCCATGTGGGTGGCCGGCGTAGCCTATGCCGACGAAAACGCGCCGCCCGGCCTGGGAGCAACGGCGCAGGGTTTGTTTAGCAGCGCCGTCTTTGGCCTGGGGGCGGCGTTGGGCGCGTTTACCGGCGGTTATCTGTATGACGCCTACGGCGCGGTGGCGGCGTTTCAGTGGGCCGGTTGGGCCTCGTTGGCCGCCTTGCTGCTGTTCATCGGCGCCAACTGGCGGCTGTTTGCCAGGCAGTTGGCGCCGACGTCGGTGGGGGATTGAGAGATTAGAGATTGGAGATTGGAGATTGGAGATTGGGGATCGCTTAATCTCCAATCTCCGATCTCATTCCGCCTATGATCCACATTCGCCAGGGAACCAAAGCAGACTGTACGGCCGTGTTGGTTGTTTTACAGGCAGCGTTTGGCGCTTACCAGGATTTGGACCCGCCATCGGGTGTTACCAGGGAGACGGTGGACGCATTGCGCGAAAAAGTAGCGCAGGAGACACTGTGGGTGGCGGAAGTGGATGATGACTCCGAAACGACTTCGGGGCATATCGTGGCCTGCGTGTTTACCAAACCGCACCAGCAGTACGCAGACGCTCTCTATTTTGGCCGGTTAGCCGTGTTACCGGCTTATCAGCGCCAGGGCATTGCCCGGCGCTTGATTGCGGTGGTGGAGCAGCAGGCCAGGGAACAGGGGTTCCGGCGGGTGGTGTTGGGTGTGCGCATCGCTTTGCCGGATAATGTGCGCTATTACCAATCGCTAGGTTATGACATTGTGGGGACGGGCACGCACCAGGGACACACGGCGCCAACCTATTACCGGATGGCCAAAGTGATTGTGTAGGCGGGGGAGGGGTTACGGCCGTTACCAGCAGAAAAGCCCGGCAGTGAAGATGCCGGGCTTTTCCATGTTTATTCGTCTGGTGTGAAATTTTTAGGGGGTGTGTCTATCCCGGCTGGTTCTTGGGGGATAAATATCCACAGCAAGATGTATAACAGCCCGCCGCCGCCGCCAAATATAACTAACAAGACAAACAGGATACGGATGATGGTTGGGTCTATGCCTACATAAACACCCAGGCCACCACACACGCCGCCTAGCCAGCGGTCAGATTGGCTCCGATACAGTTTTTTGGTTTCTTTTTCCATGTTGGAATCTCCTTGAATATTGAACTTACGAACATTGGCTAATACGCAAGTCGGTAAAGCGGGTTGTATCATACTCAACAATTCCAAATTTGGCTGGCGGCAGATAAATCTGCACCAACAAAAGGCAAAGTCGGCCTTCGCCGACTAAGACCCAGTGGGTACTAGCCCACGAAGGTGGGCTTTGCTGTTTGTAGCCGCGATTTCAATCGCCGGGAATTGAGTATGTAATCGTCTTATGCTATGTGCTTGACAATACTGTGTGACATATAGTATCATGTGACGCATGACACAGGCTAACCAACAGTATGCAGAAAACTTGCAATTAGAACTGCGGCGCGGGGTGATTGTGCTGGCCGTGTTAAGCCAGCTACGCCAGACCCATTATGGTTACTCCTTGCGGCAGGCGTTGGCGGATAAAGGGTTCGACATAAACGAAGGCACCCTGTACCCGCTATTACGCCGGTTGGAATCCCAGGGATTGCTCAGCAGCGCCTGGGATTTGGAAGAAGGCGGTCGCCCGCGCCGTTATTACACGCTCTCCGAACTGGGCCAGAACATTTTCACGGAACTAAAAGCAGAGTGGAAATATCTGGGCGTGGTGATGGATGGGTTATTGGTGGATGAAAACAAAAATGCGTAAATGGGTAATTGCCATCAATTACCCATTTGCCCGACAGGTGTTAGGAGATAAATCATGGACTTAATTGAACGATATGTGGCGGAGGTGGGGCGGCATTTGCCACGTGATCAGCGGGCGGACGTGCAGACGGAATTGCGCTCGCTGCTGCAAGATATGGTGGAAGACCGGGCGCAAACGAAGGTGGATAAGGCGGATGAGGCGGTGGTCACGGCCGTATTACTGGAAATGGGGCATCCCGAAAAAGTGGCCGCCTCTTACCAGACCCGCCCGCAATACCTGATTGGGCCGCAGCTATTCCCCATTTTTAAGATTGTGGTGACGGTGGTGGCGGTGGTACTCACGGCCGTGACCCTCTTTGGCGTGGTGGTTTCGGCCTGGAACTCAGACGCCTTTGTGGTGGATGTGGCCGGCGCCATGGTGCGCGCTATTCCCGGCGTTATCGGTGCTTTGATCAGCGCCTTTGGCTCTGTCGCCATCGTCTTTGCCATTTTGGAGCGGGTTATCCCTGAATCCGAGTTAACGGCAGACGAAGAAGAAAAATGGGATCCGCGCCAACTGCCGGCGGTTGATGGCGGGCGCGAAATGAAGCGTGGTGAGCTGATTGGCGGGATCGTCTTTGGTGCGATAATTCTGCTGCTGCTCAACGCCTTTCCGCAATGGGCGGGCATCATTGTCATGCACGACGAGCAGGTGATGACCGTGCCGCTGTTCTCGGCCAACTTTTACGCCAACTTGCTGCCCTGGGCCAATCTGCTCCTGCTTGTTTCCATTGGCGTGGATATTTACAAACTGCGTTTCCGCTGGCGAAACCGGACGACACTGCTGTTGGATATAGGCGTGAATCTGTTAACGGCCGTTGTCGTCTACATCTTCATGGTCAACGGCCCGGTTTTGGGCGTCAATTCCACCTTAGCCCAGGCCACAGACTTTTCCCAGGAAGGGATTGAGTTTTTCACCGGCATCTTTGCCTTCATCGAGAGAATTGCCCTGCCCCTCATCCTGATTGCGCAATTCATTGCCATTGCCCAGAAGGGGTACCAATTGTGGCAATTGCCGAAAGGTGATACCCCGTCGATGGTGGCCGGGAAGATGGGGTAATCGGTAATTGGTGATCGGTAAGTGGGGGAACTAATTTGTTTGTGGCAGCGTCTTAGCCTTTGCATATCATGGGTGGTGGAAGGATAGACGGCTTTAGCTGAATGGTGGCCGGTCGGAGGAGAGCCTTTAGGCGAACCAGGCATCGGCTAAAGCCTCTCCTCATCCACCGCCACCAATTATCATACTCAGGAGGTTAAGATGACCAAGACCAACAAAATACTCTTTCTACCCCTCTTATTTCTGGCGCTGCTGCTGGTGAGTTGTGCCGGGGCTTCTATGTCCGAGCCGCAGTTTGCCTATGATACAACCGGTTCGGGCGCGGCTCCAGCGCCGGCCCAGGCGCCGATGGAAGAAGCTGCCGACGGTTCCGAAATGGCCTGGAACAAGGTTGACAATCTATCTTTTGCCTCCAGCCAAGGCGCTGCCGGGCAAGTTAACCAGGTGGAGCGGCTCATCATTCGCACCGGTAATCTGCGGCTGGTGGTGGCAGATACTGAAGAGACGGTAGCCGACATTACCCGGCTGGCCGAGCAGAGCGGCGGCTGGGTAGTCAGCGCCAATCTTTACCAATATGGCGCGGACGCCAAATCAGGCGACATTACTATTCGGGTGCCGGCGGCCGGTTTTGTGGGCATCATAGACGCGCTGAAAGCGATGGCCGTGGAGGTGCAGAGCGAAAGCGTCTCCGGGCAAGACGTGACCGAGGAGTATGTAGACTTGTCGGCACGGTTAGGCAATCTGGAGGCTACGGCCGTGCGCGTGCGCTCGTTCCTGGATGAGGCCACCACCGTTGAAGAGGCATTGGCCGTCAATCAGGAA
Source organism: Anaerolineae bacterium (assembly GCA_019637635.1). Classification (GTDB taxonomy): domain Bacteria; phylum Chloroflexota; class Anaerolineae; order Promineifilales; family Promineifilaceae; genus CAADGU01. Next base: position 10,083 of record JAHBVI010000053.1, read on the forward strand.
CTCAGCCGGTTGGAAGGGGAAATTGAGGTCATCAAGGGCCGGATGCAATATCTGAGCCAGTCGGCTGCCTTTTCTACCATCACCATTTCCCTGACGCCGGATATTGCGGCCCGCCCGGTGCAGGTCGCCGGCTGGCGGCCACAAGGCGTCGCCAGGGATGCGGTCGAAGCTCTGATCAGCGCCTTGCAAGGTCTGGCGACCCTGGCTCTGTGGTTGGTCATTCTTGTCCTGCCGCTTGTTCTGCTGATTGGCATTCCGCTCTGGCTGTTGGTGCGCTTCGCCGTCCGGCGGCGGCGCGCCAGGGTAGCGGGGTGATAGGGTGTTTAGGTGTTCACGTGAGCACCTAAACGCCTAAACACCCGATTCAATGGCGGCGCGCACGGCCGTGACACAATCTTGAAATGCCGCCGTGCGTTCCATTGCTAAATCTCTCGGTCGGGGAAGACCAGTAGGGATACGATGGGTGATGGTGGCCGGCCGTTCCGTGTTGGGGCGGCTGCCACCCATCACCAACACCTCGTCTGCCAGAAATACCGCTTCGCTGATACTGTGTGTGACCAACAGGACAGTTACGGGCATAGCTTCCCAGATGCGCAGCAGTTCCAGCCCCATGCGCTCTCGCGTCAGGGCGTCCAGCGCCCCAAACGGCTCATCCAGCAGCAAAAACAGCGGCTCATGCACCAGCGCCCGCGCCAGCGCCACCCGCTGCGCCATGCCGCCGGACAACTGCGCCGGGTATCGCTGCTCGAAACCGGCCAACCCCACCAGGTTGATCATGGCTTGCACACGGCCGTTGGCCTCCCGCCCATTCACCCCCATCAGTTCCAACGGCAGGCGCACGTTTTCGGCCACCGTGCGCCAGGGCATCAGGTTATCGCGCTGGAAAACCAGGCCGATTGGCTCCTGGCGCGAATCATCGGCCATGTGAATTTTGCCAGACGACGGCCGTAACAACCCCGCCAGGATACGCAGCAAGGTAGATTTACCCACCCCCGAAGGTCCCACCAGGGCCACAAACCCCCCGGATTGAATTTCCAGGGAGATATTTTCCAGCACCGGCAGGTCGTGAAAGGTATGGCTGATGTTGACGGCCGTTAAAAATGGTGTGGTCATTGATATGATGTAATGGGTAATTGAGTAATTACCCAATTACCCAATTACGCCTCTCACGGCTGCACCTTCTCCACAAACGTATTGGTAAACGCTGCTTCCAGATTGGGCACCGGGGCGTCTAATAAACCATTATTGAGCAAGATGTCGTGGGTCTGCTGCCAGGAATCGGCCGAAGTGATGCCCAACCGGTCTGTTTGCCAGATGGGCAGCGATGCTTGCAGCACCGGATAACGGTCATCATCCATCCCCTCCACATACTTCTTGCTAATCTCAAAGGCAGCCGCAGGATCGGCCAGTGTATCCTTTAACCCGCGCAGGGTGGCGCGCACAAAACCTTCCACCAGCGCCGGGTTTTCCTTGATGATGGTCTCATTGGTGATGAGGCCATTGCCCACCATATCAATATAGTCGGCCACATCAATCACATTCACAGACTCACCCATGCTGGTTAACTGTACCGGTTCGTTATTGATGTAACCGACAATGACTTCTACTTTATCGGTGAGTAGTGACTCCACCTGGGTAAACCCAATTTCACTGGTGTTGACGTCCTCCGGTTGTAAACCGGCGGCCGAAAGTATCCCCAGATACCCCACATAACTGGCGCCAAAGAAACCGGGCAGCCCAATGCTGTGCCCGACCAAATCTTGTGGCGTTTTGATGTTGGCGTCACTTTTGCTAATGACGGCAATGGGGAATCGCTGGAACCATTCGAATATATACACCACCGGCAAATCCTGTGCGCGGGCCAATATCACCTGGTCGCCGCCCACAATGGCAAACGGCCGTTGGTTAGCCCCCACCAGCGCCATGCCATCTGTCTCAAAGCTGTAATCAAAGGACAGGTCAATCCCTTCCTCCGCAAAGTACCCCTTTTCTTTTGCCACATAAAATGGGGCATACTGTGGGTCGGCAATGTACCCCATCGGCAGGTTGATCTGGGTCATTGTCGGCGCTGTTTCCTGGGTTGCCTGGGAGGTACACGCCAGCAAAACAACGGCGATAGCCAATAGAAATATCAGAGAACGTTTCATCTTATTCCACTCCTTTAAGATATTGAAATTTGGAGACAAGGGCAGTATACGCCCCCCTATCTCATGTTCTTATTTCTGTAACTTCCAGCGCAGCACTCGCTTTTCCAATAAGGCGACGAGGCCGTATAGGGACAAGGCGATTACTGCCAGTGTTACTAAAATAACAAATACCAGGTCGGTTTTGAAAGATTGGCGGGCGGTAATCAGCAAAAAGCCCAGCCCCCGGCTCTGCGGCTGCACAAATTCGCCCACCAGCGCGCCAATAACGGCCAGGGTGGCCCCAATTTTCAAACCGGCCAGGAATACCGGCAGCGCCGCCGGAAATTCCAGTTTGCGGAAAATCTGGTTATTATCCGCCTTTAATACGTGCATGAGTTCGTACAACTCGGAGGGTACAGATCGCAGCCCAACCACCATGTTGATGAGGATGGGAAAAAATACCACCAGGGCGGCTACGGCCACTCGTGACCAGTAAACGGAACTGATCCAGATAGTGAGCAGGGGGGCGATGGCAATGATGGGGATGGCCTGAGAGGCGATCAGGTAAGGGGAGATCAGCCGTTCGGCCAGCGGCGACTTGGCCAGCAAATACCCTAACGGGGCGGCTACCAGGCAGCCAATGAGCAGGCCGGGAATGATTTCGCTGATGGTGATGAGGCTGTGGCGCAGCAAACGGCCGTCCGCCACCACAATTTGCATCTGCCGCCCCACATCCAGCGGGCCGGGCAGGATAAATTTCTGGTAGCCGCCTAAAGTCACCAGCAACTGCCAGCCGATGATGAGAAAAGCAAAGGAAACAAGAGTGGTCAACCAGACAGGTTGTCTCCGCAAAATGTTCATTTCCATCAGAAATAGACCGAATCTCAATCCGAAAGCGGGATTATGGAATTGTAGACTTCGGCTTACAGTACGTGGGCAAGAGAAACTATGATACGGGGAATAACGGCCGTTACCCAACCCCATGCATCGCCCCAGAGGCCCCACACCACGATGAGGCAAAGGCAAAACAATACAGACGTTATGTGTTGACCTTCTCCCATCCAGACTATCACTGTCGGCTCTGGCATTGCACCAGATCAACCAACTTAATTGTCAATTGAAAATTGTCAATTATCAATTGGCAATTGAGCCGGGTCGCGGGCTTGGTTTGTATTGACCTTACCGCCGATCGGGAATTTCACCCTGCCCCGAAGGTGTGCCCCAAAGGGGCGTATCCAATTGTGGGGCAGATTATATAAGAGACGGCCGTATCGTCAACGCAATGTTACGTTAAACCTTTTCTCACGGCCGTTAAGTTGTGTTATACTCCATTCGCTATTTTATGATTGACTGAAGGAGATTTTTTCAGATGGCTAAGAATAGAAAACGTCGTGAAGCACCCAAGCAGCCACCCAAGCGCTCCCTGCACGACCGCATTTATAATCGCAAACGGTCAACCGCCGAAAAGGTGATGATTGTATTAGGTATTCTCATCGCCCTCAGCATGATATTGTCTTTGGTGGTCAGCCTGGGCAGCAGCGCCTTTTAAGGATTGGAGATGAGAGATTGGGGATTGAACTCGACCAATTTCCAATCTCTCATCTCCAATCTCAATTGCGTGTGTTATTGAATTTCCATTTCTAATCTCCCAACGGGGCTATCGCATCTACTTCAATTTCCACCAGTAAGTCGGGGGAAATGAGCCGACTCACTTCAACCATTGTCGCTGCCGGACGAATGGCGGCGAAAAATTCGCCGTGTGCCCGGCCTATTTCTGGCCAATCGGCAATGTTGGTCACAAACAGCCGGGTACGTATTACGTTACTCAGATCAACACCTGCTTCATGTAACGCCCACTTAATTTTCTGCAAGATGTACCGGGTCTGGCCATGCGGGTCGCCAGGGCATACTGTCTGGCCGTTTTCGTCTACGGCCGTTGTGCCCGCCACACACACCCACGCCCCCACCCGTACTGCGCGCGAATACCCCACCGTCCCCTCCCACGGCGCGCCGCTAGAAATGTTTTGTCGTTCCATTTTGTTTACCTCCACTTTGTCGGACTTCGGTTTACGGACTTCGGATTACGGATAAAAACCCCCACAGCGCCTCCGCCCCCGAACTGTGCCCCGTCCCCAAAATTCGCGCCGCCGTCTCTTGCCACCGATCACCGATTACCGATAACCGATGACCGAACTCATGCCACAGCCAACCCGCCTCCCCCCGCCCGGCGGCGCGCAGCCAGGCAGCGGACAGGGTGGTTGTATGGGGCACGGCCGTCTCCACTATTACGCCTGCCAACGGCCGTACCTCTGCTTCCGGCCGTGTCGCCCACAACCCCAACATCACCCCCACCAATATATCATCCCCGGCGGGTGTCAGCCCTGGCCCCAGCCCGGCCAACTGTGCTGCGCCAGCCTGCATGACGGCCGTATCCCCCTGCGAAATGCCCATCAGCAGCAAGTCTAGTCCAGCCTGGAGTGGTGGTTGCCACACGGCCGTGTCCAATCCCAATTCCGCCCGGCGCTGCTGCACCATTGTTTGTAGATGGGGTATGTGTGAGTACCAGTCTGCTCGTCCTGAGCCTGATGCAGGGGCCGCGTGTCGCAGCCGCTCCCAATCCACACGCGGCGGCCATATCGCCGCCTCCCGCACATCCACCCACAGTGACCCTATCTGGATACTATCAGATTGCACCCAAACGCCGATGTTCGTAGTAGGTGATTTATCGCCGTCAGAAGGCGATAAATCGCCCACTACAAACCCGTTTACCACCACATGAAAAGGGCCGGCGCCAATTTCGGGCGTCACCACCGACAGTACCTCACCGCGTTCATTGACCAGGTTACAGGCATGGTCAAACAGATGCAGCACGCGCGCCTGCCGCGTCACCGCCAGCCACTCCCAGGCGGCGGGCGCGGCCTGGGTTGCCCGGAGCCGCCGGTTCAATGGACCCCCGCTCCATCGCCGCCCACCTCGGCCAATACGGGTATAAAACCGGCCATACATAGCTGTTGGATGGTTTCCGCCATATAGGTGGGTGAATAGGGCATATTGTGTTCCAGCCACCAGCTAATCAGGGCAAACAGCGCCCCGGCAAAATGCCGCGCCAAAATAGCGTTGGGGATGGGCAGCGCGTCCTGGCCAAAGGCGCTCTCTAGCTCTTCCTCGTCCACCTGGGCAATGTAGTTGATAACCCGGTACATCACATACCCCTGGCCCTGTGGCCCCAACAGCACTTTGAACAAATCCGCATTGGCGGCCACATACTCAAAAATGAGGCGCACAGTGACCGGATTTTCCCACATGGGACGGCCGTTTTTCTCCATTGCTAACTGCTCGACTAGAGCATCAAACTGCTGTTCCAGGCTGTCCATCAGCAGTTCTTCCTTGCTGGCGTAGTGCAGGTAAAAGGTGGCCCGGTTCAAATCGGCCTGGTCGGTGATCTCTTGAATGGTGATGGATTCATACGGTTTTGCCAGAATCAGGTCACGCAGCGCCTGGCCGAGCAAGGCGCGGGTGCGGCGCACACGGCGGTCTACTTTTTCCATATGGTTTCCTCTCAAGACCCAAAGGGTTTCAAAAACCCTTTGGGTCTATTATTCGACATCTGTCGAGTTTGCAACAAATCAATCAAATTGTTGCTTGACACACGATATTACCTGCGTTATTTTATAGACGATTCATTGATAAATCAACATCTTGTCAATTATCTCTTAAAGGAGTAAACAGTATGACCGTAAAACGTCCCCCTGGGCCAAAAGGGAATTTTTTGGTAGGCAATATCCGGGATTTTGGCGCGGATCCCCCGGAATTTTTGCGGCAATTGGCGCAAACGTATGGTGGTATAGTCTATTTCCGGCTGGCCCAATATCACACCTATTTGCTGGCAGATTCGGATTATGTGCGGGAAGTGCTGGTGACGCAGTCAGATAAATTTGAAAAGGCCCCGCTGGATCGCCAGATTCTGGGCAAATTCCTGGGAAATGGGCTGCTCACCAGCGAAGGCGCTTTCCATGCCCGGCAGCGGCGGTTGGCGCAGCCCGCCTTTCACATGAAGCGCATCCGCGCCTATGCGGAGGTGATGGTGGCGTATACCGATCATCTGCTGGTGGATTGGCAGGATGGGCAAAAGCGGGATGTGGCCGATGACATGATGCGCCTGACCATGCACATTGTTTCCAAGACGTTGTTTGATGCCGACGCAGTGACGGGGGTGGAGGACACGGCCGTGTCCGTCGGCCAGGCTATTCACGATTTACAGGCGGTTTCCAACGGCGATTACCGGCGCGGTTTTGTGCTGCCAGACTGGCTGCCCACAGCCGGCAATCGCAAGCGGAAGCGAGCGGTTGCCGACTATAACCAGACGATTGAACGGATTATTGGTGAGCGCCGGGCAACGGCCGTCAACGGACAAATTGCCGACAATGGCGACCTGCTCTCCATGCTCATGCTGTCCCAAGATGAGGATGGCGGTTACATGGATGACCGGCAGCTACGTGATGAAGTGGCCACCCTCTTTGCCGCCGGACACGAGACGACTTCCAACGCTCTTAGTTGGACGTGGTATTTGCTCTCCCAAAACCCGACGGCGGAGGCAAAATTACAGGCGGAGTTGGATGCAGTTTTAGAAGGGCGCGCGCCCACATTGGACGATTTGCCCCACCTCCCCTATACGCTGCAAGTGATTAAAGAAGCGATGCGGCTTTACCCACCGGCCTGGATTTTGAACGGCCGTACCGCCCTGACCGACGTGGAAATTGGCGGCTATACCATCCCCCAGGGGAGTATGATTTTTGTTGCCCCTTTTGTCATGCATCGGCAGCCACACTATTTCCCCAACCCGGAACAATTCCTGCCGGAACGGTGGACACCAGAGATGGAAAAGGCGCTGCCCAAGTATGCTTACATGCCCTTTGGCGGCGGGCCGCGCATTTGCATCGGCAATTCGTTTGCCATGATGGAAGCGCAATTGATCCTGGCAACGATGGCCCAGCGTTATCGGCTGCGGTTGGTGGCGGGCACGGCCGTAGAACCAGAAGCCCTCATTACCATGTCCCCTGCCGGCGGGTTGCCCATGATCGTCACCGTGCGTGAACCCAGACAAAAAGCAAGAGAAGTTGAGGCATCACCAGAGTTGGTAATGGCATAGGATCACGGATGACGCGGATTGGACGGCTTTTCACGGATGGTTGGTTAAAAACAAATCCGTGAAAACCCGTCTCATCCGTCCAATCCGTGGTTCTATTCTTCCCCCACAATCACTTCACGTAGAAATGTGTCCAACACGATCAGCCCGGTCAGGTTAAACGCACCATAGCCGGTGTAGATAAAGCGGTCGCTGTTATAAACGGGGCGTTGGTTAAAGGTCATGTGGTGTTCATCCTGTTCCAGGCCGCGTCCCGGCAGTGTCTCCGCCACCACGTCAAAATCCCATACCGGAATGTGGTATTCGGCCGCCAACTGGCGCAAGACGTTGTTGTGGTAATTGCTGCCCTCAATGCGGTTGGCCTTGGTAATGAGGATGGGCACAATGCCTTCAGCCAGGGCATATTCCACAATCTCGCGCATGTTGCCTTCGTAAGAGCCGGAGTAGTCATTGGTGCCAAAGTGGATGAGCAAGATGGCCGGATTGTTCAGGCGGATTTCACAGGCCAGCGGCGATTCGTTGGCGTAACACAACTCCTTGTCCGCCCAGGCCGGGTCGGTGACAACGGCGCTGTTTAGCCCCACTTTGAGCGCCACGCCATGACGGCCGTAAGACCCCGCAAAATAATCAATCACCCCTTGCAAATAGGCATAGTCGCCTAAATCATAGTTGCCTTCGTCAAACCAGGTAAAAAACTCGTGCGTGTCCACAATGCTGTCGCCGATTTTGGAGAAGCGATGGGGGTTGCGGCCGGCTGCCTGCCCCTGTGCCCAGATTTCCCGCGCGCGCTGCACCGTTTCCTCCGGCAGCAGCACAAACCAGCCCGGGGCAACGCCGTTCACGTACAGTTCGGCCGGGGCGGGCGGTAGGGTGGGGGTCAGCGTGGGCAGCGGCGTCGGCGTCTCCGTGGGAATGGGCGTCAGGGTGGGGGTGGGCGAAAGGGTGCGGGTGGGCACGGCCGTAGGCGTTGGGGGCGGCCCGTTGGTGGCAGATGGTAGCGAAGGCACGGCCGTGCCTGAGCCTGTCGCCGGGGCCGTGGCTACTGCCGCCAGCGCCGGTTGGTTGGTGGCAAAGGGAGTGGGTTGGTTGCTTGAGCCACAGCCCGCCAAAGCGCCAAACAAGAAAAAAGCCAGTGCAAAACTGGCTAACATGGTCAATCTTGAAACCGGCTTCCCAGGCATACTCTCATCCTGTCGCCAAATTTAGTAACTACCAGAGCGACGCGCCAAGTATACCCCAGCCGCCCTGGCCAGGCACAGGAGATTTGGCAGAATGAGAATGGGAGATTGAGAGATTGGAGATTGGAGGTCAGGAGATTGAATCTCCTAATCTCCGTTCCCCCCCTAACTCAATGCCACAATCCGATAATGCAACTCACCGATAGGCGCTTTGACGATTACTTCATCGCCCACTTTGTGGTTGAGCAGGGCATGACCCAGGGGTGATTCATTGGAGATAAAACCCCGGCCCGGATCAGCCTCGGCTACGCCGACAATGGTGTACTCCTCCATCTCACCATCGTCCGCCTGGATGATCACCGTCTCGCCTACGTCTACCTGGTTATCTTCATTGCCCGGTTCAATCAGTTGCGCATGGTCGAGCATGTAACTGATTTCCTGGATGCGGGCATCCACAAAGGCCAATTCTTCTTCGATGAGCATATGCTCGGTGTTGTCCATCCAGTCGCCGCCGCCTCTGGCTTCCTGCAAGCGGGCGATGGTTTCCAGGCGTTTGTTATCTTGCAAGTAGGCCAACTCCGCTGCCAATTCTGCCCGGCCTTTTTCCGTCAAATAAACAGGTTTGTCTAGCGTAATCATGGTTTCCTTCCTTTGGCGCAGATTGGTTCAATCTTGGAGATTGAACCAATCTTGAAAAATGGTTAGTTGCCGATGCGTTCATACCAGAAATGAATCTCAGCGGCGATGCTTTCTTCGTAATACTCCACCACGACGGTATGGTTGCCTTGAAGGGTCATATCCGCCTGGAAAATGCGCCGGCCATCATTAAGACGCCACATATCAATGATCTTTTGCCCATCCACCAGCACCCGCACACCATCATCGGCGCGGGCATAAAAGCGATAGGTACCGGCGCTAAAGTTGATGGTGCGCGTCCAGCGGGCGGAGAATTGTTCATCGGGTAGACCAGGGGCCGGCGCCGAAAATCCCCAATTAAAGTCAATGTTTTGGTCGTTACGCACCAGTGTGGGTGTGCCGGTCAGGGTCTTGTTGCTCCAATACTCGCCGCGCCAATCAGGATAACCGGCCACTGGTTCCCACCATACCTGTGCCAGCGCGTCTCCCAGATGCTCGTAATACTCCACCCGGATGAGGTGGCTGCCGCCGCTCAGCCAGTGGTCGACGCTGACCTGGCGATAGCTGGCATCACGCCATTCGTTGATGATCAAGAAGTCATCCACATACAGGCGCAGGCCGTCATCCATGGCGGCGTAAAAGCGGTAACTGCCCTGGGCCATGCTGAAGGTACGCAGCCAGCGAACGGAGAAGTTGTCGGCGGGCATACCGCTGGCGGGCGCCCCTATACCCCAGTTGAAGTTGATGGCAGCGTCATCCCGCACCAACGCAGGCGGCCCGGCTAAGGACATGTTGTTGAAGTATTCGCCGCGCCAGTTGTAAATAACCGGAGGGGTGGGCGTGGGGGACATGGCGGTAGGCGTTTGGGTGATGGTGGGGGTAGCGGGCACGGCCGTTGCCGTAGCCATAACTGTAGCCGTAGCCGTTGCCGGTATAGGTGTGGCGCTGGGTGTGAACGTAGGCGCAGGCACCACGATGCGCACGTAATAACTCTGGTTCATCAGCGTACCATTGGGCAGGCGCAGTGTCCAATAGCCGGTGTAACGGCCGGGAGTGGTGGGCGCAGTCAGCAGTACCGAGACATCGGCCGTCTCACCGGGTCGGGCCGAAGGGACGGAAACGGCGTTTGGCCCATTCATCTGGTCGCCGCCGGCAAACACCCAACTGCTGCCCGCCGGCCAGGCACACGTGCTGCTGTTGCGAATGCGCCAGGTTTTGGTGAAGTTGACGCCGGGCGGCACGGCCGTGTCATCGGGAATGGTTACATCGGCCACAAAAGCCATGTTGTAGAGGCAGCCGGGCGTGGGGGTGGGTGTTGGCGGCCAGGGGGTGGCCGAAGCAGGGACGCTGGGGCTGAGTGGCGTCGGTGTGGCGATGGCGGCCACTGTTGTTGGGCTGCCGGTAATGAGCTTGAAAACGGCCGTTTGTTTTTCTTGCGTAGTGCGGGACTCTACCACTACCGGAATATCAGGCAGACTGCGCCACTGTACATCGGTAGGGAAGGTGAAGGAGGCAAAAAATTCACCGGCCGCGTTTACCCGGCTTTCCGCGTAAATCGGCGGCTTGGCCGGGTCGCCCAGGTCATCCAGGCAGACAATGAGTTGGTCATCTGGCTGCCAGCCCCGGCCCCACACGGTAATGAGCGTACCGGCTACGCCAACGCCAGGTGTGATCTGCACCTGTGCTGTGGCCGCTGTGGCCGGCGGCAATAGAACCGGCGGTGCGGCGGTGGGCGCTACCGGTGGCGCAAAGTAGGCCCGGAAGATTTGCCAGCCCAGTAAACCGGCCACCATGATAAGCAAAATGATCAAAACAACCAATAAAATCCATTCCAGGTTGGAACCGGAACGGCCGTGATGCCCTTTTTGTGGTATACGCTGTGTTGTCATGGTTCTGCCCTCCAGGTGTTGCCACTGGTAGCCTGTGGTAACGCCTCGAAAACGGATGGCGCTGTGATAGACACCTTTCTTTTTGGCAGCAGTTGGGGATTGGGTAAGGGGATCAGGTATCGCTTTCCGATGGTTGTGCCCGCACCAGCAAAATGGGCACACGCGCCTGTTGTAAAATTTTGTCCGCCACGCTGCCAAAGACCCATCGTTTCATGCCCCCACGGCCGTGGGTACTCATCACAATGGCATCAACCCCCAACGCATCGGCAGCGTTTAGGATAACCTCGGCAATAGATTCGCCCTCAGCGACACGGCCGTTGACGATAAACCCGCTTGCCAGGAGTTCGTTTTGATTATATTGGATATAAGCAGTGGCTTCCTCCAACATATCTTCCCGCAGGCTGACATATACTTGGGCAAAATCATTACTGCTAGTCATGTAATGAGGTGGAAGCACCACACGCAGTAAGGTGATGGTGCTTTCAAAACGACCGGCAAGTGCCAATGCCAGGGGGAGGGCTGCTTCAGCCAGCTTAGAACCATCCAAAGGAACTAATAAATTTGCAAACATGCCTCACCTCCGTTGAGGTGGCGAAAATCTACTACCTCTTCTGAAACTATAAACCCTCCATAAATGCAGGCATAGTGATAAACGGCATAAGTCGCATTGAGGAAAGTCACCGGCGAGACGTTAAGTGAATATATTGGGTTGTTGTTGAGCGGGGGACCAAAAACAAAAAAGCCCATTTAGTGTCTAAATGGGCCTGGGAAAGTCAATTGCTTGTTACCTAAAAGAATGCAGAGGTGATTGATTTAGCCGGCTTTTTGTTTTGTGCGGTTGTTAATAACCCGTTCTACACTGTCTAACAATTCTTGGGGGCCAAACGGCTTGGTGATGTAATCATCCACACGGGCAATGTGCAGGCCCAAGACGCGATCAATACTTTGGGCTTTGGCCGTCACCACAATGACCGGAATATCACGCATGTCGTCAGAGGCTTTCATCTTCTGGTACACTTCCCAACCGTCCATTTCCGGCATCATCAAGTCGAGCAAGACAAGGTCAGGTTTAATCTCCGTGATCTTCTCCAGACCTTCATGTCCACCAACGGCGCCGGTTACGTCAAATTTATTGCGACCGAGGATGAGTTTTACTAACTCGATCATCTCCAGTTCGTCTTCAATGCAAACTACTTTTTTCACCTCGTCGGCCATAGTGCTGTTCCTCAAACTCAATACAGTCATGGGTGGTTGGATTGATTCAGTGACTAAAGATTATCACAAGCATGTGGGGTTGTCTACACTTGCCTAAAATTTATAGCAGAATTTGGTTGTGCCGCCTATGAGAGATGAGTCCTGAGCAGAAGCAAGGAGCGTAAATGCTCAATTGGGCCGTTCACATTGGATTTGGAATCTGTCGGGACGGGATGATCGGATCGCAGTTGGTGCGGGTTGGTGGTAGACTGTCATTAGCGATCAAGCTGCACCGTAGCCCCCTTTTCCCGGCATATTTTATGAACCGTTTGTGAGAACGGGAACAAAGTCCTCAAGACCGGCACTATGGTCACTAATGGTGGATATATTTAGTGTAATCTGCCTGACCAATCAACAATTTTATTAACATAAGGAGAATATTGTAGGATGAAACTTGTTAACATATTACTGTTGCTTATAGGTATGCTGGCCCTGGCAGCGTGCGGGAGTACTCAAACGCCGGCCAGCCAGGCAACGGCCACGGCCGTGCCCGCCTCTACCACGCCCCCAGATACCGGAGCAGTGGTAGAAACGGTGGAAGAAGCGGTGGTAGAAACGGTCGAGGAAATGGACACGGCCGTCGGCGATGATCCCTTGTCTGGCACACTGTGGTCTGTGGACACGCTCCCGGATGCAACCGGAAATCTGGTGAGTGTACTGGCCGACAGCGAAATTACCCTGGAATTTCAGGACGGTGGTTACAGCGGCAGCGCCGGTTGTAACCGTTACTTTGGTGAATACCAGGTTAATGGCAACGTGTTGAACCTGGGCATGGCCGGTTCAACCCAGATGTTTTGTTTCCCGGAAGAGGTGATGAACCAGGAGAGCAGTTACCTGGCAGCGTTAGGCCAGGTGAGCCAGTTCCAGATGAATGGCGATCAGCTTGTCCTGGCGGATAAGGATGGAAATACCGTGTTAACGTATACCGCCAAACAACCGGCGACGCTGACGGACACCATGTGGCAGGGGATCAGCTATAACAACGGCCGTGAGGCAGTGGTTTCTGTGCTGGCGGCGGCGCCGATTACGGCCGTGTTCGGCGCCGATGGTACCCTGTCTGGTTCCACCGGTTGTAACAACTACAACACCAGTTACACCACCGATGGCAACACCATCGGCATCAGTGAGCAAATTGCCACCACCCGCCGCGCCTGTGACCAGCCTCAGGCAGAGCAGGAAATGGCCTATCTGGCGGCGCTGCCCCAGGCCGCTACCTACAGCATCAGCGGTGACCGGTTGGAACTGCGCGCCGCCGATGGCGCGCTGCTGGCCGACTTTATGGCCCAACCGCCGGCCAGCCTGTCTGACAACACCTGGCTGGTCTCTTTATACAACAGCGGCGGGCAGGCTATTGTGGGGGTGATAAGTGGGATGCGGTTGACGGCCGTGTTCACCCCAGAAGGCACGATCTCCGGCAGCGGCGGCTGCAACAACTTCAGCGGCGCCTACACCACCAGCGGCAATAACATCACCATCGGCCCGTTGGCTTCCACCATGATGGCCTGCCAGGAAGATGTGATGCAGCAGGAAGCGGCCTATCTGGCGGCGTTGCAATCAGCCGCTACTTATCAACTGATGGGCGACACGCTGGAACTGCACACCGCCGATGGCAGTCTGGCGGTGATCTTTACGGCCGAAGTAGCGCCCGCGTTGGCAGGCAGCAATTGGGATGTTATCTCGTTTAACAATGGCAATCAGGCCGTGGTTAGCCTGATGCTGGGGACGGAGATCACCGCTCAATTTGGCGAGGATGGCACCTTGTCCGGCTTTGGTGGCTGTAACAATTACAGCACCATGTATACGGTGGATGGCGACAATATCACCATTAGCCCGGTTGCCTCTACAATGATGTTTTGTGAATCACCGGAAGGGGTAATGGAACAGGAGGCACAATACCTGGCAGCGTTAAGCACGGCCGTGACCTACCGCATAGACGGCCCCCAGATGGAAATGCGCGACGCCGACGGCGCATTAGTGGCCTTGTTTCAAGCGGCCGGTTTTGTAGAGCCGGAGCTTCAACAATTCCTGGCTAATACCACTTACATGGTGGAAGAGTCTGCGGCTGGTTCCGTCACTTTGGTAGATGGCGAATATCGCGAGCCTGTTGCCGAAGGGTCAGCTACAGAACTGGTTGTAACCTGGACGGGTACGGCCGCTACCGGCACGTTGAACGGTCAATTCGCTGTCGCCAGTGTTATCACCGTCAATACCGGCGGTACCGGCACGTTTTATTATCTGGCGTTGTTTACACAGGATGAAAGCGGGCAGTTGGTGAATACGGCCACGACATACCTGGGCGACCGGGCCATTATCAATTCGCTGGACATTACCCGCAATACAATTGTGGTAGATATGGTACAGGCAGGCGCAGATGACCCGATGTGCTGCCCGGCCGAACATGTAGAGCGGGTATATGCTTTGGAAGAGAATGAACTGGTTTTGGTTTCAGAGACGGTAATCGAACCGTAGCCGTTCATAGACCTGACAGGTTTGCCAGACCTGTCAGGTCTTTTTAGGGGATCAACAACACCTTCCCCGTGTTTTTTCGGTTGTGTAGATAGTGGTGGGCCAGGGCAGCGTCTGCCAGGGGGAAGGTAGTATCAATGTGGGGGCGGAAGAGGGCATCGTCATACCAGGTGATGATTTGTTGCAGATACGGCCGTAACATATTGGCTTGCCCCCACAAATGCTGCAAATTCAGGCCGATGACGGCTTTATTATCCTGCATCAGCCGAAAGGGCGTGTAAAGCGGCAGCATAATCGCCCCGCGCCAATAGCGCCGCCAGGAGCGCTTTTTGTTTGGCGCCATACTCGATAGCCCCACATGCACCAGCCGACCGGTGGGCATGAGCAGCCGGTAATTCTTGGGCCAATGGATGCCCCCCAACAAGTCTAATACAATTTGCACCCCGCGCCCGCCGGTCAGGTCCATCACCACCCGTTCATAATCAAAATTGCGGTAATCAATGGGGTGTTTTAAGCCGCGCTCCAGCAAAAAAGGGTGTTTTTCCGGCGAAGCTGTGCCATAAGTTTCCGCGCCCAGGATGCGGCAGATGTCCAGCGCCGCCAGCCCCATTCCGCCTCCCACGTTATGAATCAACACCCGTTCCCCCACCTGCAATGACCCCATTCCCACCAGCGCCAGGTAAGCCATCAAGTAATTGACAGGCAGCGCCGCCGCATCTTCCACGCGCATCCACTCCAGCCGTTTGTGTACCTGGCGATATGGTACACAAATGGTATCGCTGTATCCACCATATTGGGTGAGCGCAAAAACCGCGTCGCCTTCTTTGAATGTGGGCACGCCCTGGGCGACCAGGTCAATTACGCCGGCCACTTCTAGCCCGGGCACAAAGGGCGGCGCGGGCGCATCGCGGTCTAGCCCCATGCGCCCTAACAGATCGGCAAAGGAAACGCCACACGCCTGCACCCGGATGCGTACCTCGCCGGTACGGGGAATGGGGTCAGGGCTGGTTTGCAGTTTAAGGGTTTCCGGGGGGCCAGCTTTGCTAATCCAGATTTGCTGCATCGTCAGGTTTCCAAAAGTTTAACTTGTTGGGAAAGTTGAACTTTTTTCCGGGATTTTCCAGATGGCAAGTATAGCGTTAAAATGGGGACGGGCATAGAGATACAACCGGTAATCGGTAATCGGTAATCGGATTACGGACAACGGGTTACGAACTTCAATTTTAAGGGCAATACGGTAGTAAGCAGAGGTTGCCATATGTTAAACCCATTATTAGCAGCACAACTGGCACAGTTTAACCTGGCGGAGGGACAGGCTCCGGACGATGATACCTGGCGGGCGCTGCTGGCACAGATCAGCCAGACGTATGGGCAGCGGGCGGCCGAACAAGACCGCTTGCAGGCGGTGCTGGACAATGTGGCCGATGCCATTATTACTTTTGATGAACACGGCCGTATCGAATGGTTTAATCGCGCCGCCGAACAAATGTTTGGTTACGTGGCCGCGGAAGTCATTGGCGCGCATCTGGAACTGCTGCTGCCAGACCCACACCGGTATCGAATTGAGCAAGACGCCCTGGCGCTGCAAACGGATAAACAAGACGGCCGTGCCGACATCGTCAGTATTCGCAACGAAATTGCCGGGCAGCGCAAGGACGGCGCCCTCTTCCCGCTGGATTTCACCATCAGCCAGATGATGGTGCAGGGTGAGCGCCAATTCATTGCCATTGCCCGCGACATCACCATTCGCAAAGAAGCAGAATTGGCAATTTTGGCCGCTAAAGAAGCCGCCGAAGCCGCCAACCAGGCCAAATCGCAATTCCTGGCCAACACCAGCCATGAAATTCGCACTCCGCTGAATGCGATTGTCGGGTTGACCAGCCTTCTGCTGGATACAGAACTGACGCCAGACCAGCAAACCTTTGTGGAAATTGCCCGGCGCAGCAGCAGCACCTTGCTCACTATTCTCAACGACATCTTAGACCTGTCGCGCATTGAGGCGCGCCAGTTATCGTTGGAGCCACGGCCGTACCATTTAGCTACCAACGTCAACGAAGTCCTCACGCTGCTCCGGTCCAATGCCGCTGAAAAGGAACTGCAATTAACGGCGACCTTTGCCCCCAATATGCCGCAAGTCTTTATTGGCGATGGCGACCGGCTGCGGCAGGTGGTGATGAATCTGGTGAGTAACGCCATCAAGTTTACCCATGCCGGTTCGGTGGCTGTGCAGGTAGACGGCCGTTACCTGGACCCCACCACCTATGAAATTCATCTTTCGGTACAGGACACCGGCATTGGTCTGCCGCCCGATTATACGGAATGGCTCTTCCAACCCTTTCATCGCGGCCATGCCGGGCGCAGCCGTCGCTACAGCGGCGCCGGTTTGGGTCTGACCATTTCCCAGCGATTGGTGGAGTTGATGGGTGGGCGCATTTGGGCAGAAAGTGAAACAGGTAAAGGCTCTACGTTTCATGTATGTATTCCCAGCCCGGTGACCGAGCAGCCGCCACCCAGTGCGCTCACATTGGAGCGGGTACGGCCGTTTGACCCCGATATGGCACGGCAGCTTCCCCTGCGCATCCTGGTTGCTGAAGATAATGCCACCAACCAGAAAGTGATGGTCTGGATGTTGGAGCATTTGGGTTATCGCCCGGATGTGGCGGCCAATGGTCTGGAAGTGCTGGCAGCCCTCCAGACACACACGTATGATGTCATTTTGATGGATTTGCACATGCCGGAAATGGACGGCCGTCAGGCCACCCAGACCATCCGCGCCACGCTGCCGGCCACGGCGCAGCCCTGGATTATCGCCGTTACCGCCGACGTGCTGCATGAGAGCCGCCAGGATTACCTGGCCGATGGGCTGAACGATTTCCTGAGCAAGCCGCTGCAAGCAGAGATGTTGATTACGGCGCTGTGCCGCTACCCGGTGGTTCGCGCCCAGAGCGCCGCCCAGACCTGGCCCATAAACCGGGCCATGCTCAACCAGATCACGGGTGGAGACAGCGCGCGGCTGCTGGAACTGATGCACATTTTTCAAAACGAGAGCGATCAACTGCTGGCGCGGCTGCAAACGGCCGTAGCCGCCGATGATCTGGAAACAGCCCGCCAGATGGCGCATACGCTGAAAGGCAGTTGTGCCACCATGGGCATGGTTTCACTGGAGCCGCTGTTCCACGAAATTGAAACGATGGCCCGCAATCGAGACCAGTATATTGCCGCCAAAGTCACCCAGGCGATTGCTGAGTATGACCGCGTTTTGCTGGCCTTACGCACCACCTGACACCTAAACACCTGCCCCCATCGTTCTATAGCTTACACACCTGATTGATGATACATTTACCGCATGATCGCCAAGCAGATGCCCGCTGTTAATCCATATAGCGCCAGCGAACCGGCCGTGAAGGAACGGCCGTTTTACGGCCGTGACGCCCTCTTCACCTGGATACACGCGGCGCTGCTGCAAGCCACGCCTGAACAAGGCCCCGACCACCTGGTCATCTTGCGCGGCCCCCGGCGCATTGGCAAAACCTCCATCCTGCTGCAAATTGAAGCCGGGGCGCTACAGCCGCCGTATACGGCCGTCTATATTGATTTGGCGGCCACTGCCCTGGATACACCCAGCACGCTGCTGTGGGATGTGGCGCAAACGGCCGTGCGGCGGCTGCAACAGGCGCACATTGAACTGCCGCCGCTCAGCCACACCCCGTTTATCGGTGATCCCTTACGCGCATTCCGGGAACAACTGCTGTTGCCGGCCACGGTGGCCCTGAATGTAGCGCAAACGGCGCTGCATGAAGGTCGCACCACCAGCAAGCTCTTGTTCATGTTTGATAATCTGAACGTATTGGCCACCAAAATGGAGAGCCACGCCCTCAAAGAAGATTTCCTGTTGTCGTTGCACCAGACCATTTACCGGAACCACATGGCGGCTTGTCTGTTTGCCTGGGAAACGGAAGACCAACCCGTTCCGGCCATGATGCAGCCTATTTTTGCCCAGGCGCAGGTCTATGATGTTGGCCCCCTGGCAGATGAAGACGCGCTGGCACTCATCCGCCAGCCCATGAATTACACCATCTTCAAGAATGTGGCGGAATATATAGCCAGCCTCACCCAAAACTACCCATATGAAACGCAACTGGTTTGCCAGGAACTTTATGAACGGCAGCAGCGGCTCAAACTGAAGCTGATTACGGTGGCTGATGTCAAAGCGGTACAGCGCAGCGTGTTGGACTCTGGCCTTTACCAGGCGCAGTTGGCGGCTGGCCCATCCTTTCACATTAGTCCTAAGGGCACGGCCGTACAAACCGTACAGCGCACCACCCGCCGCGCGCTCTGGCAGGAGTGGCCGTTTCTGGCGCTGGTGGTTTTGCTGCTGTTGGCCTTTACGTTTATCACGGCGGTGCCGCGTGTTACCGGGCAAAGCTGGTCGGCGCAGTTAGCCAGTTTTGGCGGTGGCGGTGTGGCCGAAGTGGTGGAGAGTACGGCCGTGCCCACCCCCGGCCCCACGATTCAAGTAGTGGTGATTGTGGAGTCGCCTACGCCGCAGCCCACCCCCACCACCACCCAGACGCCCACGCCCACGGATACACCCACGCCTACCGAAACGCCCACACCCACGGAAACGCCCACCATCACCCCCACGCCCACACCCAGCGTCTTGCCAGACACCTTTGTCCGCCGCCAGGATAATATGCCCATGATCCTGATCCCCGGCGGCGCGTTTCCCATGGGGTCAGGCGATCTGGATTTCCCGGCAGCCCTAGACGAACGGCCGCAGCATATGGTGACGCTGGATACGTTTTATATTGACAAGTATGAAGTGTCTGTGGCGCAGTTTGCCGCTTTGTTGAACCGGTTGGGTGGCTATGCCGGTTTATGCGATGGTTTTGATTGTGCTCTGCCGCGTCAGATGGCCGGTTTTAGCAGCTATTTGCTTGAGGAAGATTTGGGAGATGGCGTACCTCAGTTTTATGCCCTGACCGGTTTTGCCAACTATCCCATTAACCACGTGAGCTGGTATGGCGCCAGTTTTTATTGCCAGGCTATGGGCGGGCGGCTGCCTACGGAAGCCGAGTGGGAATATGCGGCGCGGGGCACAGACAGCCGTATTTACCCCTGGGGCAACGAGCCGCCCAACAAGGAGCGCGCCGTCTACCAGAGCGACAGTTTTAATGATTTATTGCCCGTAGATGCTTTGCCGCGTGGCGCCAGCCCCTTTGGCGTATATGGCATGGCGGGCAGCATGTGGGAGTGGGTGGCCGATTGGTATGATGAGAGTTATTATGCCCAAAGCCCGGCTGAAAACCCCACCGGCCCGGAATTTGGGCTGACAAAAGGGATACGGGGCGGGGCCTGGCCCAGCAATGTGGGCAAAGAGCGTATCCGCTCGGCTAATCGCAGCGAGCTAGACCCTACCTTCTTTAGTTCTACTGTGGGTTTCCGCTGTGTGTATGTTCCATAATTTAGGAGAAAAATGAGCGATTATCAAGCACCCCCCATCAGTCCAGACCTGTTAGAGATTTTGCGCTGTCCGTTGGCCGTGCAGTCAGACCAATACGGCGATGATCCGGGCCGGCTGGAGCTGGTGCATAACTGTTGGCTGGTATGCGCCGACAGTGGCATGAAATACCCCATCCGTGATGGCATTCCGGTCATGCTTATTGATGAAGGCGAGAAGTGGAAAGACACCCCTGTTGACCAACTGCCGGTGCCACCGCCGGCGGCCTAGTTGCCAGATTGGTTCAATCTTCGAAATTGAACCAATCTTCCCTCACATCTACCGACATATCAGCAGCGGCTTCTCACAGGCCAACAGCAGCCGGTTGGCCACGCTGCCCCGCAGCAGGGTGCGCAGCGGGCTGTAGGCAAAACCACCGATAATAAGGAAGTCTGCCTGAGAGGTCACGGCCGTTGCCAGCGCCACCTCCACCACATCCCCCTCCTCAGCATAATAGTCGGCTGTAATCCCGGCCTGCCGCAAATACTCCCGCACCTGGGCCAGCGCCCGATTGGTCTGAATGTTGTCGCCCACGCTGACAACCGACAGCCGAATCTGGTAGTGAGCGGCCAGATAGGTGGCTACAAATAACGCCTCTTCGGCCGGCGTCTGGCCGCCGCCATAAGCCAGCAGGGCATGGGCCAACGGCCGTACCCCTCCCGGCGGCGCGGTCAGAATAGGGCGAGGGCAGTGGCGCAAGATGAATTGCAGCCCCGACGTGTACCGGTCGCTTACCGTTTCTGGGGGGTGGTTTACCGGTAAAACAATCCCATCTGCATAGACGGATCGCTGCACAATTTTGGTAGCTATATTGCCCCACTCCACCGCAAATTGGCCCTGCACGCCAGCCGCAGCGCACCGCTGCTCAAATTCGGCGCGGATCACTTCAACCGGTACAGCGTCTTCCGGTGGATGCTCTTCATCCACCACATGCAGCCCCAGCAGGCGGCTCTGCCCCAGCCGGGCAATGCCAATGCCCACATCCAGCGCCCGCCAATCGGCCGGGTGCGCCCCCATGGGAATGAGAATATCGTCAAAGAGGCGGCCCGACGGCCGTTTGTTTACCAATTCCGCCCGCCACACACCCGGCGGCGGCCCACTGCCCAATTCCGCCGGTGTTACCGCTTCCAGCAAAGCCTGAATGGGGGAGCGTTTTTCTTTGGCAAGTTGGGACACGGCCGTTTCCGGCGACACTTCCCAGCCCAACGCTTCAGTTAACTCTGCCCGGTGTTCGGCCAGCAGCACATACATATCCGCTTCCGTGCGCCCCGGAAAGTAACGCAAAATCCCCTGCTCGCGCACAATGTGAATCACCGGCAGGTAGACGTGATCATACCAACTGGCAATCGCTTCCCCTTCCGGTATAAAACGCTGCTGCTCCAGCCCCAGGTAATGCCGATGCACGTCTATATGATCCATAATTAACCGGTACTGCCCGCAAAACGTCATCAGCAGGTCTGCCCCTGGGCGAATCTCATCCAGGTCTGTTTGTTCCAAAAATTCGGCGTACCGGGCTTTGCAGATGATCTCCTCCGGGTCGTCGTCGGCGGAAAGCGGAACACGAGTTTTTACCTCGGTTACGTAGGCGGAAATGGTAGACAGGCCCATATCTCTGGCTACAGAGACGCGGTGGTTGCCGTCAATGACAAAGTAGGCATCCCCTAGCTGATACACTTCAATGGGGGGGACGCCGGTCAGGTCGTGTACGGCCGTTTTCACTTTGGCCCAGCGATGTTCGATGCTATCTTGCCGGGGAAAGAAGGAGCGGGTGAAATCTTTATACCGCCCCACACTGCCCACAATTTTGTCCAGTGGAATCTCTTGCAGCCCGCGGGGGGCCTGGTTGACCACCCGCAACTGCTGGCGCAGTTCTTCATAAGACAGCAAATCGGTGGAACGGCCGGAAAAACGGGCCAGCAGTTGTTCCATGGCCGCTTTCCGCCGCGCCCGCTGGAAATCTTCCAGGGCCAGGGAGTAGGTGGGGGGGTGCATTGTCACGTTTACACACGAAGCCCGAAGTCCGACTTCGGATTACGGATTACGGTCTTTCATAACTCATCACCGGGCGGTAGACGCAGCCGCAGCGGCGGCCTTTGCTGCACGTGGGCAGGGGCAGGTGGGGCGCGTCGTCGGGGTGGTACACGGCCGTGTCATCCAATTGTTGGCAGGCGTCACACCCGTCCCGGTCTCGTTCAATGCGCACGCCCACAATGGAGCCTTTGGCCTTCATGCCCAGCCGGTACTGCGCCAGCGTCTTTTCGGCGTAATTGTCCGGTTTTTCCATTTCCCGGTGAAAATTGTTGAGCCAGTTAAATGACATAGGTATATTGTGGGCACAGCCTGGTCGTTTGTCTTTGGGCAAACTGTGCAAATTTGGGTAACTGGGGAATTGGGTAATTGTGTAATTGACAATCGCGCCATTTTTCGGAGTAGTGCCTTTAGCCGGTAATGCAACGGCTAAAGCCTCTACTCCAGGTAGATTATTCGCGGAGGACCACCGGCAAATAAATGTGGTGAATAGTTTCCCAAACATACACCTGCACCGGTAGGGTTTGGGTAGTGGTCAGGCCGGCTGAGGTGGACACGGCCGTGACCGTGCCGGTGTACAAACCAATGGGCTGTATGGGCAGGGCCAGTTGCACGGGCATGGTCACGCTTTGCCCGGCAGCCAATGCGCCGGTAGTGGTGGGTGGCATGGTGATGGTCAGCGGCGCGGTGGGCGTGGCGGCGATGGTGTAATCGAGGGCCGTGACGCCGCTGTTGTGCAGGTGGAGTACGGCCGTATGCGTCATGGGCAGTTGTCCTGGTGTGATAATCGTGGTTAGCGCCAATGGGCTAACTTCCAGGACGCCGATGGCCGGCGGTGACACCTTGGGCATATCGGTTAATGCCTGCTCGGCCGGCCGCCCCATCACCCCATAGAAGCGCATTTGTTCACACTCCGGGTAGATGGGCGCCTGGTTGAAGTTCAAATTAAAGATGAACATCGCTTCCATCCAGGGCCAGTTCGTGGTGGCGTATTCATACGCACCCACTAAATTATCCGCCTGCTTTTGCGGCGACACAATCTGCCACAGGCGGCCCTGCCAGCTTGGATCGCTGAGGCAGTGGTCGGGTGGCTGCGTAATCCAGCCAAACTCTGTGGCCCACATCTTTTTCTGGCCCAGGCCATGTGCCTGCATCAACTCATACAGTTTTTCCGCGCCGCGAAAACAGAAGCCGTTGGCGCAATTTTGGGTGGGGTTGCCGGAGGGCACATCTGGCGTGGCGTTATAGTCGGCGCTGTAGCCGTAGGGGTGGTAGCCAACCCCATCCAGGCAGTTGCCGCCGCCCGCGGCCACAAATTCCAGAAAGAATTCCCGTTCATCCTGGTAGAGGCCGTTGTGTCCGGGATGGCCGTTCCAGTTACCCTGCACACGCCCGGTGGGGGCCAGCCCGGCGGAGATGACCAGCGCGTCCGGGTCTATGGCTTTGATACGGCCGTAAGCCTCACACAGCACGGCCGCATAATCGGCGGCAATGGGCGGTGCGGCCCAGCCATAGCTGGCGTCCAGGTTGGGTTCGTTGCCAATCTCATAGGCGTCTACATACCCCAATTGCTGCTGCGCCAACTGCGCCACCGAATTGCCAAAGGCGTTCAGGTTGTTGAAGTGGTTGACGTTGGCGTCAATACGCAGTAACACCTGCACCGGCAGGCGGCTGCCAGGGCCGTTGAAGACCTTCATCCAGTTGAAGCCCATGGTCTGTAATTGGGCTACATCCCAGGCGGCCACGTTGAAGCCATAGCCAAAGGTGGCGCTCGTTTGTTGGGGTTGGGCGTGGAGGAGGTGGAGGACGGCCGTTAACAGCACCATCGCTCCTACCAACCCGGAGAACATGCGGGTAAATGGGTATTTGCACATAATCACCTGCCTTTCAACTGAAAACGTTTGTAGTAGGCACTTTAGTGCCGTCAGAAGGCGATAAATCGCCTACTACAAACCTTTTTTGCATCAACTCAGTTGGTGCTTCGCAATACGAAACCAGCCCCGCAGTTGAATGCCCGCCAGGATTACGGCCGTGACCCAACGGGGATATTGCTGGCGGTAAAACTTCTGGTAAAAAATCTTCATCGCCCGCACCGATTCCTTCGCCACCCGCACCCGCGTCTCCTTGGGCGGGCGGGCAATTTCGGCCGATTCTTTGCGCAGGCCCGAACTGGCCCCTTTGTAATGCAGCACGTCTACATGTGGATAATAAACGATCTCATAACCAGCTTGCCAGATGCGGTAACAAAAATCAATATCTTCGCCATAGAAAAAGTACGTTTCATCCCAACCACCAAGTTGGCGGCAGAGGGACATGGGCATCATCATAAACGATCCGGCAATCACTTCCACCGGATGTGTTTCGTCGAAGTTAGCGTAGCTTTGGAAATAACCGTTAAAGCGGGGGTTATGCGGAAACAGTTTGCCCAAACCGGCGAAGTGGCAAAAGGCGTTCCAGGGGGTGGGAAAACCGCGATGGTTATCCGGGTCGCGCTCGCCGTTGGGGTAGAGCAGCCGCACCGTCAGCGCGCCCACGCGGGGGTGTGCTTGCAGGTAAGCCAGCGGTTCGGCCAGCGCATTTTCGCTCACCCGTGTATCGGAGTTGAGAAAGAGGACGTATTCACCGGCAGCCACATCCAGTCCCCGGTTGTTCCCGGCGGAGAAGCCGACGTTTTGCGGCAGCGCCACCACCTGCACGGCCGTATACTTTTGCCGCACCATCTCCACGCTGTCGTCGCGGGA
Organism: Anaerolineae bacterium; assembly: GCA_019637635.1. Lineage (GTDB taxonomy): Bacteria > Chloroflexota > Anaerolineae > Promineifilales > Promineifilaceae > CAADGU01. Next base: position 35,047 of record JAHBVI010000053.1, read on the forward strand.
GGCGTTGTCCACGACGATGATTTCCAGGCCGCCGGGTGGGTGTACGGCCGTTGCCAGCGACGCCAGGCAATCATCCAAAAGCTGGCAGGTGTTGTAGTTGACAATGATGATGGATAGAGTGGTCATAGGGGTATGTAGGGCGATTTTTCAAAATCGCCCTACGCAATCATAAGTGCCGCAGATACGCTTCCGGGTCATTCAGGAAGGAGCGGGTAACGGTGACGTGTTCCAGTTCTTCGTAGGTCACAGGGCGGGCGGGGGCATAGTCAAAACTGAGGATGGCCGCGCCGGGGTAGGCCATGAGGATGGGGGAATGGGTGGCGATGATGAATTGGCAATTTTCGGTGGCCATTTGTTTGATCATGGCGAGCAGGGTCAACTGGCGTGTGGGCGAAAGCGGCGCTTCCGGTTCGTCCAACAGGTAGAGGCCGTTGGGCTGCAAACGGGACTGGAACAGTTCCAGAAAACTTTCGCCGTGCGAGTAGGTGTTCAGGTCACGGCCGTATTGCTGTCGCATCTGGTGTAATTGCCCGGCAAATGGCATCCGCGCCAGATTTTTAGCCTGATGGGAACGGCCGTTATACTTTCGCTCCACCCGCTGCAATTCTGCCTGTAATTCTGCCTCCATCTGCGCCAGCCGTTTGACGTAGCCAAAGAAGTCCTCGGCGCGCAGGAAAAAACCGTGCCGGGTTTTGCTGGACCAGACCAGCTTGAGATACCCGGCCAATTCCTGCGCGTGAGCCAACGTCTGGTCACGCGCCAACTCTTCTGCCCCGACAGTGTGTGCGTCCACGGCCGTAGCCAATGCCTCTAGCAGCGTAGATTTGCCGGAGCCGTTTTCACCGACGAGGAAGGTCACGGCCGTGTCCAGCACAAGTTCCGTATTGCCCTTAATCGCCGGAATGTTGAAGGGAAATCGCTCTTGCTGCCCGGTGGGAATAGGCCGAATTTGGACGGAGCGTAAATGGTTGTGCATGATACAGAGTGGTAGGGCGATTTTCCAAATCGCCCTACCGAAAATACGGTAGTAAAGCCCCCATATCCGCATTGCCACCGGAGAGGATAACACCCACCCGTTGGCCGGGGGCGGTGTATTGGCCGCTGAAGAGAGGGGCCAGCGCCGCCGCGCCACTGGGTTCCACCACCAGCTTCAGCCGCTGCCAGAGGAATTTGAGCGTTTCCATGATGGCGTCGTCGGACACGGCCGTCATGTCATGCACATAGCGCGTCATCACCACCAGATTGCGCTCGCCGATGGCGCGGGTGCGCAGGCCGTCGGCGATGGTGTCGGGTACGCTGTCCAGCTTCACGATCTGCCCTTCACGCCACGATTGGTTAGCGTCAGCGCCGGCTGCCGGTTCCACGCCGACAACGCGGGTGTGCGGGTTGTGCCCGGCGGCGGCCAACGCGCAGCCGCTGATCAAACCGCCGCCGCCCACCGGCACAAAAAGCAGGTCTAATTCGCCTACTTCGGCCAACAGTTCTTGCGCGGCCGTGCCCTGACCGGCAATGATGTGCCAGTTATCAAAGGGGTGGATGAGCGTGTAGCCAAATTCGGCCATCAGGTCGGCGCACACCCGGTCCCGGTCAATGGCCGGGCAGGTGACAATCTGCGCGCCATACCCGGCGGTGGCTGCCTTTTTCACGGCGGGGGAATCATCGGGCATGACGATGGTGGCGTGGACGCCCAACAACCGCGCCGCCAGCGCCAGCCCTTGGGCGTGGTTGCCGCTGGAATGGGTAACGACGCCGGCCGCTTTTTGCGTCTGGCTCAATTGGCTGACGGCGTTGTATGCGCCACGAAATTTGAAAGCGCCGACGCGCTGGAAATTTTCACATTTCAGGAAAATTTGCCGCCCGGTCAACTCGTTGAGGGCGCGCGAGGTCATCACCGGGGTATGGTGGGCAATGCCTTGAATACGGTGGGCGGCCTGGGTTACGGCCGTAGGGTCAATCATAGTTGCCTCGGTAAAGGCCCGATGGGTTTACCGAAACCCTTCAGGTCTTCGGGTTTATTTACATCTCTCGTTTCATTTCCACGCGCCGGAACGACTCAAAATAACCAACCTTTTGAAATCCCTGCCAGATGCCGTCATCGCAGAAGTTTTCGGCGATGGCGTCCTGGCGTTTGTGGCGTTGGTGCATGGCGCTCAAGACCGATTCGGCCACTTCACAGCGGTCGCCAACTGTTACTTCTACCACAATGCGCGTCAGTTGCAGCAGCCCGGCGTGGTAAGTAACCCAGCCGCGCCCGCCATTGTGCAGTTCTACCAGCAGCGCCGACAGGTTGCGTACATTTTGGAAGGTTTGCGTCTCATTCAGCCAGTTGGGCCGCTCTTTGCGGTGCGAAAGCAAGATGATGGCATCTTCATGGTTGAGGGCAGTCACGCGCTTGATGCGCTCCAGCGCCGCCTGGTTATTGTCCGGGTTTGGTGGGCGGCGAGCCACAATTAGCTCGCGTAAATCTTGAAAACCAAATTTGTAAAAAAGTTGGTGGGCCGGTGTATTGCCTTTAATGACTTCCAACCAGACTGATTTGATGCCCAGTTCTGCGCTTTGGGCCATTAGGCCAGACATGATAGCGGAACCGGTGCCCAGGCGACGGCCGTAGGGCAGCACTCCCAACCGCGTAATCCAACTGCGCTCCCCCCGCACACCCAACATGCCCAGTCCCAATATCAATTCCGCTTCGGCGTCATAGACCACACAGGAATGGCGGAGGTTAATGTCATACACCCGTGTATATTCCTGAAAGCGGGCTACATTCATGGGCATGGGCACCAGATAATCCATGCGTGTCTCGTTGTATGCGTCTGTCAGCTCTTCAGGCGTAAACTGGGTGGCTGGTAAAATTTTCATCTTGGTGCATTCAAGAGGCGAGTTTTCAGTTGGTATTTTCAGGCAAGCCAGACCAATGGGCGGCTACGATTTGCGTTTTTCCAGATAAGAAGCCACTTCGGCCGGAAAGGTGCGAATGTCAATTGGTTTGGTGATGCAGCCATCGCAGCCATAACGCTGTGCAATTTCCATCGCTTTTTCAGGCGGCCAGGCTGTCACGGCCACAATGGGAATATGCTGCATCTCCGGGATTTGCCGCAGTAAGGTGACAACCGTTTGCCCATCCACATCAGGCAGCCCCATATCCACCAGGATCAAATCTGGCTTCTCTTCAATCGCTAGCGTCACGCCACTCTCCCCATCGTTTGCGTGGAGCAGGCGATAGTTATGCGGTGTCAATACCCGTTCCACCAGCAACCGATTGGCGTGATTATCTTCAATCTGCAATATCGTGATCATACCGTCCTCATTTTCCAGGCTCCGTAGTCGCGGTTTAGCGTTTCATGCTGTCTCGCGCCGCCATTATACCGCAAATAGACCCTGAGGGTTTTGCAAATCCCTCAGGGTCTATCAAGAACGGAATCATCAGCACTATAAGCTCGCCATGAATTCGTGTAGCGATTGGATTGCGTTAGCCCCATCCGCCCCTTGCCTGTACAGGTCATGCAACCTGTTCAACTCCCCGGTCAGGCGCGCGCGTTCTTCCAAAAGATAGTTAAACTGGGCATCACAAGCCGGAATCGGTGATGGGTAGTTACGGATTTCGTCATTGATGTGATCCCTTTTCTGCTTTAAATGTGTTTTGATTTCCTCCCATAACACGGCTGCCGTTTGGCTTTCTGCTGTGTCCATCACCTGTTTCCTCTCGCCTCGAATTCACCAATTGCCAGCATACCCAACGTCATAGGGCGTAGTTAGATTGAGCAGGCGATGGCGGCGCAGTTCCACCAGTTGGCGGGTGTGCAAATTATCGTGCGCTACCCAGGCGGCGAACATATCGCCGGCCTTCATGGAACCCCATTGGTTGGTATATTCCGCTTCCCAATTCGGCGCGGACAACCCTTTGAGCCAGACGAGGGATTGATTGCGTTCGGCTTTGAACTTTTCCACCATCTTTGCGAGATCGCGTTGATTATACTGGCGGGCCGTCACCCACCCCTGCGGGTCAATGGGCGGCCAGGGTTCCTGTGGCCGGTGCAGCATAATGTCCAGTCGCTGCCGGAAATCCTCACGCTCTTCGTCATATAGATGGCAGATCACTTCCAACGCCGACCACGAATCGGGGTCTGGTTTGACCTGCGCCGCCGCCTGTGTCATATCAGTCACCAACAGGGGGATAATCTCCAACCCCCGCGCCAATTCCTGGTAGAGGTTCTCAAATACCATGCTATACCTCCTGGCTTCAATATGCCTACGCTGTCTCAAATTGCATAACACGCAACTTTTCTGGCGCGAAGCGGGTACTTAATGACAAAATTTCGATGCCAATAACGCGCCCGGTTTCATCATAATCCAGGATGATACCGGGTTGCACTTCCTCGGATTCCATAATGTCATCATCATCTAGTCGAAAATAAAGTGCATCACTTTCCTTATCAAATTTAGTTTCATAATGCGGTCAAAGAACACCGTGCATCTCTTTGGCAGGTAATATGGATTCAATTTACTTCAATCGTCAATGTCCAGCCGAAGCGGTCGGGAACACGGCCGTACTGAATCCCCGTCAACTCGTCAAACAAATGTTTAGACACCGGCCCACTCTGGTAACCATTGATGACGTATTCCTTATCCTGGAAGCCAAACTTGCCCACCGGCGCAATCACCGCCGCCGTGCCGCAGCCGAACACCTCCGTAACCTTGCCCGACTGAATGTCGGCCAACATCTCATGCACGTCAATCATCTCTTCGGCCACCTCATAACCCAGGTCGCACCCTAACTCAAGCACCGACTTGCGCGTCACGCCGGGCAGGATGCTGCCCGTCAGCGGCGGCGTCACAATCTTCGCCCCTTCATACACAAAGCAGATATTCATCGCTCCCACTTCTTCAATGTAGCGCCCTTCAATGGCATCCAGCCACAACACCTGCGAATACCCTTTGGCCTGCGCCTCCTCGCCCACCAGCAGGCTGGCGGCGTAGTTGCCGCCTGTCTTGGCGTCGCCCACACCGCCGCGCACCGCCCGGCGGTACTTGTCGGAAATGTAAACGGGCACGGGGCTAAACCCACCCTTAAAATAAGGCCCCACCGGCCCCACAATGACGTAGTGCAGGTAACTTTTGCTGGCGTGAACGCCCAACGTGGAGTCAATGGCAATCATGGTGGGGCGAATGTACAGGGTGGCCCCAGGGTAGGTGGGCACCCATGCCTGTTCCAGTTCAATCAATTTGATGATCGCCGCCAGATGTTCTTCTTCGTCAGGCGCAGCCATGGCCATGCGCCGGGCGGAGTTGGTGAAGCGCTTCATGTTTTCCCAGGGACGGAAGAGGTTGATGTTCCCGTCAGGGCGGCGGTACGCCTTGGTGCCTTCAAAGATTTCTTGCGCGTAGTGAAAGACGGCCGTAGCCGGATCCAACACAAACGGCGCATACGGCCCAATGGTGGCGTCGTGCCAGCCCAACTCTGGTGTGTACTTCTGGCTAAACATCCGGTTGCTAAACTTATTGCCAAAGCCAAAATCATCGGTTGGCGGCGTCTTTAATTTTGTTTCATCCAGGGGGAGTATTTTGATGTCCATTTATATACCTCCTACAACATGTGGTCAATCACACCTAGCGAACGGCCGTCGGCGTCCCGCCGCAATGCCTGATGATCCCAGCCCGAACCGGAGATGATGAAATAATAGGCTGCGCCTATACCCGGAATTTGGCTGCACAATTCATAGAATCGTTTGGCCTGTTTGCCTTTGTCAATGATCGGCGTTTTTTGCTGCGGGTCGGGGTTGCTAAACTCGGTCACAAACATCAGCTTGTCCGGGAACATGCGTCGGTACTTCTTCACCAGGGCAATCGCTTCTGTTTCCACCTCTTGCATGGAGATGTAATAGGCATGGACGCACAGAAAATCGGCGGCGCGCACGGCCGCTTCCGCCTGGTGCAAAAAGGTGACATCGTTCAGCCGGAAGCCGGCATCATGCCCAAAGCGGTATTCCGCGTCCGCGCCCGGTGACAGGCCGGGGAAGCCCACTTTGATGCCGGGGAAACGCTGCCGCAGTAGCTTGCGCCCTTCCATAAAGTATTGGGCAAACTCCGCGCCGTTGCTCCAAGACCCGGCGACGCCTTTGTAGCGCAGCCCCTCGTGCGTCAGGTTCGGTTCGTTGTGGAATTCATAATAGGTGACGCCGGCATTCACCAGCCGCTCAATGTCGTTGGCAACGGTGTTGACGAAATCTTGCACGGGCACATGACGGCCGTTCCAACTCTCAAACAACCGGCACATGTAAAACTTCGCCCGGTAATTCTGCATTTCCTCTACCGAAACGCCGCTCATCACTTTGACCGATTCAAAGCGGCCGCGCGCCAGGTCCCAATCTGCCTGCACCGGATGGCGGTTGGCGCGGTCATGCACACCGATCAGCATCCGCCCAAATTCCCAGGCTGGCCCCGTGTATTTCAATTCACCGTCTGTCTGCCCAATGGCGCTGACGGCCGTACTCTCTTTCACCGGTTCCACGGCCGGCGGCTGTGCCCCCCGTTGGATGCGCACCCGATCCGACCGATAAATGAGCGCCGACTTGATCGCCTCCGCCATAGAACGCCCGGCATAGCCATAACGCGATAAAAGGGAGATGGGACGGCCGTCGGTCGGGTCTAGCACCAGATAATCATTGCCCTGTTTTGCCAGCACAAAGACCCAATGCTGCTCCGTGCCATAGGTGTACGGGTCGGTCGGGTCCTGGTCCACCTGCAAAATCACGGCCTGCCCGGCGGTAATCTCCTGGTCAATGCGGCTGAGCAGGTTGGGATCATGTTTGGCGTGGGTGGCCCCCGTATTCGGCAGTGGCATCCAGTTGTCGTAGAACTTCACGTGGTCAATCAGGTAAGCCGGGGCCATGAAAAAGACGTTGGACCCGTCAAAACCCTGCCCGGACGGCCGATTGAGCAGGGTATTGTTCAACGAGAGGGGGGTGTAATTTTCGCCAAAACCGGTAAGAGCCATGGCCATGCAGCTCAACAGGCAGCCAAATCCGCCAATCGTCTTTGGCCCATTTCCCAGTTTATGATTTTTCCACTGCGGGTCGTTTTGGGAGTACGGCCGTATGCCAAACCCCTCTACATTTGCCGTAGACTGAATCTTCACCCAAAACGAATCGCCAAACGCCCGGTTCTGGTCATCATGGATGCGCCACGAACTGGTATACGCCTCCGCCCGCGCCGGCGGGGCCACCATCGGCACCGAAAGCACCACCTCCTCGCCAGGTTGGGCCGCCGGTACCGTATGACTCATCGAACCGGCCATGCGCGATTCGCCGCCTACCCATACCAGCCGGTAAGCGGCCGTCCAGGGCAGGTCGCCATTATTTTTCACCACCCACTGCTTGGTAAAACTCTTGCTCTCCTGAATGGGCGTACCGTCGGGGATGTTGTGGTCATCAACATATTTGCTGTTGTTGATTGGCCCCGCTGCCGGTTTGTCTTCCGCTTTAGGCGGCGGCGGGGTTGTGACCAGTCGCAGCCAGATGATGTCGCCAAACAGGTTGCCCTGGGGGTCTTTTAGCTGCCAATCGGTGAAAAAGCGTTGATGCGGTTTGGCGGGGGCGGTCATCTCCAGCGTAATATCCACGTTTTCGCCGGGGTTCACGCTGCTTTTGGAGGCAACTTCGGCCAGGGTATAGCTGGCCTTGCCGGTTAACAACAGGCTGCCTTTGCTGGCGTTAATGTGGGCGACGGTGTACCCCTGTCCCCAGGTGGTCGTGCCCGCGTTGCGCATTGTCCAGGTAGCCTTGAACGGGGAACCGGCCGGCAGTGCGTCCAGATTGACATTGGTGGAAAATGAAACAAAAGCCGCTTTATTCATATTAACCTCCTGCTCGTGTAACTGTGTGACCAATACGCGGTTCCCCAACCGCCCTCATTGTACACGGAATTGCCCGCCGCTCAACACCTTCGGAGGGCTGGGG
>JAHBVI010000054.1 GCA_019637635.1 Anaerolineae bacterium
GCCTATCTCTTTGGCACAGTTGCATGACGGTTTGCAAACCGGCCAACTGCCCCGGCGCGCCGTTGTTGTGACCTTTGACGATGGGTACGTGGACATGTTGCATCAGGCGCAACCTCTGTTGGCGCAGTATGACATTCCAGCCACCGTTTTTGTTGTCGCCGGTCATTTGGGCCAGGAGTTGTGGTGGGATGAATTGGCCCGGCTGATTTTAGCCCCGGCATCGTTACCTGATGGGTTGCCCCTGGGGGTAAACGGCCGTTTGGTAAACGGCCATCTGCCCCACCGGTCACGCACTGATTCTCGGGCCGATCTGCGAACAGAACCCAACGGCCTGCTTCACACCCTGTATCAGGAGTTGTTGGCGCAGCCGGACATGCGCCCCACCGCCCTGGCCGAACTACGCGCCTGGAGTCCGGCGGCGGCGTTAAATCCCGACGATACAGCAACCGCCAGGGTGATGTCTGGTGCAGAATTGACCACTCTGACCCGCAATAGTCTGATAGGAGTTGGCTCACATACAATGACACACACGCCCCTGGCCTCTCTGCCAGCCGAAGCACAGGCCGTAGAAATCAGCCAGAGCAAGGCAGTTTTAGAAGAGGTGACGGGACAATCTGTGCTTTCGTTTTCTTATCCGCATGGGCAGGTCACGGCCGTTGCCCCCCGTTTGGTTCAAGAAGCCGGTTACACTCTGGCCTGTGCCAGTCAGAATGGTATGGCCCATCCTGGAAGTAATCCATTCTGCCTGCCGCGCTTCTGGCCCCCCGATTGGGACGAGTCAACATTTACCCGGTGGCTGCGAAGGTGGCTGCATGATTGAAAAAACCTTTTTCGTTTCGGTGATGATGCCTTTTTACAATACGCCGCCGGTCTTTATGACAGAAGCTATCGAGAGTATCCTGGCCCAAACATATCCCCACTGGGAACTGCTGCTGGTTGATGATGGCTCTACCAACGCAGGCAGCAGCAAAACCGCGCAAGCTTATGCTTCAGCCCACCCGGATAAAATTCGCTGCCTGGAACACCCAGGCCATGTTAACAAAGGGTTAGGCCCTTCACGGCAACTGGCCCTGGAACACGCGCGGGGCGACCTGATCGCGTTTTTGGATGCTGACGACGTGTGGCTGCCGGCCAAACTCATGGAGCAGGTCAGTTTATTCGCGGCGCATCCTGAAGTGGGGATGGTTTACGGCCGTACCAGATACTGGCATAGCTGGACGGGCAACCCGCAAGACATAGAGAACGACTATTTACCGCCAACAGGTCTGGCAGCAGACGCGATCATGCCTTCACCGGAACTACTCATCCTATTCATACAGCAGCAAATTGCCATTCCCTGCATATGCAGCATCATCATCCGGCGTGAACTATTGGAAGCGGCCGGCAAGTTTGAAAAAGGTATAAGAAACTTCTTTTATGAAGATCAGATGTTATACACCAAAATTTGCCTGCGGTCGCCGGTTTATGTGGCTGACGCCTGTTGGGATTATTATCGCCAACACCCTGACTCTGGCACACATCGCACCAGTGAACAAGGGCAGGCGTTGCACCTGGAATATCTCTATTGGCTAGCTGTCTATTTACAGCAGCAGCAGATAGAAAACGAGACCTTGTGGCAGGCGCTAAACCGCCAGGTTTGGTTGCATCGGCAGCCCCCCTGGCTGCCCAGGCAGCTACACCGCCCCACTCGCCTGGGCAAGAAGTGGCTGCTGCGGCTGGAGGCAAAATTGCCCACTTCCATCCAGCAGCAATTCTGGCAAGGTAGCTAACCTATGGATGCAGCACCATTATCTCGATCACGAACTTTGCAACTTAGCCGACCCTACGGCCACGCGCTTTTGTTAGCCGCATTGTTCCTCATCTTATTTTTAGCTCTGACTGAACTCGCTCTCAGGGTTGCTCCTGTCCACTTGTTTCTTGGCGCGCCCGCTTTGGGCAGCGACCATAGACAATTTGAACAGCAGTGGCATCGGTTGGAAATGTACCAGGCCGCTCATGGCCCAGTCGAGTGCATCATGATCGGGGACTCAACGGTCATGTCTGATTTCTCACCGTCTGCACTTGGCGACGCTTACCGCCAGCAAACCGGCGAAGAGATCACTTGTTACAATTTTGGCGTAGGTGCTTTTTCCGTTATGGGATCTTCATTGCTGGCGGAGATTTTAATTCGAGAGTATTCGCCACAAATCCTGATCGTTGGTGTCGAGGGTCTAAACTTTACTGTCCCTCGTGACGAGCAAGGGGGCACTGACCTGTCGCGTGTACCCTGGGCGCGCTACCAATTGGAAGAATTTACGCTTGAGGGCTGGCTTTACGAGTACACCTATCTCTATCGTTATCTCGGCGTCCTGGGGCAGTTAGTATCGTTTGAAGTGGATTACAAAGAGGTTCTGCAAGCAGCCGCGAATGAGAGAAGCGTTTATGAAGATGGTTATTCGCCATTGCAGGGATCAGGCCCATTGGATGTTTCTCTACCTCCAGATCCCACGCTTGACCATCCATACATTGAACACTACTTTGCCGCCCATTCTCCCTTCCGGCTTCTGCCAGAAAATCTGGAAGCTCTGGATAGAATCCTGGCCTTAGACAACGCCGCTACCCGTATTATTTTGGTTGAAATGCCGGTGGCCGATACGTTTCACACCTTCTTTGGGAATGGCGAAGACGATTACAGGATGTTCATTGACACACTTCATGCAAAGGCGACGGCGGCCGATGTTTCCTTCTGGCGCATGGATGACTTGCAGGTGCTTCCGTACCCCACCTGGTTTAATTACAACCATTTGAACAGCGACGGCGCACCTGTCTTCAGCCGTTGGCTGGGGACCAAGCTGGGTCAGGAGCATATGCAAACCGCAGGTAATAGCGCGGATTTGGATGGGAACGGGCAATAATGCAAGGGAGATTCGTGTGCAAGTAACCTCCGGGCAATTCGCAATTTTTGTAATCTTCAGCCTCCTTGTGTACTACGCATTACCAAGACGGCCGCAGAACTATTGGCTGCTGCTGGTATCATATGCATTTTGTGTCACCTGGGCCTGGCACTTTGCCGTCATCTTGTTTGCCGTCACCGTAGTCAATTATTTGATAGCAAAGCACGTACACAAACAGGGGCAGGGGCGCAAAGGTTTTCTGTGGACGGCCGTAGGCGTCAACATCCTTACCCTGGCCTTCTTCCGCCTGAGCAACTTTTTTGTGCCCGACCTGCTGGAGTTGCTAAATGGATTCGGCATTGTTTCCGAATTGGGCGTCCTGCAGATACTGCTGCCGGTGGGTCTGTCATTTTATATTGTGGAGAATATCTCCTATCAGATTGACGTTTATCGTGGGCAGATGGCCCCAACCGACAACTTTGTGGATTATGCGCTTTACCAGGCTTACTTTCCCAAATTGTTGGCCGGGCCAATTGAACGCGCCGGTCATTTTTTACCCAAACTGGCCCAACCGCGTGTGGTGGACAATGCGCAATTGGCGCGCAGCTTCGCGCTTGTTGCCGTCGGTATATTTCGCAAGCTAATCATCGCCGATACTCTCACCCATATAATGCCACGCGAAGTTTTCGAGACGCCCGCCAACTTTGGCGCTCTGGAGCTTTGGGGCTGGCTGTTCGTCTTTGGCTTTGCCCTGTATAACGATTTTGCCGGTTACACGAGCCTGGTGCGTGGCATCAGCGGCTTCTTTGGCATTGAACTGTCACCAAACTTCCGCCAGCCTTACTTCGCGCGTAATTTTGGCGAATTCTGGAATAGCTGGCACATAACCCTCTCCCACTGGCTGCGCGACTACATTTACTTTCCCACCCTGCGGTCACTGCTGCGCCGCAACCGCCGCCGAACCCACGCGCTGAATGTGGTTGTCCCCCCTCTGGTGACGATGTTGCTGAGTGGGTTATGGCATGGGTTTAGCCTGCATATGTTGGTTTGGGGTGGGCTGCATGGAGTGTACCAGATAGGCGAGCGTATCCTGTCGCTGCGAGGGCCGGTGATAGCGCCTGACCAGAGGCCGCGCTGGCGACAATTAGTGGCTATGGGCATCGTGTTTGTGTTGGTAATGTGGGCCTGGGTACCATTTCGGATGGAAATGTCGGTTGCTCTTGAATTTTGGAAGCAGTTGCTGAACTTTGCCGAGCCTGGCCTTCATTACCGGCGGTTGGCAGTGGCGGCGGGTTATGTGCTGGTTTCTGTTGGCATTGACTTTGTGCAGCACCGGTATCGTGACGAAGTTATTTTTCTACGCTGGCCGCGCCCGGCCCAGGCGTTTCTACTGGCGACGGTCGTCTTTCTGGTTATTATTGTGAGTGTGGGCACGGTAACAAAACCGTTTGTCTACCAGGGATTTTAGAGGTAAAAGCGCCCATTAAGCCAGAACTGAAGATAGGATTATGCTGCGATTAACACGGCCGTCTCTCCATCTCCCCCTCCTCACCCTGTTCTTCCTGCTTATGCTGGTGGGCATAGCTGAAGCCGTTGCGCGCCAGCCGGCCTTCCAATCCCGCCTGATGGCGCCTACACTGAACACCCGCCATCGCCAGTTTGAGGTACAGTGGCGCCGGTTGCAGCAGTTAGCAGAAGAAAACGGCCGTGTTGACTGCATCGTCCTGGGCAATTCCATGGTTGTAAGCGGCTTTGACCCCCTGGTTTTTGCCCAAACGTACCAGGAGGAAACCGGCGAAACGCTAACCTGCTTCAATTTTGGCGTAGACGCCATCCCCACCATGACCGCCGGAGCATTAGCCAAAATCCTGATCGCGGAGTACCGGCCGCGCCTGTTCATTTATGGCCTGGACGCCCGCGATTTAGCCGTCGCCCGAACCGATAGGGATACGACGGTGATACTGGATATGCCCTGGTTACAATACAGGCTGGGCCACTTCAACCTGGAAGGGTGGCTGGTAGAACACTCCACCCTTTATCGCTACCGCCGCCTGCTGTACAACCTGTCCCGCTTTCAATATCGGGATACCTTGCGCAGCTATTATGGGCCGGAAACGCCACGCGGTCGCCTTGGGCATGACCCGGATGAGACAGTGGCCGACTATATTAACGTACTCCCCGACCCCCATAACCCCGAGTTTCAAATTCAATACTATTACCGCTTGCTGTCTGACTACCAAATGGAAGCAGATAATCAGGCCGGCCTGGAAATGTTGCTGGCGCAGCAGCAAACGCCGGGGCAATTACTGGTGTTGGAAATGCCTGTACCAGACACGTATTTCTATTTCTTTGGCGATGCTACGGCCGATCACGACACCTTCACCCGATACGTAGGCGAAACGAGCGCCCGTTATCATATCCCCTTCTGGCAAACATCGTCCCTGCGCCTCTTCCCGGATGATAGCTGGATGGATTACAGCCATCTGAACGCAAAAGGGGCCGAAATTTTTAGCGCCTGGTTAGGTCACCAGATAGGCCGGGCCGTCAAAAACGGTGAACTGGCGCGCACGCAAGAAGGGCCATAAATGTCCATTACTTCGGCAACCTTTATCCTCTTTGTAACCGTAACGCTGGCCATCTATTTCCTGCTGCCGCGGCGTTGGCAGATTGGCTGGCTGTTGATAACGTCCTATGCTTTTTGCATCAGTTGGGCCTGGCAATTTGCGCTGGTGCTGCTGCTGCTGACCGCTGCCAATTATGCGCTGGCGCGCCGCCTGGAACATGCACAGCAGCAACGCCGCACTTTGTTATGGGTGGGGGTGGGGCTGAATGTATTGGCGCTGGTCTACTTTCGGTCTGCGAATTTTTTTGTGCCGCAGTTGTTGGCCTTGTGGAAACCATTGGGGTCAGAGGCCATGCAAATTTTGGTGCCGGTGGGTTTGTCTTATTATGTGCTGGAATTGATTTCTTATCAGGCGGACGTGTATCGGGGGTTGGTCACGGCCGTCAATAAACCCCTCGATTTTGCCCTCTACCTGGCCTACTTCCCCAAACTCCTGGCCGGCCCCATCGAACGCGCCCGTGACTTTCTGCCCCGGCTGCAACAGCCACAAGTCGTGGACAACACCATGGTCGCCGGTGGCCTCACGCTCATCATCATTGGCGCGGTCCAAAAACTGCTGCTTGCCGACACCTTGCTTCATGCCATTCCCGCGGAGGTCTTTTTGCGCCCCGGCGTATTCAGCGCGCCGGAATTGTGGGGCTGGCTGCTGGCCTATGGTTTTGGCCTTTACAATGATTTTGCCGGGTACACCAGCATCGTGCGCGGCGTCAGCCGCCTGTTCGGCATTGAACTCTCACCTAATTTTGCCCAACCCTATTTCGCCCGCAATTTCACCGAGTTCTGGCGAAGCTGGCACATCACCTTATCTGAGTGGCTGCGTGAGTACATCTACTTTCCACTCAGCCGGTCACTGCTGCGCCGTCGTCGCCAACGTGATCATTGGCGCAATGTAGCCCTGCCGCCACTGGCAACCATGTTGGTCAGCGGGCTGTGGCACGGTTTCAGTGGCCATATGCTGCTGTGGGGTGGTCTGCACGGTGCCTACCAGATCGGCGAACGGGTGCTGGCCTTGCGCGGCCCGGTTGTGCCGCCCCACAAACAGCCGTGGTGGCGGCAAGGTCTGGCTATGGCCATCGTCTTTGTGCTGGTGATGTTGGCCTGGGTTCCGTTTCGTCTGGAAATCCCCCTGGCGCTGGAATTTTGGCGCGGCCTGTTTAGCTGGGGGAATTGGGGATTTATACACCGGCGCATTGTGCTGATTGTGCCTCTTATCCTGGTTTCGGTAGGGCTGGATTGGGCACAGCGACGGGGACATAGTGAAACGGTCTTTTTGCGGTGGCCGCGCCCCGTGCAGGCCGCGCTCCTGGCAGTTGCCATTTTCTTGCTGCTCATTGTCACGCAAGGCGAAGGGGAAGCGCCATTTGTCTACCAGGGGTTTTAAGCGCAAGCTAAAACTTAAACTTACCAGACCATACTGACAACGTGAAGATGGAGAAGGATTTGAACAATAGTCACCATGAACGGCCGTCCACAAGCGAACGGCCGTCCATAGCCGTCATCATTCTCACCTACAACCAGCGCCAGAAAGCGCTGGCGGTGGTGGAAAGTTTGCTGGCAATACCTGAACCACCCTTTCAGGTGTTGGTTTGGGATAATGGGTCGCAAGATGACACCGTTGCCGTCCTGCAACGCGCTTTCCCCGGCATCACCGTCCACCAGCATAGTCAAAACCTGGGTGTAGCCTCTGGCCGTAATGCGGCGGCGGCCCTGGCGGCCCAGCTATGGCAGCCCACCCATTTGCTGTTCCTGGACAATGACATGCGGTTGGAAGCTGATTTTGTCAGTGGGCTGTATGCGCCCTTTGTGGGGGACACGGCCGTAGGCCAGACCCAGGCCAAACTCCGCTTCATGCACGATCCCCAAAGGCTCAACGACGGCGGCGGCAACACCATCAACTTCACCCTCGGCCAGTTCATGCCCGTCGGCTTCAACGAAATTGATCGCGGCCAATACGACGCCATCAAACCCTGTATCTGCTGCGGCGGCGCCATGATGGTACGCCGCGATGTGTTTGAACACCTGGGCGGCTTCGATGCCATCTTCGACCCCTTTGGCCCCGAAGACGCCGACTTTTCGCTGCGGCTGCAAAAAGCCGGCTACCGCGCCCTCTATACCCCGCAAGCCGTTGCTTACCACGAAGTCAGCCATACCTACGGCAAAGGCTACAGCGAAAACTACGCCCGACATAAGTCCCGCCACTGGTTCACATTCATGCGCCGCCACGCCTCTCCGGGGCAAAAAGCGGCCTTCTTCCTGATTGGCGCGCCGTATCTGGCGCTGCACATCCTTATTCGTGAAGGCAAAAAAGGGAATTTAGGGGCCATACGTGGCCTGGCGCGCGGTTCGGTTGATTTTTTCCGCAGCGCCTCCTTGACCAAAAAATGATTCCGCGTCTGAAATCCGCCCTGGCAAACATACCAGACAAACCACAGTATCAATACGCGCTGTTGGCGGCCATCACCTTGCTGGCCGCCATGCTGCGTTTCTACAAATTAGGCGACTGGAGTTTCTGGATAGACGAGCTTTATACGTTAGGGCGCATCAAAAATCTGGGTGACATCTTCCAAAACCCTGTTGTCCTCCTGCAAGTGCGGCCGCCGCCGTCCATCTTGCTGATGAGCATAACCGGGCAATTTTTGGAAACCACCGAGTGGAGCGCGCGCCTGGTACCCGCGTTGATCGGTATTGTCAGCATCCCCCTGCTTTATTTCCCCACCCGGCGAATGTTTGATCCGTTTGTGGCTTTATTGGCCGCCCTTTTATTAGCCATTTCGCCCTGGCACCTGTTCTGGTCACAAAACGCCCGCTCTTATTCCATGCTGCTGCTGCTTTATACGCTGGCTTTATTTGCCATCTACTTTGCCCTGGAGCGGGATCGGCCCTGGTACATCGTCCTCTTTTTCTTGTTGGCGGGCATTGCCGCCCGCGAACGGTTTATGGCCGGTTTCTTAGGGCCGGTGGTGGTGGGTTATCTGCTGCTGCTGTGGGTACTACCCTTTGAGAAACCCGTTGGCTGGCGGGGGCGCAATCTGGCCCTCATTTTGCTGCCGGGGATTGTGTTGGTGCTGGTAGACGCCGCGCGTTATGTCCTGACTGATTATTCCTTTTTTATTGCTTCGATGGAACTGTCTTATAACGAGCCGGTTGACGACCCTTTGCGGCTGGCGTCTTTTATCATGTTCGATGTGGGTGTACCGTTAATGGTGCTGGCCGGTTTTGCTGGCTTTTATCTGGTATCCCAACGAAACCGGGCCGGATTGTTGCTGCTGATCTCGGCTGCCCTGCCAGTGCTGCTGCTGCTGCTGCTAAACCCTTTCATTTTCACTAAATCGCGTTATGTGTTTGTGACCTTAACAAGCTGGATCATGCTGGCAGCAACGGCCGTGACCGGCCTGTTCGCCGAAACAAAGAATAAAGGTAAAATTTTGGCGGCGGGTGTATTAATGATGTTTTTGATAGATGCCGCCGGCGCGCACCTGCTCTATTATCACGTGAATCATGGCAACCGGCGTGACTGGAAAAGCGCCTTTGCTTTGGTCAACGAAAATCTTCAAGATGAAGATGTGGTGGTGGCCTGGTGGACAGAGTTCAGCCCCTATTACCTGGGGGGCAAAGAGATCGTTGCCTGGTCAGAGATGAACCCCCAGACTGTACTCCAAAGCGGGCATCGTTATTGGTTTGTCCTGGATTCTGAAACCATTTGGGGCAACCAGGAAATGAAGTGGTGGGTAGAACACAATGCCGAGCTAATGGACGTACTCTTTTTGCGCACAGCGGATGACAACAACTTACACATTTATCTTTACGATCCCGCCAGAGATAAGTAATTCTTTAGCCAGGGGGCGCTGTTCAGACCTGACAGGTTTTTACCAGTTCAACTTGAAACTGTGCAGACCAAAAACCTGCCAGGTCTCTTGAGGACGTGATGGAGATATTAGTAACAGGTGGGGCCGGTTATATTGGCTGCCACACCTGTCTGGAACTATTGCAGGCGGGTTATGACCTGGTTGTGGTAGATAATTTGAGCAACAGCAAACAAGCGTCGCTGGCGCGTGTTGAGCGTCTGACGGGCAAAAGCCTGACCTTCTACCCAATTGATTTACTGGATAAAGCAGCCCTGTCCTCCGTTTTTGCCCGCCATACCATCACGGCCGTCATCCACTTTGCCGGGTTAAAATCTGTCAATGAATCTGTGGCCGTGCCCCTGCTTTATTACCAGAATAATTTGACCGGTACCATCAATCTGTGCCAGGTAATGCAGCAGCACAACGTCAAAAATCTGGTTTTTAGCTCTTCCGCCACCGTTTATGGCGAACCGGCGTCCTTGCCCATCACCGAAGATTTTCCGCGTTCAGCCGTGAATCCTTACGGCCGTACCAAACTCATCATCGAAGACATCCTGATGGACTTGCACCACGCCGACGCCGCCTGGAACATCATTCTGCTGCGTTACTTCAACCCTGTTGGCGCCCATACCAGCGGCCAGATCGGGGAAGACCCAAACGGCATCCCCAATAACTTGATGCCGTTTATCACTCAGGTAGCGGTGGGCAGACTCCCAGAACTGGCTGTGTTTGGCAATGATTATCACACACCGGACGGCACGGCCGTGCGCGACTACATTCACGTGGTAGACCTGGCGCAAGGCCATCTGGCAGCGTTAGCTAAACTGGCACAACAACCTGGCGCCGCCATTTACAATCTGGGAACCGGCCGGGGCTATAGCGTTCTGGAAGTCATCCACGCTTTTGAACAGGCCACCGGCCAAAAAATCCCATACCGCCAGGCCCCCAGACGCCCCGGCGATGTCGCCAGCGTCTATGCCGATGCCAGCAAAGCGTTTCAGGAAATGGGCTGGCGGGCACAAAAAGGCATAAGCGAGATGTGCCGCGATGCCTGGAATTGGCAATCGCACAACCCAAACGGCTATTGATATGCGATCAAAACGACGAATTTTTGGGGGAGTGGTACTGTTTTTGTTCACGGCCGTGGCCATTGGCATTTTCATCCTCACCTTGTTTCCCCAAATTGGCGCCAAAGCAGCCAAACCCTTGCGGGCCATTATTGGCAATGAAGGCGTGGGCCGGCTGGAAACCATCTACTTCACCCTGCAAGATACCGCCCGGCAAACCCAGTACCAGGCCGGGCTGGCTCAGGCAAACGCTCCCTGGGAGGTTACGGCCGTCCCCCTCCCCACCCAAACTGCCCCTCCCACGTCCTCACACACGCCAACGCCGTTACCCTCGCCAACGGCTACTGACGCGCCGGCCGCTGGCGCTCAAGCCGCCACCAACACGCCAGGCGCCGCCTCCCCCACCCCCATGGCAACGGCCACGCCCTCGCCGTCAGCGACCGTCACCCCCAGCCCTACCCCCTGGACGCTGCCCCCGCTAACCCCATTGGGGACGCTGGCAGGGGAAGGCGTCTGGCAATCCTACCTGTTCAATCCGGCCGGGGAAGTGGTGGCAGTGCGCACATTTTTACAGCCGGATCCGGCACGGCCGTATGCTCTGGCAGCCATTGTCGCTTTTGACCTGCGCCAGACGCGGCTTCATTATGTGTTGGGCAGCGAAGAACCGGCGCTGCCCGATGGCCCGCGTGGGCATGGGCTGATGAACGCCGCCCACAAAGCGCCGGGTTACTTGCTGGCTACATTTAGCGGCGGCTTTATGGCTTCACACGGCGCTTACGGGGCTATGGCCGATGGGCTGACGGCGCTGCCCGCCAAAGACGGGTATGCCACTATTACCATTGGTGCAGGCGACGGCCGTCTCCAGATTGGCGAATGGAGCAACGATATCCCCGCCGATGGCAACTACCAATCCTGGCGGCAAAATGCCCGACTGATCACCCAAAACGGCCAGATCACCGACCGCGTTTACAATGGCAGCGCCGCTACCTGGGGCAGCAGCATCAACGGTGACGTGGTGACCTGGCGTTCGGCATTGGGCCTAAGCGCCGATGGGCAGATTCTCTATTTTGCCGCCGGCCCCAGCCTGAGTATGCCCGCCCTGGCCGAAGCCATGCAAACGGCTGGCGCATACAACAGCCTGCTGCTGGACATCAACGAAACCTGGGTGCATTTTGCCGCCATCCGCGCTGATGGGGAAACGTTGACGGCCGAGCCTTTGCTGCCGGCAGGCATGTCTACCAATCCCGACCGCTATTTGAAGCAGTCGCAGCGCGACTTTTTCTATGTAACTATTCGTGAACCGTAACCTAAGAACTGAAAGACCCGGAAGCGGGTTTTCTGAAACCCTTCGGTCTTGTTATTTTTACGGCTTGACGATGATGGGCAGGCAGATGATCAGATTATGCGCCGATGGACTCTTTATACCTATGCAAACCGGTCATCGTCCTCTGGTTCGGCCGCAGGCACGGCCGTTAAAAATGCCTCGAAATCTGCCCGACTCCCTTTGCTGGCTTCTTCTCGCAAATAATCAATTGTCCGCAGCGCACTGATCTTCTCCGCCACAGCCAACGTCATGAACTGGTTCATCGAAACCCCCTCCACCTTAGCCAACTCCTTGATCTCCCTATGCAAACTTCCTGGTAGACGAATAGTTAAGTGATGGTCTACCGGGACAACCGGCTGTTCCTGGCACTGTGGAACAGCACGCTCCTGACCGTAGGCTCGGTTACGTTAATCGTTTTATTCTCTGCTCTGGTTGCTTTTGTGATGCAGCGGCGCGGCGACCAACTGGCGTCGGTGGTGGGTACGTTTATGCTGGCAGGGCTGATCATCCCACCGGCCGTTGTGCCCACCATTTTCCTCTTGCAATGGCCAGGTATATACAAGACACTCTTTGGCCTGATCATGGTGGAAGTGGCCTTCACCATGCCCTTCGCTATCCTGATATTCCGGGCGTTTATGGCCTCCATTCCCCGGGAGCTGGACGAAGCCTTCGCCGCTGCGGGTTTTCTTCACCATTATCCTGTCACTGCTGCGGCCGGCCATTGTGACGGTGGTTGTGACCTCATCCGTAGCCATCTTCAACGACTTTGTGGGGCCGCTCTGCTTCCTCCCCGGCGCGGAAAATGTCACCGCGCCGCTGACGTTATACAGCTATATCAGCCAGTTCGGCAGCCAGTATAACCTGCTTTTTGCCAATGTAATCGTCATCACAATTATCCCTTTTATCGTGTTTATATTTTTCCAGAAGCAGCTCGCTTCCGGGATGCTGAAAGGGGCGATCAAGGGGTGAATGGGAGATTGGGCGATTGAGAGACGAAGAGATTTTCAATCTCCTGATCTCCAAATCTCTTCGACTCATGGGTTCTCTTAACGATAACTAAAGGATTCGTTTTTATGCCTGCCACGACCATTTCAAACTTAACATGTGAATATCAAAACAACCCGTTGGGCATTGATGTGCTTCAGCCGCGTTTAAGCTGGCAGATGCATAGCGAGCAACGTGGGACGCGCCAGACGGCGTATCAGATTTTGGCGGCCGTGTCGGCGGAAAGTGTGGCCAACGGCCGTAACCCCCTCTGGGACAGCGGCAAAATCGAAACAGACCAATCCACTCACGTCCCTTATAGCGGCCCCGTGCTTGTTTCCGGGCAGCGCGTCTATTGGAAAGTGCGGGTCTGGAACGAGGCGGAGGAAGTAGCTGAAAGTCTTGCGGCCTGGTGGGAAATGGGCCTGCTCGATCCTGACGAGTGGCTGGCTGGCTGGATCACGCCGGATGGGAAGGAAGAGACCAGCCAACCGCAGCCAGCCCCGTTACTGCGCCGGGAGTTCACGGCGCAAGGGAGTGTTGTCGCGGCGCGTATTTACGCTACCAGTTTGGGTCTCTACGAACTGCGGCTGAATGGGCAGCGTGTGGGTGACGCCTTGCTCACCCCCGGCTGGACCAGCTACGAACATCGCCTGCAATACCAGACCTATGATGTGGCCGAGCAATACGAAAGTATGGCCGGTTGGGTCAACTTCATGCGCAGCCAGGCCGACGCTGATCACATCTGGCGTCAGGGTTTTCAATTTGGCGACTGGCTGGATTATCGCGGCCAGGATGACCGTCTGCCCGCCCCGGTAACGAATAATGAGTTGATTGCCACCGCTTTTTTCGCCTACAGCGCCGATCTGCTGGCTAAAGCCGCCCGTGTTTTGGGCAAAACCGACGATGCAGAATGTTACGCTGATTTAGCCGATAAAGTGAAAGCGGCCTTTAACCGCGAGTTTGTGACCCCTGCCGGCCGCGTTGGCCCCCATACGCAAACGGCTTACGCGCTGGCTTTGTATTTTGACCTGTTGCCGGAGACATTGCGCCCTCTGGCGGCGGCGCGTCTGGCGGCGGAGATACAAAAAGCTGGTAATCACCTGACCACCGGATTTGTGGGCACACCGTACCTGTGCCACGTTTTGAGCCGGTACGGCCAGCTTGATGTAGCTTATAAGCTGCTGAACCAGGAAGAGTATCCGTCGTGGTTGTATCCCGTGAAGCAGGGGGCGACGACGATTTGGGAACGGTGGGATGGCATCAAGCCAGACGGCCGTTTCCAGGATGCAGGCATGAATTCGTTCAACCATTATGCTTATGGGGCCATTGGCGACTGGCTGTATCAGGTGGTGGCGGGCATTGACGTTGACCCGGAAGCGCCTGGTTACAAACGTATTCTCATCCAGCCGCAGCCGGGTGGCGGGCTGACCTATGCTAAAGCGGGGTTTGATTCGTTGTACGGCCGTGTTGAAACCCACTGGAAACTGGACAACGGTGTTTTTCAATTGGATGTCACCATCCCCCCCAATAGTGAGGGTGTCGTTCGTTTACCAACCTCAGCCGCTGAGACCATCACCGAGCAGGGGCAGCCCGTCGAGCAGGTTGCGGGCATTTCCGAAATCTGGGCAGAAGGAGAAACGATGGTGCTTTGTATTGGCTCCGGCCGTTACCACTTTGCTGTCAAAGGATAGTACCTGACACCACCCGGTAAATAAGCCCGTTTCAAATTCCCCCTTGACTTGGAGCTAACTCCAGGTGTTACACTATGCTCTGGCGGTATCTTATCAATATCCCCTGCAGGAGTGTGCATCCTCAGATGCGCATCTGAGGATGCACACTTCGCTCACCCCCATTTATTGAGATGACGCCTTTGGAGGCATACCCATGAAGATTTCAGAAGTGAGTGAACAATCAGGACTATCGGTGGATACGCTGCGCTATTATGAGAAGGTTGGCCTTCTGCCGCCGGTCAACCGGACCAATGGTGGCGTCCGAGATTACACTGATCTTGATCTGCGACGGGTGGATTTCATCAAATGTATGCGGACGGCCGGGTTGCCAATTGAAACGCTGATTGCGTATTTCGCCCTTGTGGAGCAGGGGGATGAGACCATTCAAGCCAGGAAAGAAATCTTGCAGGAACAGCGCGCTCAACTTTTGGCCCGAATGGCTCAACTGCAAGAAACCTTAGACCTGCTCAACTACAAAATACAGGTGTATGAAAACGCAATCCCAACGTGGGAGCAAGAACTGGTTGATTGAAAGAATTGCTGGCAGACATCCGATTTCTTGGAGAAATCGGATGTCTGGCGCAAACCACTACTTTCATAGGAGAAGTGCAACCAATGGAAATCAAACGAAATGGCACACAACCTTCCGGCAAAGGGCCTGTTGAGTGGTTTACGGGCCAGGTACGGATTGATCCACTGCATCAGGCAGATGCCCCGGCGCGGGTGGGCTGTGCCACTGTAACCTTTGAGCCTGGGGCGCGAACCGCCTGGCATACGCATCCATTGGGCCAAACCCTGGTCGTGACGGCCGGCTGCGGCCTGGCCCAGCGATGGGGCGGGCCAATTGAGGAGATTCGGCCGGGGGATGTGATCTGGTTTGCACCGGGTGAGAAACATTGGCATGGGGCTGCGCCAACGACGGCCGTGACCCACATCGCCATTCAAGAATACCTCGACGGCAAAGCGGTCGAGTGGTTGGAACACGTTAGTGACGAACAATATCAAGAAGGAGATTGATCATGCACATTGGTTTACAAATTCCATCGTTCAAGTATCCGGGGGGCACGGCCGTTATCCGTCCCAAGCTGAAAGAAATTGTCACCACCGCCGAAGCGGCAGGTTTTTACAGCCTTTGGGTGATGGATCATTACTATCAAATCAAAGGGCTATTCGGCGAAGCCTATACCGACCCGATGTTGGAAAGCTACACCACACTTGGCTACTTTGCCGGACTTACCGAAAAAGCCTATCTGGGTGTCCTGGTCACGGGCGTTATTTATCGCCATCCCTCCGTGCTGATGAAGATGATTAACACCCTCGACATTCTCTCCGGCGGCCGCGCCTATCTCGGTATTGGCGCGGCATGGTATGAAGATGAGGCCAGAGGCTATGGCATTCCCTACCCTTCAACCTCAGAACGCTTCGCGCAACTGGAGGACAATCTGAAATTAGCCAAGGCGCTTTGGAATAGTGATGAGACATCCTTTGCCGGCAAACATTTTTCGGCGCCGGCCATCACCAACAATCCCCGCCCACTTTCAACCCCACACCCCCGCATCATGATTGGCGGCACCGGCCCGACGAAAACCCTGCGGATGGTGGCGCAATACGCGGATGCCTGCAATATCGGCGCCTGGGTGGGTAAAGACAATATGCAAAAAGCACTCGACACTCTCAAAGAACATTGTGCCTCTCTGGGACGTGATTACGACACCATCGAGAAAACATGCCTGGGCACCGTGCATCTTTCCGGAGATGATACGGTAGACAGTACCATCAGCCGTATCCAGGAACTCGCGGCGATGGGATTCACCCACGCCATATTCAATATGCCCGATGTTTACAAAATCACGCCACTGGAAACCTTTGCCAAAGAAATCATCCCCGCAGTAGCGGGACTCTAAGTAGAATATGATGGAATACGTAAAACTTAGCAATACCGGATTGGATGTGTCCCCCATTTGCCTGGGGGCGATGAGCTTCGGCACGGCCGAAAACTGGGGTCACAATCCCTGGGCGCTGGATGAAGAGGGCAGCCGCGCGATCATCAAAAAGGCGCTGGATTTAGGGATCAACTTCTTTGATACGGCCAATGTCTACGCCTACGGCTCAAGCGAGGAAATTCTCGGCCGCGCCTTAAACGACTTTGCCAACCGGGATGAAGTCGTGATCGCCACCAAGGTGTTTAGCCCGATGAGCCAGGGGCCAAATGGCGGCGGCCTTTCCCGCAAGCATATCATGAGCCAGATCGATCAGAGCCTGAAGCGACTGGGTACGGATTACGTAGACCTCTACATCATTCACCGCTGGGATTACCACACCCCCATCGAGGAGACAATGGCCGCCCTGCATGATGTGGTGCAGGCCGGCAAGGCCAGATACATCGGCGCGTCGGCCATGTACGCCTGGCAGTTCCAAAAGGCGCTGCACGTGGCGGAGAAGTATGGCTGGACGCGCTTTGTTTCGATGCAGAACCATTACAATCTCATTTACCGGGAAGAGGAGCGGGAGATGATGCCGCTGTGTGTTGAGGAGAAGATTGCGGTCACGCCCTACAGCCCTTTGGCCTCCGGCAGATTGGCGCGCGCGGCGGCAGAAACCACGGCGCGGCTGGAAACGGATCCAATTGCGAAGCAGAAATATGATGCGACTGCGGAGAGCGATAAGCTGATTGTGGCGCGCGTGGCCGAAATGGCCGCCAACTATGGTGCGCCTATGTCCCATATCGCCCTGGCCTGGCTGCGGCACAAAGCCCCTGTTGTCGCGCCGGTCATTGGCGCCACCAAAATCTCGCACCTGGAGAGCGCGGTGGCCTCACTGTCCGTTCAGTTGACGCCGGAAGATATGGCCTATCTGGAAGAACCGTATGTGCCCCATCCAATCGTTGGTCTGATTCCGCATGGCGGGCAGTTGTTAAACACCCGGAAATAATACATTTCAGGGCAGGACCTTTCTATGACTCAAGTAAAAGCGAGAAAAGAATGGACAAACGAGTAGTTTTAGCATACGAACTGGCAAAAGAACGCTACGCCGAATTCGGCGTTGACACCGAAGCGGCCCTGCGCCGGCTGGCTCAGGTGGCCATCAGCCTGCACTGCTGGCAGGGGGATGATGTGGGTGGCTTTGAGGACCCGGAGCGCGGGTTGAGCGGCGGGATTATGGCTACGGGGAATTATCCGGGGAAGGCGCGCACGGCCGTGCAACTGCGCCAGGACCTCGATAAAACCTACAGCCTCATCCCCGGTACACACCGCCTCAACCTGCACGCCATTTACCTGGAAACGGACAAGAAAGTGCCGCGCAATGAGATTCGGCCGGCGCATTTTGCCAATTGGGTTACCTGGGCCAAAGAAAATGGGCACGGCCTGGATTTTAACCCCACCTGCTTCTCCCACCCCCTGGCCGATGATGGTTTTACGCTGTCGCACCCGGACGCAGGCGTCCGCCAATTCTGGATCGAGCATTGTATCGCCTGCCGCGAGATTGGCGCGTATTTTGGGCGGGAGTTGGGTACACCGGCGATCACCAACATCTGGATTCCCGACGGTCACAAAGACACACCGGCCGACCGCCTGGCCCCGCGCCAACGCCTGCGCGCCTCGCTGGATAAAATCCTGGCGGAACCCATTGACCGGCGACACAATCTGGACGCCGTGGAAAGCAAGTTGTTTGGGCTTGGCTCCGAAAGCTACGTGGTGGGCAGCCACGAGTTTTACCTGGGTTATGCCGTTCAGCGGCAAATACTCCTCTGTCTGGACGCCGGCCATTTCCACCCCACCGAAAGCATCGCCGACAAAATCTCGGCCACGCTGCTGTATGTGCCGGAACTGCTGCTGCACGTCAGCCGGGGCGTGCGCTGGGACAGCGATCATGTGGTCATTTTGAATGATGAGTTGCAGGTGATCATGCAGGAGATTGTGCGCGGCGATTTTCTGGATCGGGTACACATTGGCCTGGACTTTTTCGACGCCAGCATCAATCGGGTGGCGGCCTGGACGATTGGCGCGCGCAATACGCTGCGCGCCCTGCTGCTGGCGCTGCTAGAGCCAACGGCGATGCTGCGTGAACTGGAGATGGCTGGGGATTTGACGGGACGGTTGGCGTTATTGGAGGAGGTGAAGGGGTTGCCGTTCACGGCCGTGTGGGACTTCTACTGCCACCAACAAAACGTCCCCATCGGCTACACCTTCATGGACGATATTCGCACCTACGAGCGAAACGTCCTGGCACAGCGCTGATTAGATAAAGGGGTTGGTGATAGTTAGCTGTTTAGCAACAACCAGCCCATTTTGCATATCTTCTGAGTAAAGCAGAGACAAATCACTTTCGAGCGCAGCAGAAACGATAAGGCTATCCCAGTGAGAAAGCGCATAACCTTCTCGCAACTGCGAAGCGCGTAACTGCATTGACTCAGTGATCTGTTTTACAATATGACGGGCATAGAAACGTCTGATGAGTTCGCGGATTTCCACCTCATTCATGGCGGCGTTTCTTAAGAGGGTATTGACAATTTCGTTGACAATTTGTGTGCTGACAACAATCTGTTCGCGCTTTTGTTCAACCAGTTGTCTGGCTCGCTGGGCTTTTACAATATCTTGGCCGGGTAAGAAAATATAGAGCCAAACATTGCTGTCAACAAAGCAGAAATCTTTGGCAATCTCAGCGCTCATGCAATTCTTCCCGGGTATAACGGATTGGATTAGGAATGTCTAGCGGATTATCCATTAAATAGTCGAAAAAATCTTCATACCCTTTTTCTTCAGCGTCTCGCAGCAAGTCCTTGCGCGGACGCCGCTGTTGGTACACCGGAGTCAGAATGATAACGCGAACCATGTCATCTTCAGTATGCGCGCTGAGTTCTTCTTGTTTTTCTTTGGGCATAGCTGAAACTATTTTTTTGACAGTTGTTTGGAATTCAATCGCTTGCATATCTATCCTCCGGCTCACATCTAAGCTGGAATTATAGCACAGATCACAGACATTTTATGGCTCAGAAAACAGTTTTAGCGGTGGACATAGGGGCAGAGTCGGGGCGGGTGATGGCGGTGGGGTTTGACGGCCGTACCCTCCACCTCGAAGAACTGCACCGTTTCCCCAACACGGCCGTTTCCGCCCACCACACCCTTTATTGGGACATCCTCCACCTGTGGCGCGGAATTCAAACCGGCATTGAAAAGGGCAAGGCGCTGCGCCCCGCCAGCATCGGCGTGGATACCTGGGGCGTGGATTTTGCCCTGCTCGACCGGCAAGACAACCTGATCGGCAACCCGGTGCATTACCGCGACGGCCGTACCGCCGGCATGATGGAGCGTGCCTTTGCCAGCGTGCCGCAAGCGGAAATTTTTGCCCAAACCGGCATCCAATTCATGCCCTTCAACACCGTTTACCAGTTACTCAGTCTGGTAGCCAGCCGCTCGCCACACCTGCAAATGGCCGGCACGTTTCTGACCATCCCTGACCTGCTCAACTTCTGGCTGACGGGCGTGAAGGTGTGCGAATTTAGCAACGCCACCACGACACAATTGTTCAATCCGGGGGACGGCCGTTGGGCCACCGACCTCATGGCCCGGCTGGACATCCCCTTCACCATCTTCCCCGAAATCGTGCCGCCGGGCACCCGCCTGGGTGCGTATGAAGGCATCCCGGTCATCGCCCCCGCCTGCCATGATACGGGCAGCGCCGTGGCCGCTGTGCCCGCCCGCACCGACAATTTCGCCTACATCAGCAGCGGCACCTGGAGCCTGGTGGGGCTGGAGATAGATCGGCCAATTCTCACGGCCGAAGCGTTAGCCGCCAATGTCACCAATGAAGGCGGCGTTTATGGCACATACCGGCTGCTGAAAAATGTGGCAGGACTGTGGATTTTGCAGCAGTGCCGGGCGCAGTGGGCGGCCGAAGGTCAGACGTACAGCTATGCCGAACTGGTGCAAATGGCCAGAGAGGTGGAAGGGGTCACGGCCGTGTTCAACCCCAACGATCCCCTCTTTCTCCCGCCCGGCGACCACCCGCAGCGCATCCGGGAACTGTGCCACCAGACCGGGCAGCCGGTCCCGGAGACGCCCGGCGAAGTGGTGCGCGCCGTTTTGCAAAGTTTGGCACAGGCGTATCGGCAGGTGTTGGTGGAGTTAACAGCCGTGTCCGGACGCACCATCTCGGCTATCCATATCGTCGGCGGGGGCAGCCAGAACGAATTGCTAAACCAACTGACGGCCCACGCCACCGGCCTGCCCGTCATCGCCGGCCCCGTTGAAGCCACCATCATCGGCAACGCCCTGGTGCAACTCATCAGCCTGGGCGAAATTGCCGACCTGACCCAGGCCCGGCAGGTAGTGGCAGGCATGGCCGAACTCAAGAGATATGAACCCAATCCCGTGATGCGTCACGAGTGACCTCTGGTCACGCATCACTCGTCACTCGTCACCCATCACGCATCAAAAACTATGAACTTCCACCTCTTCCACCCCCGCGACCAGTTAGTCGCCATTATGAACCGCATCTATCACGGCGGCATGACCACCCTCAGCGGCGGTAATCTCTCCATCAAAGACGACAACGGCGACATCTGGGTCACCCCTTCCGGCGTTGACAAAGGCAACCTGACCCCTGGCGACATCATGCGGCTGCGCGCCAGCGGCGCGGTAGAGGGGCCACATAAACCCTCCTCTGAACTCCCCTTCCACCGCGCCATCTACCGGCAGCGGCCCGATTTACGGGCCATCGTCCACGCCCATCCGCCCGCCCTCGTCTCCTTTAGCATCGTGCGCGCCGTGCCGGATACGCGCATCATCCCCCAGGCCAACCGGATGTGTGGCCCGGTGGGGTACGCCCCTTACGCCTTGCCCGGCAGCGAACAACTGGGGGCCAATATCGCCACCACGTTTGCCGAAGGGTACAACATCGTCATCCTGGAAAATCATGGCATGGCTGCCGCGAGCGCTACCCTGCTGGACGCTTTTCAAAAGTTAGAGACGCTGGACTTCTGCGCCCGCACCCTCATCCGGGCGCGCACATTGGGCGAGGTACAGGTGCTGTCCCCGGCCGAACTGAATTTGTTTGACAGCCGGGGTCATCTATTGCCGGAATTTGTGCCCACCACCCACAGCAGCCGTGAGCGGGAACTGCGTCAGCGAATCGTGGAAATTGTGCATCGCGCCTGCGACCGGCAGTTGATGATCAGCACGGCCGGGGTCGTCTCGGCCCGGCTGGATGGGGACAGCTTTCTCATTACCCCCACTGACCAGGATCGGCGCAGCCTGACGGTAGCGGATGTGGTCTGCATTCGCCAGGGGGCGCGGGAAGCGGGCAAACTGCCCAGCCGGGCGGTGAATTTGCACCAGACCATTTACACCGCCCACCCGGACATTCATTGTGTGATGACGGCGCAATCGCCCCACGCGGCCGCTTACGCGATCACGGCCGTCCCGTTTGACTCGCGCACCATCCCCGAAAGCTACCTTTTGCTGCGCGACATTCCCAAAGTGCCGTTTCGGATATTGTACACCGCGCCGGAAAAGCTGGCCGAGCAGGTTTCGTTGTGCCAGCCGGTGCTGCTGGTGCAAAATGATTGTGTGCTGACGGTGGGCGCGGATATTTTGAATGCGTTTGACCGGCTGGAGGTGGCCGAATTTAGCGCGAAATCGTTGATTGACACGGCCGTACTCGGTCCCCACGTCCCCATCAGCAACGCCGAAATCCACGACTTAGCGCAAGCCTTTGGACTGGTTTAGAACAATTACTACAGAGGCACGGAGGCACAGAGAAACAGGTGTCTCTCTGTATCTCTGTATTGAAAAATCTTGGCGTTAATCTTTTCAAGAAGGAGTAGAAATGAGCGACAAAATTCAAACCCTTATTTCCCAAATGACCCTGGCCGAAAAGGCCGCCCTTTGTACTGGCGATAGTATGTGGACGACAACGGCCGTTGAACGACTGAACATCCCCCGCCTGCTCGTCTCCGATGGCCCACACGGTCTGCGCCGCGTCGCCAACGTCCACGCCGTGATGGAAAAGAGCCAACCGGCCACCTGTTTCCCCACTGCTTCCAGTCTGGCCGCCACCTGGGACGTAGAACTGCTGCACGAAATGGGGCAGGCGTTGGCCGCAGAAGCAATCGCCCTGGATGTGGACGTGATCCTCGGCCCTGGTGTGAACATGAAACGCAGCCCGTTGTGCGGCCGTAACTTTGAGTATTTCTCCGAAGACCCGTACCTGGCCGGGGAAATGGCCGCCGCCCTGATCAACGGCATCCAGAGCAAAGGGGTGGGCACGTCGCTGAAACATTACGCGGCCAACAACCAGGAATTTGAGCGTTTTTCCATTAGCGCGGAGGTGGATGAACGGACGCTGCGCGAGATTTATTTGCCTGCCTTTGAAACGGCCGTAATCAAATCCCAACCCTGGACCGTCATGTGTTCCTACAACAAAATCAACGGGGCTTACGGCTCCGAACATCGCCAACTGCTCACCGACATTTTGCGGGATGAATGGGGGTTCGAGGGTTTCGTCGTCTCTGACTGGGGGGCGGTGCATGACCGGGTGGCCGCCCTGAAAGCCGGACTCGACCTGGAAATGCCCGGCCCCAAAAAGGCGCGGGTACAGGCGGTCATTGACGCGGTGAACAGTGGGGAACTGGATGAAGCGGTGCTGGACACGGCCGTTGCCCGCATCTTGCGCATCGTTTTCAAAGCGGCGGAAACGCCCAAAGAACCGCTCGCAGCCGGACAGGGCAGCCGTTTTGACGTGGCCGCCCATCACGCCCTGGCGCGCAAAGTGGCCGCCGCGGGCATGGTGCTGCTGAAAAACAACGGCATCTTGCCCCTGCAACACCCGCAGCACATCGCCGTTATTGGCCGGGCGGCGCAAACGCCCCATTTCCAGGGCGGCGGCAGTTCGCACATCAACCCCACCACCGTGGACGTGCCCTTTGCCGAACTGCAAAAGCTGGCCGGGGACGCCGAACTGAGCTTTGCGCCTGGCTACCCGGCCGATGACAGTATCCAGCAAACGTTGATTGACGAAGCCGTTGCCATTGCCCAAACGGCCGATGTGGCTTTGCTCTACATGGCGCTGCCCGGCTTCAAGGAGTCAGAAGGGTATGACCGGCCCGATTTAGACCTGACCGTGCAGCAGGTGGCGCTGATCAAAGCGGTCACGGCCGTGCAGCCCCGCACCGTCGTCATCCTCAACAATGGCGCGGCTGTGACTATGAGCGACTGGATTGAGGGCACGGCGGCCGTATTGGAAGCGTGGATGATGGGGCAGGCGGGTGGCGGGGCGATTGCGGATGTGTTGTACGGCCGTGTCAACCCCGGCGGCAAACTGGCCGAAACCTACCCCCTGCGCCTGCGTGATACCCCCGCCTACCTCAACTTCCCCGGCGAAAATGGGGTGGTACGCTACGGCGAAGGGCTGTTCATCGGCTACCGCTACTACGACGCCAGAGAGCAGCCCGTCCTTTTCCCCTTTGGCTATGGCCTGAGTTACACCACTTTTGCTTACAGCAACCCGCGTGCTTCGGCCACTACTTTCAAAGATACGGACGGTGTGACCGTTTCTGTAGATGTGACCAACACGGGGGCGATAGCTGGTTCGGAGATTGTGCAGGTGTATGTGCATGACCGGCAAGCAAGGCTGGTACGGCCGGCTAAAGAACTCAAAGGGTTCACCAAAGTGATGTTACAACCTGGTGAGACCAAAACCGTCGCCATCCCCCTCAACTTCCGCGCTTTCGCCTATTACGATCCTGCCTACAAACAATGGATCGCCGAAGAGGGTGTATTTGATATTTTAATTGGCGCATCGGCGGCCGACATCCGCGCTTCCCTCACGGTGACGCTGCAATCTACGGCCGAATTACCCTCCATCCTCCACCGCGACTCCACCATCCGCGCCTGGATGGACGACCCGCGTGGGCAGGCCGTGTTAGGCCCATTTTTACAGCAGATGATGGGGCAGGGTGGCTTGTTTGGCGGCGGTGACATGGGCGAGACAGAGTTCATCGGCATGAATCCCATGGATTTCTTGCGGGACATGCCCTTGTTGAGCGTCTTGCACTTCCAAAGCGACGGCCTGCCGCAAACACCCGAAGAACTGGTGGATGGCCTGTTGCAACAAGTTCATTAGCCGAAGTAGTGCCAGGCACAGGGCAAAACCGCCTGGGTTTGCCTACAACTTGCTGCCCTGTGCCTGGCACTGCCTGACAAGGAAGGAGTTTTAGATGTCACACACATTCAAACACGTCACCTACGCCTGGGATGATGCCGTCGCCGACCGGCTCGATCCGGTGGAACGGCTGCGCTACCGCTCCAACATCCTGGGTGACGACCAGCGCATTACCAATACCGGCGGCGGCAACACCTCGTCCAAAATTCAAATGGCTGACCCCCTGACCGGCGCAGAAGTAGACATCCTCTGGGTCAAAGGCTCTGGCGGCGACCTGCGCACCAGCACCCGCGCCAACTTCGCTTCGCTCTACATGGACAAACTGCTCTCCCTGCAAGCCATTTACGACGCAGCCGAAGTGAAAGGTGTCAAAACCGAGATTGAGGACAAAATGGTGGCGATGTACGCGCATACCACTTTCAACCTCAATCCCCGCGCCAGTTCCATTGACACGCCGCTGCACGGCTTCATCCCCGCCCGGCACGTAGACCATATGCACCCCATCTCCGCCATTGCCATCGCCGCCAGCAAAAACCAGGAGCAGCTGACGCAGGAAGTTTATGGCGATGAGGTAGGCTGGGTGGCCTGGCAGCGTCCCGGCTTTGATCTAGGGTTGATAATGGGCAAACTGGCTGCCGAAAATCCACAACTCAAAGGGCTGATCATGGGCCAGCACGGGTTGATCAACTGGGCCGATGACGACAAGGCATGTTATGAATTGACGCTGACCCTCATCGAAAAAGCGGCCGAATACATCGCCGCTCATGACAAAGGCGCAAACACCTTCGGCGGGGCGAAATATCAATCGTTACCAGAAGCAGAGCGAGAGGCTCTGTTGCTCAGGCTCCTGCCAACGCTACGTGGCATGGTTTCGCAGCAAAATCGTTTTATCGGCACAGTTCACATCACCGACAGCGTACTGGAATTTGTGAACAGCCATAATGCGGTCCGCCTGGCAGAAATTGGCACCAGTTGCCCTGACCATTTTCTACGCACCAAAATCAAGCCGCTTTTTGTTGATTGGAATCCGCAAGGCGAGTCATTCGCGGCGCTACTGGCAAAATTGGGAAGCGGTCTGGCCCAATACCGTGAAGATTATGCGGCCTACTATGAAGCGTGTAAACATCCTGATTCACCCGCCATGCGCGATCCAAACCCAACGGTGATTCTTATTCCGGGTGTCGGCTTGGCCTACTTTCGGGATACGTGTAAAAAAGACCAACTTTTGAGAGCAGGATCATTACCATTGCCAGGCCATAATGTAATCAGAGGCCAGGCAGTTGTAGTCTGGCAAACAGCCAACTCTGGAAGTGAACAAAAATTACCCGGTAGAATCCCTTAACGGTAGTTTAACGATGCCCCTTTACCCTGCACCGCTAGTATACACTGTGTTTTTTAGCAGCAACAATCTCACACACTTACCCGATTGACAAAGCGCCTTCATATCTGCAAGAGACAGTCTTCTGCAAAAAACAACCACTCCACCGGCCATATGTGGTATTGAGGAAACCAGAATGTATCCCATGAGCGGTGCGGCCCTGGACTTTAATGATGCCATTTTGCAAACGCCAATCGGCGATCTCTGGCCGATTTTGATTTGCCTGCTAGGTGAATTCCGCGTCCTGATCAGTGGGCAGCCCATCCCCCTGAATGGCGGCAAGGCAGAACTATTACTGCGTTACCTGGGGCTGCAACCGGAGCAGCCCGTACCGCGTGACCTGCTGCTGGAAACCCTTTGGCCCGGCCATCCCCCAGACCTGTCGGGCCAATCACTCAACAGCCTGACCTACAGCCTGCGCAAACTGTTTGGCGACAAAATCGGCGGCGACACGCCCGTTTTACACGAGGATGGGTATTATCGTCTGAACCAGGAGGTGGGCGTGGGTGTAGACGTGACCTGTTTTGAGAACCTGGTAAGCACCGGCGACCAGTATGTAGCGGCCAATAACCTGCCGGTGGCAGTTTCCTGTTACGCGCAGGCCGTCACCTTCTACCGGGGCGATTTGTGCGCCTGCGCCGATATCAACGGTGTGATGATTCGGGAACGGCTGCGCGCCCACTTTCTGACGGTGCTGGCGCGCCTGGCTGATTATTATTTTGCTGTGGGTGATTACGGCCGTTGCCTGCAATATGCCGACCAACTGTTGAAAAATGACGCCTGCCGTGAAGACGCCCACCGCCTGGTGATGCGCTGTTATGTGCGCCGCGGCGAACGCGCCCAGGCGCTGCGCCAATATCGTTTGTGCGTGGACATTCTGCACACGGAATTTGACGCCGTGCCAGAGCAGCAAACCATGTTGCTCTATGATCAGGTGCGGCTAACGCCGCATACGGTTTAAGTTTCTAAAAGTTCAACTTTTCGGAAAAGTTGAACTTTTTTGTTCCACCTCAGCCAAAGTTCAGCCCAACTTCAGTTTCAATTCAGTCTCGTTTCAGCCGGGCATCAGGCACGGCCGTTACACTGCCTCTGCTAATTGAGCCAACCATCGTCAGGGTTGTGGGCGTCGCTAAAGGAAAAACCGTATGGACAACCACCTGGCGGATCAGCGCCATACTACCTTGATTCTGCGCCTGGCCATCAATAGAGATGCTCAGTTGGTCTATGGAGAGTTGGTGAATTTGGAGGGAGTTAGTATTGGTCGTTTTATGGAATGGCCTCAATTAACCGAGGTCTTACAAACCTGGCTCAGAGACCAGGGTAAGGGACAATCACATCACAACCCACACAATCAGCAAACAAATTGAGGCCGTCACAGTGGTACGGCCGTCAGACCGTGACGAAAGGAGGTTTCCATGCCAGTCACATTGACCTATCCCGGCGTTTATATTGAGGAAATTCCGAGTGGGGTGCGCACCATTACCGGCGTCGCCACCTCCATTACCGCTTTCATCGGCCGCGCCCGGCGCGGACCCACCGATGAAGCGGTGGTGATCAACAGTTTTGGTGATTTTGAGCGCATCTTTGGCGGCCTGTGGGCCGCAAGCAGCCTGGGTTACGCCGTGCGCGACTTTTATCTGAACGGCGGCAGCCAGGCGGTCATCGTCCGTCTCTTCAATGCGGAAACCGGCAATGACGCCACCCCCTCTCTGGCTACATTTGACGCCGGTACCGTTCAGCTAGAAGCCGCCAATGAAGGGAAGTGGGGCGCCTACCTGCGCGCCAGCGTGGACACTGATGTCAGCGAAAGCGCCGCTCAGGCCATGGGGTTGACCACGGCTGACCTCTTCAACCTCACCGTCAGCGATGCCGGCCCCGGCGGCGCCAGCGAGCGTTACGCCAACCTCACCTTTAAGGACAGCCCGCGCCGCATAGACAATGTCCTCCAAGAGTCAAAACTGGTGCGTTGGGATCACACCGTCACCCTCGACCCCACCAATCCGCCAGCTATCGCCGCGGCTGATGACGACGTTACGACCGCAGAGAAAGATTTGGCCGACAAGAAGAAAGCGCTGGCTGCCGCCCAACAAGCCATACCACCAGACCAAACCGCCATTGATGCGGCACAACAGGCCGTTAATGACGCCAAGGATGCTTTGCAGGCGGCCAAAGATGCCCGGCTCGATGCCGTCTCTGATGGCATTTACCTGAGCAAAGCCAACTTCACACCGGCCAATGGTGAGCAAGACAAAAAAGGGATGTACGCCCTGGAACAGGCCGACCTGTTCAATTTGCTTTGCATCCCCCCCTACCGGAACCCCACCGACACGCTGGATGTGGATGTGACGCTGATGGCGGACGCCGCCGCCTACTGTGAAAAACGGCGGGCCATGCTCATTGTAGACGCGCCCAAAAACTGGAATGACAAGGCGACGGCCGTGAGCAAATTCAAAGACCCCAACGAAGACCACGTGGGCACTCGCAGCAAAAATGCCGCCCTGTTCTTCCCCCGCCTGCGCCAGCCCAATCCCCTGCACGATGATCAGGTGGAAAGTTTTGCCGCCTGTGGCGCGGTCGCCGGTATTTTTGCCCGCACCGACACGCAGCGCGGCGTCTGGAAAGCGCCGGCCGGTCTGGAAGCCACCCTGGTCGGTGTGCCCCAACTGAGCATTCCTCTGACAGACGCCGAAAACGGTGAATTAAATCCCCTGGGTGTCAACTGCCTGCGCGCCATGCCCGCCGCCGGCCGGGTGGTGTGGGGGGCACGCACCCTGCAAGGAGATGATCGCCTGGCCTCCGAGTGGAAATATGTCCCCGTGCGTCGTCTGGCTCTGTATATTGAAGAAAGCCTGTACCGGGGCACCCATTGGGTGGTGTTTGAACCCAACGACGAGCCACTCTGGGGGCAGATTCGTCTCAACGTGGGCGCTTTTATGCACAACCTGTTCCGCCAGGGTGCTTTCCAGGGCAGTTCGCCGCGTGAGGCATACTTTGTGAAGTGTGACAAGGAAACGACGACCCAGAACGACATCAACCTGGGCACCGTGAACATCATCGTTGGCTTCGCGCCGCTCAAACCGGCCGAATTTGTGGTCATCAAACTGCAACAGATGGCCGGCCAGATTCAGGCGTAGGGAGGAACTCATGGCTCAGTTTACTGTGAACACCGAACGGTTCGATCCGTATAAAAATTTCAAATTCCGCGTTTTTTGGGTGGGTAACACCAACCCGGTCGCCGGCATTAGCAAAGTGAGCGCCCTCAAACGCACTACCGAGGTGGTCAAACACCGCGAAGGCGGCGACCCCATCAGCAGCCGCAAATCCCCCGGCCGCACGGAGTATGAGGCCATTACCCTGGAACGGGGCGTCACCCACGACAAAGAGTTTGAGCAGTGGGCCAACAAGGTCTGGAACTACGGCGCCGGTCTGGGCGCGGAAGTGGCGCTCAAAGATTTTCGCAAAGACATCATCATCGAGGTGTATAACGAAGCGGGCCAGTTGGCGCTGCGCTACAAGGTGTATCGCTGCTGGGTGTCTGAATTTCAGGCGCAGGCCGATCTGGACGCCAACGCCAACGCCGTTCTCATTCAAACGCTCAAGCTGGAAAACGAAGGCTGGGAACGCGATTATGAGGTCGCCGAACCGGCCGAAGAGTCGTTTACGGAACCGGCTTGATCCGAAGTCCGTTATCCGTAATCCGTTATCCGCCAACGACCATAGACCGATCACTGATCACCGATGAGATTATTGAAAAAACCACAGAGGCACAGAGACACAGAGAATTTCGACCAGAGAAAACTCCGTGCCTCCGTGTCTCTGTGGTGGCTTTCTTCAGTAGACTCACCGATTACCGATTACTGATTATTGCACCATGCGACCATTATCTACCTGGCAACTGTTAAGCCTGTGGGAACAGGGGTTGGCGCAGCCGTTGGCAAATTGGGCGCTGCTGGTTCTATCCGCCGCCTGCCCGGAGACGCCGGCCGAACAATTGGCCGAACTGAGCATTGGCAACCGCGACAGCCATATCCTGACCCTGCGTGAGTGGACGTTTGGCCCCAACCTGACCTGCCTGGCGGCCTGCCCCACCTGTAGCGAGAAACTGGAATTGAACTTTCAAACGGCAAACATTCGCGCCCTACCGCCGCCGGAAACAAGTGAACTCATGCTAACCCACAATGGC
This sequence comes from Anaerolineae bacterium, assembly GCA_019637635.1. Classification (GTDB taxonomy): domain Bacteria; phylum Chloroflexota; class Anaerolineae; order Promineifilales; family Promineifilaceae; genus CAADGU01. The sequence continues at coordinate 30,172 of JAHBVI010000054.1, forward strand.
TACCAGGTGCGCTTTCGCCTGCCCAATAGTGTGGACGTCACGGCCGTGACCGGCGACCGCGACCCCACCGAAAACCGGCGGCTGCTCTTCCAACGCTGTTTGCTGGAAGTGCGTCGCAGCAAAGGAAAAGTTGTCGCCGCCGATGTTCTGCCTGAACCGGTGGTTGAAGCCGTCATCACCCAGATGGCCGCTGCCGACCCCCAGGCCGACGTGCAACTGGCGCTGGATTGCCCGCATTGTCGCCATCACTGGCTGGCCCCTTTTGACATCGTGGCCTTCTTCTGGGCCGAGATCAACACCTGGGCTTACCGGGTTTTGCACGAAGTCCATCTGCTGGCTGCCGCTTATGGCTGGTCTGAAGCCGACATCCTGGCGCTGACGCCCTGGCGACGGCGCTTTTATCTGGAAATGGTTCGCCCATGAAAACGCTCAGTTATCTGGACAATCTGGTGGCGCGGCAGTTACCGGAAACGGCCGTCATCCAACCCCGGCCTGTTTCGCTGTTTGAACCCTGGCCAGGGGCGACTCCCCTTTTCCCGGCTTCTGTCACCGGCGAAGAAGCGACGGCCGTTTCCTCCCCTGATATGCACCCGCTGCCCAGGCCACAGACGTCGCCCACACCAGCGCCCGCCAGACAAACAGCACCAGAGCCGGCTGCGCCAACGCCCATACCGGTTGCCCCTGCCGCAGCCGCACTGCCACGGCCGTTCCCCATGCCCACACTAAAGCCCGCGTCTTCCGAACCGGCGCAGCCGCCACAAAATCAGCCGCCGGTAAACGATGCCCCGGCAGCCACCCCGCCCGCGCCGCCACGCCAACCGGCTCCTACCCCGGCCACACCGGTAATCGTTGCCTCCGCGCCCTCCCATAACCAGGCAGAGCCAGAACCGGCCAGAGAAACCCATCCGTCCGTCATCATCCGGGAACAAATCACGCTGTTGAGGCATGTGGCCGAATCGCCTGCCCCACCAGCGCCCGCACTCGTTGAAATTGTCCGCGAGCAACCCATCCAGCCGTTGCCGCCGGTGGCAGCCGCTCCGGTGGGTGTCCCTGAACCGGCCAGCCAGCCCACCACCGATCCGGCAGCCATTCGCCCGGAGCAGATCAAACCATTCATCCCGGCAAACGGCCGTGCGCCCCACCACCCACCGCCGGTCACACCACCAGAACCGGCCCCCACCGTTCACATCACCATTGGCCGGATTGAGGTGCGGGCCACGCCGCCGCCCCCGGCCAAAGCGGCGCAAAAACAGCCACGAACGCCGGTGTTGAGCCTGGACGACTATTTGCGCCAGCGTAATGGAGGCCGGCCATGAGCAACTCTTTAGCCATAGCCGCCGTCACGGCCACCCTGCGCAACCTGCTGGACAGCCGCATCAACGCCAGCCCGGCTGTAGACCCCAGCAGCGATCCGGCGCTGGCGGGCACGGAAGTAACCGCCCGCCCGCCTGATGAAGCGGCCAATCAGAATTTTGCACGGCAGGTTAACCTGTTCCTCTACCAGGTCAGCCCAAACGCCGCCTGGCGCAACCAGGATATGCCGCGCCAGATACGGCCAGGCGAAACCGGCCAGCCGCCGCTCCCCCTGACCCTCCATTACCTGCTCACGGCTTATGTGCGGGATAACGAAGAGGACGCCGCTTTCATCGGCCACCGCCTGTTAGGCCGGGCGATGAGCATTTTGCACGATCACCCGCTGCTGGGACAGACCGAAATTGAGAATGCCCTGGTCGGAAATGACCTGCATAACCAGGTGGAACGGGTGCGGCTGACCCTGCAACCCTTCTCGTTAGAGGAGATGTCCAAGATGTGGACGGCGTTCCAGACGCAGTACCGGCTGTCGGCCGCTTACGAGGCTTCGGTGGTGCTGATTGAAAGCAACCGCCCGGCGCGCACGCCCTTGCCGGTGCTGCGGCGCGGCGAAGAAGACCGGGGCGTCACCAGCCAACCCGACCTGGTCCCGCCCTATCCCACGCTCACGGCCGTCACCCTGCCGGACAAACAACCGGCGGCGCGGCTCACGGAAATGCTGACCCTGACCGGCCATCACCTGGATGGAACGGGTGTCACCGTTTTGTTTCGCCATCCGCTGCTGGATGATCCCATTGCCGTTCCCCCCACGAGCAGCACAGCCACTGAAATTCAAGTAACCATACCCAACCAGCCTGATGATTTTCCGGCGGGCATTTACACGGTGGCCGTTCAGCTTATCCGGCCTGATGAAACGTTCAGCCGCATCAGCAACGAACTGCCCTTTGCCTTGTCGCCGCAGATGACGCTGGCTACGGCCGTGCGCAATGGCGATACCATCACCTTAACGGTCACCACCATACCCACGATCCGTCGGCAGCAGCGCGCCGCCCTGCTGCTGGGGCCGCACGAGATTCCCGCCCAGCCGCACCCCACGGCAACCGATACCTTGACGTTTCTGGCCGTGGACGACCCTCCCGGTAAATTCTCCACCGGCGCGGAGTTTTTCATGCGGCTACGGGTGGATGGTGTGGACAGCCTGTTAATTGACTACCTGGCGCAGCCGCCGCAGTTTGACGAGAACCAAAAGGTAACGCTCCCATGACCGACCTGGAACAATGGCAGCAAGGCAACGATGAGTACCTGGCGGCGGCGCTGGTCTGGCTGCGCCTGCGTCTGCGCCAGCGGGCGGCGGGCGAACCGGCGCCCGTAATTGCCACGCCGATCTCGCCTGCGGCTCCGGCAGAGCCAGCCACGCGCTGGCGCTTCCGACGGCCCGCGGTAACCGAAACGACCGCCGAACCAGAGCCGCTGCTGCTGCCGCCCCCGGCCGATGGCGTAACAGAGGAGCAAATCGCGCAGGCTGCGGCGACTATGGCGGCCGCCGCAGCCATGGAGCCACCCCCGGCCCTGCACATTTTGAGCCGGCGGTTGGGCCTATCATCCTTTGAACGGGACTTGCTGCTGCTGTGCACGGCGCTGGAACTGGATACCCGCATGGCCGGGTTGTGCGCCCTGGCCCAGGATGATCCGTCACGGCCGTATCCCACCTTTGCCCTGGCGCTGGCCCTGTTTGATGAACCGGCCTGGGAAGCGATGTCCCCGGAACGGCCGTTGCGCTACTGGCGGCTGATTGAAATTAACCAGCCGGGGGCGCAGCCGCTGACCACCAGCGCCCTGCGCGCCGACGAGCGCATTGTCAGTTATTTGAAGGGGCTGAACTATCTGGATGATCGCCTGGCGCCGCTGTTGGTACCGTTTGATGTGGCGGTGGGGGTAGAAGAGCTGCCAGAATCGCAGGCAACGGCCGTCCATCTGACCGTGCAACATTTACAACAAGGCGCTTCCCCGGTGCAACTGGTGGGGGCAGACCCCCTCAGCCAGCAAATGGTCGCCCAGGCGGCGACGGCCGTATTGGGTCTGCACCTCTATCGCCTGCCGGTGGAACTGCTGCCTGCGCAAGCAGGCGAATTGGAGACGCTGGCCCGCCTGTGGCAGCGGGAAAGCATCCTGCTGCCGGTAGCCCTTTACCTGGACGCGCAGGATGTAGATGGCCCGGCCCAACCAGAAGCCCCGGCGACGACGGCCGTGTCCACCCTGCACCGTTTTCTGGCGCGCAGCCAGGGACCGTTTTTGTTGGGCACACGGGATATTCGGCCGGGATTGGGGGCGGTGACGACGGCCGTAGAAGTAGACAAACCCACGCCCGCCGAGCAGCAGGCCATTTGGGCGGACGCTTTGGCCGGTGATCAGTATGAAGTAAGCAGGGAGCAGGATGCAGTGAGCGGTGAGCAGTTGGCAGTGAGCAGTGAGCGGTTTTCAGTGGAGGTGCCGGCGCTGCTGGCAGCCCAATTCAATCTGAATGGGGTAACGATCCGGCAAATTGTCCACCGCGTCATGCCCCAAAATGCTACAGAGGATGCCACATCTCCTCTCACGCATCACGCCTCACGCATCACGTCTCACGCATCACGCATCACGCATCTATGGGCCGCCAGCCTGCTCACCACCCGCCCCCGCCTGGACGTGCTGGCGCAGCGGCTAGACGCCAAAGCCACCTGGGACGACATTGTGCTGCCGGATGAAGAATTGACCATCCTGCACCGCATTGCCGGGCAGGTGCAGCAGCGCAGTCTGGTGTATGACGAATGGGGTTTCCGGGCCAAGATGAACCGGGGATTGGGCATCAACGCCCTGTTTGCCGGGGAGAGCGGCACCGGCAAAACGATGGCCGCCGAGGTCATCGCCAACGATCTGCGGCTGAACCTGTATCGCATAGATTTATCGGCCGTCGTCAGCAAATACATCGGCGAGACGGAGAAAAATTTGCGCCGCCTGTTTGACGCCGCCGAAGACGGCGGGGCCATCCTCTTCTTCGACGAAGCGGACGCTCTGTTTGGCAAACGCAGCGAGGTCAAAGACAGCCACGACCGCTACGCCAACATCGAGATCAACTATCTGTTGCAGCGCATGGAAACATATCGCGGCCTGGCCATCCTGGCCACCAACATGAAAAGCGCCCTGGACAACGCCTTTATGCGCCGCCTGCGGTTCATTGTTAATTTTCCCTTCCCCGGCCCGACCGAACGACAGGCGATGTGGGCCAAAGTCTACCCACCGCAAACACAGGTGGTCAACGACGAGTACCTGGCAGCAACGGCCGCCCAGGTGGAACGGGGCGAAATGGCCCAAGATGATTTAGACAGGCTGGCGCCGGAAAAGGTAGACATGGCGCGGCTGGCGCGCCTGAATCTGACCGGCGGCAATATCCACAATGTGGCCCTGAATGCGGCCTTCCTGGCGGCCCAGGCCGGTACGCCGGTTACCATGTCCCTCATCCTGTCGGCGGCGCGCTCGGAATTTCGCAAGTTGGGACGGCCGTTGCGGGAGGTGGATTTTCAATGAACAACATGGACGTGAATTTGCATATTGAACGGCTGGTATTAGACGGGATTACGCTTTCGGCACGGGAGCGAGCGGTGTTGGGCACGGCCGTGAGCGATGAACTGACTCGCCTGATTAACGAAGGCGGCCTGCCCGCCAACCTGCCCGCCAGTGGCATTGTGCCTTCGATTCCGGCTGGGGCCATTCAGTTGGACAACGACAACAATCCGGCCCGGTTAGGGCAGCAAATTGCGCAAGCAGTGTTTGGGGGAAACGGCCGATGAACCAACACACAATCACCCAGCCCCTGGCAAAAACGGCAACTAGCCTAACATCTGGTGGCCTTCTCCAACGCAAATGCGCCTGCGGCAACCACACCATGGCCGGTGGCGAATGCGCTGAATGTCGTAAAAAACGGTTGCAACGTAAAGCCACGAACCACAGCGAACCGGAAACCGTCCCTCCCATCGTTCACGAAGTCTTGCGCTCGCCCGGTCAACCGCTTGATGCCGCCACCCGCGCTTTCATGGAACCCCGCTTCGGCCATGATTTCAGTCACGTCCGGGTGCATACAGATGCGAAAGCGGCAAAGTCGGCGCGGTCAGTCAATGCCCTGGCGTATACGGTGGGGCGCGACATGGCCTTTGGCAGCAGTCAATACACACCGACTTCAGAAGCAGGCAAGCGGCTGATAGCCCACGAACTCACACATGTTGTGCAGCAAGATAAAAGCGGCAGCCATCAGTTGCAAAGTGAATGGCGCGTCAATCATCCCGGTGATGCCTGGGAACAGGAGGCGGATGAGTTCGCCAGACAAATTGTGTCCCGGCCACATGTAAATCAGCAGTTCCATTCAAATATGGGCATCAACCTGCCAGCCTTGCAGCGAAGCTGTTCGGATGGCCAGTGCGAAAGTTGTTTAGGCGGCAGACGGGACTTTTGGGTCACGGTATTTTTCCGCCGCCGGGCCACGCAAGCAACAATGACCCGGTTAAGAACTGAAATTAACGAAGCCAAAAGGATACTGGCAAACTGTTGCCTTGACCTCAAATTTGATTTCAACTGGACTCTCTTGAGAGGGCCGTCCGTTTTTCCCGCGCCGACGGCCCGGCCGGCCGGCGATCCCCTTGGCCCTCTCGACTACCCTGCAGATGCCGAGGCGTTAGGCGAAGGCCCAACTTTTGCCGGCGCCAGGGGCGTCCCCATGCTGGTCGTGGATGACGTTCCTGGCTCTGGCGGTGGCGTCACCATGTTGCCAGGGCTGGATGCCGAGTATACGGGCCGCAATTATTTTGCCATAGCCGTAAACCAGCCCAACCCTAATCCCAACTGCAATCATATCGCCCATGAACTCTGGCACATGACCGGGGCGGCCCGGCACGACCCGGCGGAAGGCGCGATCACTGCCTGCACCAGCAATGCCGTGTCGGACACTTATTGCCGTGCTTTGCGCGCGATGGTTGCTCCCATTGGCGATTTTCCCACACCGCGAAATAGGGACACGGCCGTTGCCTAGGGGTCTTGTAAAAGCAGACTATGGAAAAGACATTGTCCACTTCACCATCACTTTCTGAGGCGCACCCACCTGTGCTGCAGCGCCAGTGTGCCTGTGGCAACCATATCGTGGCCGGCGGTGAATGTGCTGAGTGCCGCAAGAAAAGGTTGCAGCGGAAAGCGGCCAACCATGATGAGCCGGGAACCGTGCCCCCCATCGTCCATGACGTGCTGCGCTCTCCCGGCCGACCGCTTGACCCGTCCACTCGCGCCTTCATGGAACCACGCTTCGGCCACGATTTTAGCCAGGTGCGTGTGCATACAGGTGAGCGGGCCGCTGCCTCAGCCCAGGCAGTCAATGCCCTGGCCTATACGGTAGGGCACAATGTTGTCTTTGGCGCGGGACAATATATGCCCACAACCCACGCCGGCCAGCGACTGCTGGCCCATGAACTGGCTCATACCATCCAGCAACAAACAACCGGCAGCAGTGCAGTTGTGCAAACATTTTCACCCATAGACGAGCCAGATGCGCCGTTGGAACGTGAAGCCAGCACGGCTGCCGACCAGGTAATGGCCGGGCAGAAGCCCCAGATCAACCGCGCCGTCAGCCAGGCCCGGCCCCAACGCCAGGCCGATACCACCAAAAATAAAATGGATCGGCCGACGGCCGACGGCCATATCGAAGTCACCCGTACCATCACGCGCCGTTCCTGCCAGACGATCCCCTTCACCCAGTCCACGCCATCCAGCGACATCGTTTATTTTGACGCCCAGGCCAACGCCTTTGGCATTCGCTACCAATACTGTAAGGGCGCAACGACAATAGAAATGGACTCCCAGGCGCGTTATGACCGGCTGCGACGCGATGCCGAACAATTGGTCAAACGCCTGCCCCAGACCATCCTCAGTGGCGGTGATGTTTTTGCCCAAATTCAGCAAACAGCACAGCAAACTTCGGTCAGCGCCAGCACCACCATTGCCATCACTATCAGCGGTACATTGCGAGCCGAAATTAAGGGTACAACCGAACAGGGTTTGCAGACCCGTTCCTACGATGTGGAAGGGCTGTTCCGCCTGACGCCAAAAGGTTGGGGATTAGAATTGGGCGCAGCTTATAAACACGTGGCCGATAATTTGCAGGGGGACGTGCAGACGATCTCCTTCACGCCTAAAGTGAACGTAGGGCCAGTCCAGGCCGGTGTATCGGTGGAGCAAAAAGAAGAACGGCCGTCTGGCCGGGCGCCTTCCAGCACCACCACCGTGCGCGGCACCGTCAGCGTCTCCACCGGTCGTGGTCTGGGCCTGACGTTGTCCGGTTCATCGGAAAATGGCGGCACTTTCTCTATCACCTTTGGCACGGTAGACACATCGCAGCGTATTCCTGATGTGCCCAAGAAAGAGTGCGTCATCCGCGACTGTCCGCCGCCCCAGGTAAGCTACAATTGCGTCCGTGTCACCAGGGCGCGCCCCGATGTAGAAGAAATACAAAGCCCAGGTCATGATGTCGTGCAGTTGCATTATGAACTGGATAAGACCACACCGGCTGATCAGACCGTGCATAACCAGAAACTCATGCAAATTGAAGAGTTGGTGCGGAATAAATACAATGTCCAGGATATCGAAGGTTACGCCTCGCCAGAAGCCAGCAAAGATTACAACCTGGACCTGTCCAAACGGCGCGCCGAACAAGCCAGCGCCGATATTCGCACTCAGTTGAGTAATGCCAATCCATCTCTGACGGCCGTGTTACCATCAGCCAAAGGGCTAGGCGAACTATTGGGTGGGCCAATAGGTACAAGTGATGCCGCCCTCATTGCCGAAATCAAAGCCCAACTACGTGACAAACCTGAAGACGAACAGTTTAAGCTGTTTGGCCTCGACCCGGCACGCATGAGTGAGCCAGAGCGGGCTGACATGCGCCAACGTATTAAAGAATTCTCTGAGGGTAAGGCGGGCGGCCAAAGCCTGGCCCGGCGCGCACGCTGGGAACGCCTCTTCCCCTTCTTGCGCCGTGTGGATGTGACCATGGATAGGCCACGCCTGACAAAACCTATCATCATACCCGAAAAGCGCGAACCAAGCGGCAACTGTGATGCCGAAACAGTGGCCTGGGCTGAACAGAACATGCCGCCGCTGCCCGCGGACTTACGTTTGCCTGACGCACCAAAACTTGGTTTTTAAGGAGTGATGAACTGTGACTACTTTTCCTGGCTCTCCCCGACTACTTAAAGGGGCGCTTATTGGCGTAGACCCGCTTAACCCGCTGGCCAGTGTGGTGATATTCCAATACAACCCGGACACCATGACCCGCCGGCTGGAGGCGCGCGCCGTCAGCCAGGAAGGCGACCGCGGCGAAGCGTTCCGGCTCACCGGCGCGCCCAAAGAAACCATTACCCTGAGTATGGAAATTGACGCCGCCGACCAGCTTGAACAGGCAAATCCGTTAACCGTTACCACCGGTCTGCACCCCACCCTGGCCGCCCTGGAACTGATGTTATACCCCAAGAGCTTCATGGTCATTGCCAATGATGTCCTTTCGGCCATTGGCACCATTGAGGTAATCCCGGTTGAAGGGCCGATGGTGCTGTTTGTCTGGGGCGCGGCGCGGGTACTGCCGGTGCGCCTGACCAGTTTCAGCATTACCGAAGAAGCCTATGATCCCCTGCTCAACCCCATCCGGGCCAAAGTAGAACTGTCACTGGCGGTATTGAGCTACCACGACCTGTCCCTACTCAGCCCTGGCCGCGCCCTCTTCCTGGCGCACCACATTGCCAAAGAAGTGCTGGCCACGCTGAACGTGGCCAATAACGTGCAAAACGTAGGCGCGGGTCTAAAACTGTTCTGATGACGAGGTAAAAGATGAGCTTTTCACCAACCAGCCGTTATTACTATCTGGAAACAGCCATTATAGAGACGAGCGACGGCCGTGAACTCCGCTATATCCGCCGCCGCTTTCTGCCCCCACCCGGCCGGTTTGCCCTGCTTCAAGAACATACCGTCACCGAGGGGGAGCGGCTAGACAACATCACCGCCCGATATTTAGGCGACCCGGAGCAGTTCTGGCGCATCTGTGACGCCAACAACGCCATGCGCCCCGAAGAACTGACCGAAACCATTGGCCGCCGCCTGCGCATCACCCTGCCTGAGGGCATACCGGGAACGCCCCATGCTTAATGGAATTCACCTCACCCTGCTCATTGGCCCGCTGGCTGTGCCTCTACCTGCGCCGCCCCCCCTCACTGAAGCGCTGCAAAGCGTTCAGGTGAACAGCCAGCGCCAGCGCACCGGTTTTCAACTTACCTTCAACGTGGGCAAGACCTCGTTGATTCAAAATGTCTTGCAACCCGCCGGGCTGCTTGACCCCATGGTGACGCGGGTCGTCATCATCGTTACCTTTCGCGGCATCCCCCAGGTCATCGCCGATGGCGTAGTCACACGCCACGAGGTTTCCCCCAGCAATGAGGCCGGCCAATCCACCCTCACCTTAACCGGGGAAGACCTGAGCGTCCTCATGGATGTCATTGAGATGCGGCTGCCTTATCCCGCCCTGCCCGATGCCGGTAAGCTGGTGGCTATTCTGGCTAAATACGCCGCCTTTGGTATTGTGCCATTGGTGATCCCTCCCCCGGTGGACGTGCCTAAAAGCCCCACCAGCGCCATTGAATCCCAAACCAGCACCGACCTGGCCTATATCAGAAGTCTGGCTGCCCGCTGCGGCTACACGTTTTACGTGGAACCAGGGCCACTCCCCTTGCAGAACATTGCCTACTTTGGCCCCGATATACGCCTGCCCGTGCCCCAACCGGCCCTCAGCGTTAATTCCGACTGGGCTACCAATGTCGAATCGCTCAGTTTCAGTCTGGATGGACTTTCCAAGAAGGTGACAATCATCACCATTCTTGACCCGGTGACCAGAAAAATACCGATACCCATCCCCCTGCCCAACATTGACATTCTTAAACCGCCGCTGGGGGCGCGGCTGACGCCGCCCGCCAAAATACGTTTTTCCGATGATATGGCCAACCTGCCACCAGACGAGGCGGCCAAACGTGCCTTTGGGCTGCTGCGGCAAGGGGCGGATGCGGTGAGTGGCAGCGGTTCACTCAACGTTATTCGTTATGGGCATATTTTGCGGGCGCGCCAACTGGTGGGGGTGCGTGGCGCGGGTCTGACGTATGACGGCATGTATTACGTGGAGAGCGTGACCCATAACATCAAGCGAGGCGAATACAAACAGAGTTTTAGCCTCTCGCGGGATGGCGTTGTTTCACAAACACCGGTGGTGATGCCATGAACGAAGATGATGGATTGAAAAAATACTACGGCAAATATCCCGGCACCGTGTTAAACAACGTGGACCCGGAATTCCGTGGGCGATTGATGCTCAATGTGCCCGATGTGTTGGGCGTCATCCCCTCCAGTTGGGCTGAGGCTTGTGTGCCTTTAGCCGGCCCAACCGGCCCGCCGATGGGCGTCTACCTCGTGCCACCCATTGGCACCGGTGTATGGGTGGAATTTGAGAAGGGCGACCCCAACCGGCCTATTTGGGTTGGCTGTCGCTGGGGCGCTCAATCCGACATTCCCCTGGCTGCCCAGGCGGGTAATCCGGCCGACCCCAGCCTTGTCCTGCAATCGTTGTTACAGCAGGCGATCATTATCAGCGACATGCCGCCGTCGCCGCCGCCACCGGTGATGCCGCCAACGCCGACCACAGGTGGCATTATTTTGCGCAGCACCACAGGCGCGTACATTGTGGTGAATGACGCCGGTATCTTTATTAGCAATGGCAAGGGTGCCTCGATTGAAATGTTAGGGCCATCGGTGATGATCAACAAACTGGCCCTGGTGGTAACTTAATATGCCCGGTTTTCTCCTTCATGTTGGCGCACAGGTATTGTGTTCACACGTGGGGCAGGCGCAGCCCACCGTGCCCAATCCGCGGGTGACGGTGAGCGGGCAGCCTACCGTGGCTGTTACTTCGCCATACATGGTGGCCGGTTGTACGCTGCCACCCCCACCAGCAGCCAATGGCCCCTGTGTCACTGCCCAATTTGTCACGGCCGCTACCCGCATCACCTCCAATGGGCAGCCGTTGCTGCTGCTGGATAGCCAGGCCATTTGCGCGCCCACCGGCACGCCCTTGCTGATTGTGATGACTCAACCACGAGTTACAGGAATGTGAGCGATGATACAGATTGATTTTCCTTTCCACATTGACGGCCGTCACCGCACCGCCCTCACCACCGAAGACGACCATATCCGCGATATGATCGAGCAGTTTCTCTTCACCAACCCCGGCGAGCGGGTCAACCGGCCTGACTTTGGCAGCGGCCTGTTGCAGTTGATCTTCGCCCCCAACAGCCCGGAACTGGCCGCCGCCCTGCAATTCACCATTCAGGCCGGGCTGCAAC
>JAHBVI010000055.1 GCA_019637635.1 Anaerolineae bacterium
TGGTGCCCTGGGGTGGCGGCTCTGGCTCGCAGGGTGGGGCCGCACCCGTTTTTGGCGGCATCATGCTGGACGTGAAACGGCTGAACCGGATTTTGGAGATTGACGAAACCTCGCTGACGGTGACGGCCGAAGCGGGCATCAACGGCTCGGTGTTGGAATGGGCGCTCAATGAAAAAGGGCTGACGCTGCCCCATTACGCCGCCTCCGCCAACTGCGCCACGTTGGGCGGCTACCTGGCCCCACGCGGCTCCGGCACCATCAGCACCAAATACGGCAAAGCGGAAGATATGGTGCTGCGCATGGAAATTGTGCTGCCGACGGGCGAGATTATCCGCACCCCCCATGTGCCCGACCATGCCGGTGGGCCGGACTATTTCCACCTCTTCCTGGGGTCAGAAGGCACGTTTGGCGTCATCACCGAGGCGACGATGCAGGTGGATTACCTTCCCGAAGCGCGGCTGCTGCGGGCGGTCTTGTTCCAAAATTTGGGCCACGCCCTGGAAGCGGGCCGCCAACTGATGACCCGCCGCCTGGGGCCTTTTGTCATCCGGCTCTATGACCCTGCCTCTACAGCCACGCAGGTCAAAAAGGTATTGGGCTACGAGATGGACGGGGCGTACATGGTGATGGGTTTTGACGGCGACCCGGACATTGCTGCCTTGCAAGAGCAAAAGGCGCTAGCCATTTGCCTGGGTTTGGGCGGGCAAGACCTGGGGCGGGAACCGGGCGAAAAATGGTGGGATCATCGCTACCACTTTTACTACCCGCCCAACGGCCTGCATTTCCCCTGGATGTATGGCACGACGGAGACGGTGACGACTTTTGACAAACTGGAAAAGCTGTATTGGGCGCAAAAACGGGCGGTGGAAGAGACGTATGCTGATTGGAACGTGAACTACATCGGTCACTTTTCGCACTGGTTCCACTGGGGTGCGTCGCTCTACAGTCGTTTTATCATCCCGGAACCGCCGCAGGAGGCAGAGGAGGCGATCCGGCTGCACAACCGCATCTGGGATACGGCGATCACGGCCGTACTCGCCAACGGTGGCATCATCAACGAACATCACGGCGTGGGCCTCAAACTCAGCCGCTTCATGCGTCGCCAATACGGCCCCGCCTGGCCCATGCTGGAACGAATTAAAAAGAGCCTTGACCCGAACGGGATTATGAATCCAGGGAAGGTGGGATTTTGAGAAAGATCATCAAAGATTACGCAGATTTCGCAGATAAAAAATCTGTGTAATCTGCGCAATCTTTGATAAAAAAAGATGAAAGACACGATTGCCACCCTCGAAAACTGCCGCTTTTGCCTGATGTGCCGCCACGTGGCCCCGGTGGGCATGGTGACGAACCAGGAAGCGTTGACGCCGCATGGCATGGCGCTGCTGGTCACGTCGCAGCAGCGTGGATTGGCGGATTGGAATGAGGAGACGGTGGGCATCATTTTTAGTGAGGTGGATGGTGGCAACAGCCGGATGCACTGCGCCACCGACCAGCCATTTGAAGAGGCGCTGGCGGCCGTGCGGGCGGACTTGGTAGACCAGGGGTTGGTGAGTACGGCCGTGACCCAACTCCGCGCTCACCTGCAACAATGGCAGAACCCGTACCAACCCCAACTGCCCCAACCGGCGACCGGTGCGGGCCAGGTCGCCCTCTTTGCCGGTGACGAAGCGGCCTACTTGTGGCCGGAGACGTTACCGGCGGTGTTGCAATTGCTGGGCGCAGTGGGGATGGAAGTGGTGGTGGTGGGGTACGGCCGTAATAACGGCCTCTTTGCCCACTCTGCCGGTTTCCCTGATCTGGCGGCCCAACTATGGCAGACCACCTTTGACGAACTGGAGAGTGTTGGCGCAAAACAGCTTTTGGTATTGTCGGCCGGTGATTTTTATGCCTTTAACGACCGGAGGGGAGGCTTTAGCCGACCCGTTTCGGCTTCGGCTAAAGCCTCGCCTCCAGATTTTATCGAGGTCACAGACTTTCTGGCAGAGCGATTAACCGCCGGAGAAGTTGCGTTCCGCAAGCTAGAAGATGAGACGCCCTGGGCATATGTAGACCCGACTCATGCCGTGCGCGTACCGAATAGGCATGAGAAAGTGAGGGAGTTGGTCACGGCCGTGATGCCCACCCCACCCCGCGAACTATTCTGGCGCAAAGATCGTGCCCAGCCCGTCGGCAGCACCTACATCCAATTCAGTAACCCCGCCCTGGCCGAACGCCTCACCCGCGCCCGCTTGCAAGACGCTCAAACCAGCGGCGCCCAACTGCTGCTCTGCGAAGACCCGGCCACGCTCCATCACCTGAATCGGTACGCCGGGGAGTATGGGCTGCGGGTGTTGGGGTTGTATGAGTTGCTGGCAGCATCGGTGAGCAGTGAGCAGTGAGCAGTATTTGGAATTTCGTGAATGAGGAACAGCGCAAGTCACGCCCCATTCATAATTCGTAATTCGTAATTCATAATTCAAAAAGAGGAGGTATTAGAACATGCATCTTTCCATGCACAACTGGATGCGCGCAGAACCTATTGAAGTGACCATTCGCCGGTTAGCCAAATATGGCTACGAGAGCATCGAAATCGGCGGCGAACCGGACAAGTACGACACGAAGGATTTGCGACGTACCCTGAAGGAAAACGGAATTCGTTGTTGGGGTTCCATCAGCCTGATGTTCACCGGGTTGGATTTGATTCAGGCGGATGAAAACGGCCGTGCCAACACCATCACCTATCTCAAAAATTGCATCACTATGGTGAAAGAGTTGGAAGGCGAAGTGATGAGTATCGTGCCCTCCGAGGTGGGCAAGGTGCGCGCCCAGGCCGACGAACAGACGGAATGGAACTGGGCCGTGGAAGGGCTGAAAGAGATCAACGCCCACGCCCAAAAAGAAGGCATTCGCGTCGCCCTTGAACCATTGAATCGCTTTGAAACCAACTTCATCAGCCGCCACGACCAGGCGTTGGCCCTGGCCGAAGCGGTTGGCCCAGACGTAGGCGTTTGCCTGGACGCCTTCCACATGAACATCGAAGAAGCCAATTTCCGCCAGGCGCTCATCAAAACCGGCAAGAAACTGTTCGATTTCCACGTGGCCGACAATAACCGGATGGCCTGCGGGCAGGGTGCGCTGAACTGGCGTGACATCGTGGGTACGCTCAAGGAGATTGGCTATGACGGCGCGCTCACGGTGGAATTTGTGGCCCCCATTGACCGCACCCCGGCCAACCCCTACCTGAATGCCACCGCCAGCGCCGAGAAGGAACTGACCGAAGAGCAGCTCAAATTCATCCAGGATCACGGCTCCGGCGTCCTTTCCGAAGAGTTCTATAGCTGGTTGGTGGACACGACGGGGAAGACGTTGTTGCCGCTCATCAAATAAGTGTTTATGTACTCAGGTGTTTAGGTGTTTACGTGAGTACTTGAACACCTGAACACCTGAAAACAATATGACGAAAAACGTCATCATCATCGGCACCCTGGACACCAAAGGGCCGGAGATTAAATACCTGCGTGACCGGCTGCAAAGTTTGGGGCTGGGCACGACGGTGATTGATTCCGGTATCCTGGGTGAGCCGCTGGACATTGTGCCCGATATTGACCGGGCCACGGCCGCGACCTACGCTAACACGACCATTGAAGTATTGCGCAATGCCGGCAGTCGCGGCCGGGCAGTCGCCGGGATGCGCGAGGCGCTGAAAAAGCTGCTGCTGGAATTGTATGCGCAGGGAAAAGTGGACACGGCCGTGAGCATGGGCGGCGCAGAAGGAGCGGTGATGGGCGCGGCGGCCATGATGGTGCTGCCCGTGGGTGTGCCCAAAGTGTTGGTCTCGCCCATCGCCTCCGGCTATCACTTTTTTGCGCCGCTGGTGGGCACGCGGGACATGATGGTGGTTCACTCGGTGGTGGACATCCTCGGTCTGAACCCCATTGCCTGCACGGTGTTTGACAATGTGGCCGCAGCCATTAAGGGCATGGTGGAATATGGGCATGGCCTGCCCACACCGGAACCCGGCGCAAAATACGTCGCCATGACCATGCTGGGCAACACCACCAAAGCAGTGATGGCCGCCAAAACGGTGCTGGCCGAACATGGCTACGAAGCGGTCATTTTCCACTCCAATGGGGTTGGCGGCCCGGCGATGGAAGAGTTGGCGGCGCTGGGGCAGTTTGTGGGCGTGATTGACTTTACCACCAATGAGATTTATGACCCGCTGGTGGGTGGCATTCACGACGGCGGTCCGGAGCGGCTGAAACGGATCGGGCAGTTGGGCATTCCGCAAGTAGTCGTGCCAGGCTGCGTGGATTTTAGTGTGTGGAATGCGGGCACGATTCCGGCGGCGCTGCACGGCCGTCCCATCTATGACCACAACCCAGAATTCACCCTCGTCCGCGCCAGCCACGAGGAGATGGTTCAGCTTGGGCACATCTTTGCCGAACGGTTGAATCTGGCGACCGCGCCGGTTGTGGTAGCCGTGCCCACACAAGGGTTATCCATTCCCAACGTGCCCGGCGGCCCCTTTTGGAACCCGGAGGCAGACGCCGATTTTCTGAAAACGGTGCAAACCCACATCCGCGCCGACATTCCGGTCTTAACCTATGCCCGCCATGTCAACGACCCGGAATTTGGGCGCGAAGTGGCGAAATTGTTTATTGAAATGATGACAGAGATTAGAGATTAGAGATTGGAGATTAGAAGCCTGTCAATCTCTAATCTCCAATCTCCAATCTCAAAATCAGAACAGAGGAGTTGGCACTATGATTGCCGATCACGGCCGTACCTATAAAAACCTGCCCCACCTGACCGAAGGGGATGACGAGTTTCGGTCAAAGTTTCTCTCCTGGGACATTGGCGATTTGAGCTATGTGGACATCAACGAATACCTGGCGGTGAAGGATTTGGTCATTGTGCCCATGGCCAGCCTGGAGCAGCACGGGCCCCATTTGCCACTGTATACGGATACGGTCACGGCCGTAGAAATGTCCCGCCGCGTCTCCGAGATGATCGCCGTTCTGCACACGCCGCCCATCTGGATGGGTTACTCGCCCCAGCACATGCACCACCCCGGCATGGGGCGCGGCACCATCACCGTGCGCAGTTCCACCCTGCTCGCCGTTATGTACGACGTGGGGCGCAGTCTTGTCCATCACGGCTTCAACCGCATCATCTTTATGAACGGTCATGGCTCCAACGTCAAGGTGGTAGACCCCGTGCTGCGCCAGTTGCGCTACGAAACCGGCGCCCTCGTCGGCTTCATCAAACCGTATATGGAGCGATACACCGGCATTCTGAAGGGTCTGATGGAAAATCCGCCGGAAGAGACCCCCGGCTGGCACGCCAGCGAGCTGGAAACATCGCAAGACCTGGCCTGGCGCGAGGACCTGGTGCGCATGGAGCGCGCCGAACACACCAAAGCGCACATCCCCGAATTCCTGCCCGGCACCTTCGCCAAAAAAGACGGGATGCCGGACGTGGAATTTGAAGGGTACACCTACTTCAACTTCCCCATGGATCACCACGAATTTATCGAGAGCGGCACCATAGGCAACCCGCTGCGAGCCACCAAAGAAAAAGGCGAAGAAGCCTTCCGCCGCCTCTCCGAACACGTGGCGCGGGGCGTCCTGGAACTGATGCACGTGCCCGTGGAAGTACACAACCGCGAATTCCGCGACCGGGTGATGTAGAAAGGGAGAGATTGGAGATTGGAGATGAAAAGGGTCTCAATCTCCAATCTCCAATCTCCAATCTCGAATCTCCAATTTCAATCCCATTTTGAACACAAACGTCATTTTCGTCGCCGCCAGTGTGGCTCTGCTCATCGGCCTGTCCAAAGGCGGGTTGGGCGGCACGATGGGGGTGCTGGCCACGCCGCTGATGGCGCTGGTGTTGCCGGCCGATCAGGTGATTGGCCTGCTGCTGCCGGTGTTGATGTTTGCCGATGTGTTTGCCGTGGCTTTTCATTGGGGGCACTGGCAGCGCTGGTATGTGATTTTGCTGCTGCCGGGGGGCGTACTGGGGGTGACAATTGGCACTTTTTTTATTACCAACGCGCCCACGGAAACACTGCAACTGCTGTTAGGGGTCATTGTCCTGCTTTTTGCCCTGTATAAGATTTTTGAGAAACGGCTCATGCAATGGCTGACGTACCGGCCACATAACTGGCACGGTGTGGCCGCCGGGACGGTCGCCGGTTTTTCCTCGGCGCTGGCGCATACAGGTGCGCCGCCGGTGAGCATCTATTTGCTGCTGCAAAAGGTGACACCGCGGGTGTTTATTGCCACCAATGCCCTCTTTTTTGCCATTTTGAACTGGATTAAAGTGCCCTATTACTGGTATGCGGGGTTGTTTGATTTTGGCCTGCTGCGGCAGATGGCCTGGATGCTGCCGATTGCCCTGGTGGGCGTTTGGATGGGTCGGGGGCTGGCCGGTAAAATCAAACCGCAGCAGTACGAACAACTCATCCTGGCGCTGCTCATCATTTCGGCGCTGCTGCTCATTTTTACTTGAGTGTTTGGGGATGATGTGCCTGAATGACGGCCGTGTTATAATGCCCGCAGGTTTATTACTACCTGGAGAAAGACAATGGTTATTGAAGACTTATTGGCGTCGGCACGTTATGTGGTTGATGAGACGGGTGAGCGCACGGCCGTGCAGCTTGACCTGCCAGTGTGGGAAAACATACTCACTCTATTAACGCGGGTGAAAAGCGATGAGAATGGTAATGATGAAGCGGCGTGGGATATTTTTATGAAGACCCTGGCAGAGAGCGTAGTAGATACCGGCATTCCTGACCTGGCCGCCGAACATGACCATTACCTCTATGGATCGCCCAAACGACAAACAGTATGAGTGATGTTTTTGTAGATACGGCCGCCTGGCTGGCGCTTCTCAACAGCCGGGATAAATACCATAAAGACGCAAACCAGGTGATGGCAAAATTGCGCCAGCAAAAGCAAAAATTGATCACGACTGATTTTGTTTTGCTAGAAGTTGCCGATGCTTTAGCGGCGCCCGATTTTCGTGCCCAAACGATCCGTTTCATCAACTCATTACGACAGACGCCTTTTCTAACGATTGTTCCGGTTAGCAGGACTTTATATGAGGAAGCATGGCAGCTCTATAGTAAACGGCCAGATAAAGCATGGGGGCTAACGGATTGTTCCAGTTTTGTAATCATGCAGCAAGAGCATGTTACGATAGCATTTACCGCTGATCATCACTTTGTTCAGGCTGGTTATCAAAAATTGCTCGAATAATCAGCCAACCACATCCTGAATACTGAGGAAAACAAAATAATGAAGGAACAAGTTTCACAAGACACGGCCGTCAACCTGACCATGATCGGCGTGGGCGGTATGGCCCGGCATCATTTGCGGGCGATATTGGCGAACTTTCCGTCTACCCATGTGCCGGTGGTGTGCGAACCATCGGCGGAGATGTATGCGGAGACGGTGAAGTTATTTGCGGAATACGGCCGTACCCCACCCCCCAATTGCCCGGATCTCAACGAACTTTTGCGGGAGTACGGTCGTGACCTGGACGCCGCCTTCATCATCACCCCCCACGTCTACCACCATGACCAGGCCAAAGCGTGCCTGGAAGCCGGGTTGGACGTGCTGCTGGAAAAGCCGATGGTGATGAACGTGGCCGAAGCCCAGAGCCTGATCCAAACCCGCGATGAAACGGGGCGATTGCTGGTGGTCGCCTTTAACGGCAGCCTCTCGCCGGAAATCCGGGCGGCGGCGGCCATGCTGCGTTCCGGCGAACTGGGCAAAATTCAGAGCATCAGCGCCACGGTGTGGCAAAACTGGCAGCCCAATACGGCCGGTACCTGGCGGCAAAACCCGGAACTGTCCGGCGGCGGTTTCCTCTTTGACACCGGCGCGCACATGCTCAACACGGTGGCCGACCTGGCCGGAGAGGATTTTGTGGAAGTGGCCGCCTGGCTAGACAACAACGGCGCGCCGGTAGACATTTTAGGCGTGGTTATTGCCCGGCTGGCCTCAGGCGCATTTGTAAGTTTCCATGCATCGGGAGCCACCGTGCCTTCTTGTGCTTCGGATGTGCGTGTTTTTTGTGAACAGGCGATTTTGAATACAGGCGTCTGGGGGCAGTGGCTGCACATCCTGAAACATGGCAGCAAGGAGTTTGAGCTGGTGGCCGTGCCCAAGACGACCGGGGCATGGGAGCAGTTTTTGGCGGTGCGGGACGGCCGTATGCCCAACCCCAGCCCGCCGGAAGTAGGCCTGCGCATGGCCCGGTTGTGGGACGCCATTCAGGCATCGGCAGCGCTTGGTGGGCAGCCGGTGAAATGTAATTGAGGAAATTATGGCCCTTTACGACAAGCCTGTTAGATTATTGCTTTGGGATATGGTGAATGATTTGTCCCTCAAGAAAGGGGAAATCATAACCAAACAGCAAGTTATCAACTGGTTCAAGACCAAGTATCCCAAAGTAAAGGAAGGGACAATTGCGGCTCATTTAATTCGGCTTTCGGTGAATGCTCCTAGCCGTCATCATTACAATGCCAAGATGGGTGAGGATGATCTCTTTTACCAAATTGATGGCAGTCACTTTCGCTTATATGATTCAGATATCGATCCCCTTACTCTAAGCAGTGACAATGTACCACCTTTAGAAACTGATCTTGAAGAAGCTGCCGAATCACTTATGGGTGCGGAGTTTGCTTATGAGCGGGATCTGAAACATTTTCTGGCAAAGAATCTTACCCTGATTGAGCCAAGGCTACGCCTTTTTGAAGATGAGGGTATTACTGGTCTTGAGTTTCCGGCTGGTGGGCGTTTTATTGATATTTTGGCTGTGGATGCTCTCAACAACTTTGTTGTGATCGAACTCAAAGTATCTAAAGGTTATGATCGGGTGATGGGTCAATTATTGCGTTACATGGCCTGGATTGAGCAAAATCAGGCGGAACCAAACCAACAAGTGCGGGGGATCATCATTGCGCGAGAGATTTCTGCGGATTTACAGTTAGCATGTTCACGTGTTACTGGAGTAAGCCTTTTTGAATATGAGTTGTCGGTCACGCTACGTCGCGTAAATTAAAAGGTCTGTACAACTTCTTTCAATGCCTTCATTGATGTCTATCTATGAGGAGGAAGTATGACGATTCGTGTAACCATTTGGAACGAGTACCGACATGAAAAGCAGTCGGCGAAGGTGCAGGAGATTTACCCGGAAGGGATGCACACACCCATTGCCAGCTACTTGCAGGGGCAGGGGATGAGTGTGCGGGTGGCGACATTGGATGAACCGGAACATGGATTGAGCACGGCCGTACTCGACCAAACCGACGTCCTCACCTGGTGGGGGCATCTGGCGCATGGCGAAGTCAGCGATGAGATCGTAGACCGGGTGCAGGCGCGGGTGCTGGCGGGCATGGGGCTGATTGTGCTGCACTCCGGCCACTTCTCCAAAATTTTCCAACGGCTCATGGGTACCACCTGCAACCTGAAATGGCGCGAAGCCGGTGAATTGGAACGGCTGTGGGTGGTTGCGCCCGGCCATCCCATCACCGAAGGGTTGGGTGAGTATTTCGAGATTCCCCAGGCAGAGATGTACGGCGAATTTTTTGATATTCCCCAGCCGGAGACGCTGGTTTTTGTCAGTTGGTTTGCCGGGGGCGAGGTGTTTCGCAGCGGCTGCTGTTACCAGCGCGGGCAGGGCAGAATTTTCTACTTCCGCCCCGGCCACGAGACGTACCCCATTTATTACCAGGATGAGGTGCTGCGGGTGATTGGCAATGCCGTGAAGTGGGCCGCGCCGGTTGCTCGGCCACCGGTGCAGTTTGGGCATCGGCCACAGGGAAGCATGTCTGGATAAAAAAAGAGACAACACGGGCGGAAGATCACCGCAGCCGGGGCTGAACCTGGTGGCTGGCACAAGCCGCCAGTCACCAGTCACTATTTTCACAGATGTGATAAAATCCCGCCCATGCACACAGCGTTGATCGTAATTGGTGGCGGCCTGGCGGGGGCCGAAGCGGCCTGGCAGGCCGCCGAACTGGGCGTGCCGGTGCGTCTGTATGAAATGCGACCCCGGCAAGAAACGCCTGCCCATACTACCCCCTGGCTGGCAGAACTGGTATGCAGCAACTCGCTTGGCTCCGTCTTGGCGGATAAAGCGCCCGGCCTGCTCAAGACAGAACTGCGCGGGTTGGGGTCGTTGATATTGGCCTGCGCCCAGGAAACGGCCGTGCCCGCCGGTTCCTCTCTGGCTGTAGACCGTGACCTGTTTGCGCAGCGGGTGACGGAAAAAATAGAGAGCCACCCCTTGATTGAACTGGTGCGGGAGGAAGTCACGGCCGTGCCCCCCACCCCCACCATCATCGCCAGCGGCCCCCTCACCTCCTCCGCTCTGGCGACCAGCATCAGCGAACTGACCGGGCAGCAGCACCTCTACTTTTATGACGCCCTCTCCCCCATTGTGCAGGCAGACAGCATTGATATGTCCATCGCCTTTCGCGATTCCCGTTATGATCGCGGTGAACAGGAAGAAGGGGATTACATCAACTGCCCCCTGAACAAAGAGGAGTATTTTGCTTTTCAGGAAGCGTTGTTAGCCGCCGAAACGATCACCTTGAAGCAGTTTGAAC
This sequence comes from Anaerolineae bacterium, assembly GCA_019637635.1. Taxonomy (GTDB): domain Bacteria; phylum Chloroflexota; class Anaerolineae; order Promineifilales; family Promineifilaceae; genus CAADGU01. The sequence continues at coordinate 10,604 of JAHBVI010000055.1, forward strand.
AGGAAGACCCCCACTTTTTTGAAGGCTGTATGCCCATCGAGCAAATCGCCCGGCGTGGCGACAAGGCGTTGGCCTTTGGCCCCATGCGCCCGGTGGGGTTGGTGGACCCACGCACGGGGGTACGGCCGTATGCCGTGGTGCAATTGCGCCAGGATAATCTGATTGGTTCGTTGTACAATATCGTTGGCTTCCAGACCAACCTGCGCTGGGGTGAACAAAAGCGCGTCTTGCGCCTGATTCCCGGCCTGCAAAACGCCGAATTTATGCGTTACGGCATGATGCACCGCAATACCTACATCAACGCGCCACATTTGTTGCATCCTTCGCTGCAATATCGCGGCCGCGCCGACCTCTTTTTTGCCGGGCAGATTACCGGCGTTGAGGGGTACATGGGCAATGCCGCCACCGGCTGGCTGGCGGGCGTGAACGCCGCCCGGCTGCTGAAGGGGCAACTGCCCGTCATCCTGCCGCCCACCACCATGCTGGGCGCGCTTTGCCATTATGTGACTCATGCCGAAGCCGGCCATTTCCAGCCGATGAAGGCCAATTTTGGCCTGCTGCCGCCGCCGCAGCATGATTTACCCAAGTCCGAGCGGTACCGCTGGTACAGCGAACGCGCCCTGACTGCCCTGCGCCGTTTCGCCCGCGCAAATGGTATCACGTGTCAGGTGTCAAGTCCCACGTGACACCTGACACTTGACACTCGACACATGACACTCGACACATGACACTCGACACATGACACTCTTCAAGGAGACGCCTCTGTGGCTGAAGGATTGAATCTATGGTTACGCCAGAATGCGGCCGTGTTGTGCAGCGCCACGCTGCGCCGCGCCCCCAATATGCTGGTGGACGAAGATGATCTCTTTGAATTCCTGGCGTTGCTGGCCGACAGCGTGATGGCGCTGCCGGAAATGCAGTTAGCCAATGTACAATCCTGGGCGTTAACCAGTATTGGGCATGATGCGCGGGGGGCATATGATTGGCTGGTGGTGCTGCGGGTGCTGAAACAAGAGATTATTGCTCGCCTGGAACGGCAGTTCCCGCCGCAGGAAACGCTGCGCGCCATGCGTCAGTTGGACGACATTCTCACCTACGCCGTCATCGAAGCCTCGCAGTTAGCCACCGACATTCAGCGCGCCGACCTGATTGAGCATATGGTCCAACTGCGTCGCCAGGAAGACCGGCTGGAAGAGACAAAGACCAAATTTATCGCCGTGGCCGCCCACGAATTGAAAACACCGTTGACCATCATTGAAGGGTATGCCAACATTTTGCGGGCGGAATTAAAAAATGAACCACGCCTGAACGTTTATCTGGATGGCTTTAACAATGGCTTCCGCCGGATGCGGGAAGTGATCGGCGACCTGATTGATGTTTCGCTCCTTGACTTGAAGTCGTTTGAGATCAAGTACCGGGAAATTAGCCTGGAACGGGCGGTGTTAATGACGGCCGACAGTTTGAACAGATATTTCGCCGAGCGCCAGGTGCAATTGGTTGTCATGCCTTTTGGCGTCCCCTCCAGCACTTACGGTGATGAGGAGAAGTTGAAAAAGGCGCTGACGAAAGTGCTGATGAATGGGCTGAAATATACGCCAGACGGGGGCCGGGTGACGGTCACGGCCGTGCCCACCCGTCAGGATGAATCGTCCGATGAGATGGGCGGTTTTCTGGACATTCAAATAACGGATACCGGCATTGGCATCGCCGCCGAAAATCTGGAAATGATCTTTGAGAAATTTGGCAGCGCCGCCGACGCCAGCCTGCACTCCTCCAGCAAGACTAACTTCAAAGGGGGCGGCCCCGGCCTGGGGCTGCCCATTGCCAGAGGCATCATTGAAGCGCACGGTGGGCATATTTGGGCGCAAAGCGTCGGGCACGACGAAGAGACCTGCCCCGGCAGCACCTTTCATATTGAACTGCCACTCTGGTTGAAAGAGCCGATGTGGGGCATGTAAATGAGCGGTAAGCAGTGAGCAGTAAGCGGTAGACACGACTGCTCACTTCTCACAATCTACATTTGAAAGGGATATGATGGACATTATTCTGCAAAATGCCGTAGAACGGGTGGTGGTGTATCCAGATCGGGCGCGGGTCACGGCCGTAGCCGACTGTGAACTGGAAATGGGCGCCCACCGGCTGTTAGTGGACGAACTGCCCCTGGTGTTGGAGCCGGAATCGGTGCGGGTGGCCGGGCAGGGCACAGCACGGGTGCGCATTCAAAGTGTGGATGTGAACCGCCACTTTTACACGGAAACCCCGGCCGCCCAGGCGCGTGACCTGGAATTGCAAATTGAGCAAATGCAGGACGAAATGCAGGTCTTGGCCGACGAGATGGCCCGCTGGCAGGAGCATGGCAAATATCTGGACGGGCTGCGGGCGGCGACGACCGAATTTGCCAAAGGGTTGTCTCGTGGCCGCACGACCGTCACCGACCAGGCCCATTTGCTGGACTTTTTGCGCGACCAGGATGTGCAGATGCGCACGGCCGTGCGCGACCTGAAAAAGCAGGAACGCGACCTGAAACGCCGCCTGCAAAAGTTACAAAACGAACTCAACCAACAACGTTCCGCCCGGCCGCGTGAACGATACCGGGCGGTGGTGGAGATCGAGGTGTTAACGGCCGGTTCGTTTCGGCCCGAAGTGACCTATGTGGTACACAACGCGGGCTGGCAGCCATTGTATGACGCCCGGCTGCGGCAAACGGACGCGGGGCAGACGGTGGAACTCAGCTATATTGCCCAGATTACGCAACAGACGGGCCAGGACTGGACGGCCGTGCAGCTCAGCGTCTCCACGGCCCGGCCTGCCCTCAACCAGCAGTTGCCGGAACTATACCCCTGGTATCTGGATGTGTATATACCGCCGCCGCCGATGCCACCACCCCAGGCCCGCGCCAAAATGGCGGATAGGGCGGTCATGGCCGCGCCGGCGCCGGCTATGGCGGCGGCCGAGGCGTTTGTTATGGAAGAAGCCAGCTTTCAAGTGGCGGAAGCGGAGATTACGACAGCGTCTGTTAGCAGTGAGGGCACGGCCGTGACCTTCCAGGTGCCCAATCCCGCCGACATCCCCAGCGATGGCTCGCCACACAAAACCACCTTGCAGCAGCTACAGCTTGATCCCAAACTGGATTATCTCTGTATGCCCAAACATACCGACGCGGTCTATCGCCGGGCAACCATTACCAACAGCGGCAGCGGGCCGCTGCTGGCCGGTTCCGCCAGCCTCTTTGTGGGGGACGAGTTTATCGGCCGCACCAATCTGGCCTACACGCCTACCGGTGGCGAATTAGAACTGCTGCTGGGCGTGGAAGAGCGTATCACTGTGGAGCGGGAATTGAAGAAACGGGAGGTGGATAAAAAGATGCTGCGCGATGTGCGCCGCACCCGGTTTGGTTATGAGATAGAAATGGAGAATTTATTGGGCACGGCCGTGACCATTGAACTGCACGACCACATCCCCGTCTCTCGCAACGAGCAGATCAAAGTCCGGCTGGAAAACCCCCGCCCCCTACCGAGCGAACAGTCTGACTTGAACGAACTGGAATGGCGTCTGACCCTGCCCGCCGGGGCCAAACAAACCATCGTTTACGAATTTGTGGTGGAACACCCCCCGGTGCTGCGGATTACGGGGCTTTCTGAATAAGAGGTAATCGGTAATCAGTGACCCGTAATCGGTAGATGGGCTAACCGATTGCCGATAACCGATTACCGAAACGGAGGCAACTATTACCCACAAAACATACCCAACCAACGAACCACGCGAACGCGCCTTTTTAGTGGGCGTGGAGTTTAAGCGGATACGGCCGTTGCTGACCGTACATGACAGCCTGGAAGAACTGGCGCGCCTCACCGATACCGCCGGGCTGGACGTCGTCGGCCAGACCTATCAACGACTGGATAAACCGGACAGCGCCACCTACATTGGCGCCGGTAAAGTCGAAGAAGTCAAAACGCTGGTCGGAGAATTGGACGCCAATGTTGTCATCTTTGATGATGAATTGGAACCGCGCCACCAGCGCGAACTGGAAGAGATTTTTGGCGAGGAAGTCAAGGTTATTGACCGTACCGCTCTCATCCTGGACATCTTTGCCCAACACGCCCATACCCGCGAAGGTAAGCTGCAAGTGGAACTGGCGCAGCTAGAATACCGTGTTCCCCGGCTGACGCGCATGTGGACGCACCTGGCGCGGCAGGCCGGTGGGCGCGCCGGTGGCGGCATGAGCGGCGGCGTGGGGGTGCGCGGCCCTGGCGAAACCCAGCTAGAAGTAGACCGCCGCGAAATTCGCCGCCGCATCAGCGCCATCAAAGAAGATTTGGAAACGGTGCGCGCCCGGCGCGACGACGCCCGCACTAAGCGCCAGCAAACGGAACTGACCGTTGTCGCCATTGTCGGCTACACCAATGCCGGGAAATCCACGCTGTTGAACAAACTGAGCAATGCGGACGTGTTATCGGCGGACATGCTCTTTGCTACGCTGGATCCAACGACGCGCAAGGTGATCATGCCCAACGGCCGTGAAGTCCTCTTCACCGACACCGTTGGTTTCATCCAAAAGCTGCCCACCCAGATTGTGGCCGCCTTCCGCGCCACCCTGGAAGAGATTCGGGACGCCGATTTGCTGCTGCACGTGGTAGACGCCACCCATCCCCATGTGGTGGCGCAGGTGGAATCGGTGGAAGACACCCTGGCCGAATTGGAAGTAGACCATCTGCCTATGGTGGTCGCCCTGAACAAAATAGATCAGCTTCCGGCCGACAGCGACATCGAGACGATTCTGGATTTAACCGTGCCCACCGTGCGCATTTCTGCCCTGACCGGCGAAGGCATGGAGGCGCTGCTGTTAGCCATTGAAGCGGCCATGGTGGCGTTGTTGACGCCCATCTCCGTGCTGCTGCCGTATCAGCGGGGCGATTTGTTGTCCATGATGTATGAACGCGGTCAGGTGGACAGCGAGGAGCATGGGCAAGATGGGGTGCGAGTTTATGGACGTTTGCCCCATCGCCTGATACCATATTTTGAACCGTATCAAGTTTAGACGCAGAAGTTTAACTTCTCACAGAAGTTGAACTTCTCCATATGGTGACTAATGAACAAACTACTGGACACATTGAGCGAGTTTCTGGCGAAGTATCCGGGTTTGCTGCCGTTGATTGGGCTGGCTTTCATCATCTTGAACCTGGTGTTGCAGTTTTTTCAGGGCTTTTGGATTGTGGAAAGTAATTTGTTTTTGCACATTGGGTTAATTATCAGTTTGCTCGGCATTTTGTTGATTCGCCCGCTGGGGTAGGGGATAGATCATTATCACGTCTTTTTAGAGATCAGGAGATTGAGAGTTTAAGAGATTCAATCTCTCAATCTCCTGATCTCCCAATCTCCAGGTTCCATGAGCTCTATTCCCACATTGGCCGCACACCCCCTCATAAAACCCCTTCTGGCCGCTTTTCATCCGATGCGTGACCAGGTGGTTGACCTGGCCATGGCCATACAGCAAATCCCGGCGCCTACCTTTGCGGAGGCGGCGCGGGCCGCTTTTATTGGGCAGCAGTTCACGGCCGTGCCCCTGCAAGATGTGTTCCAGGATGAACTGCATAATGTGTACGGCCGTTTGCCCTCTACCAATCCCACCCAACCGCCCGTCATCATTTCTGCCCACAGCGATACGGTGTTCCCCATCGAAACAGACCTGACGGTGCGGCGCGACGGCCGTTACGTCTATGGCCCCGGTATTGCCGATAACTCCACCGGTGTGGCCGGTATCATCACCCTGGCAAAGGTTTTACAAGACGCCGCTTTGAACCTGCCTGCCGATCTCTGGTTTGTGTCTAATGTGGGTGAAGAAGGGCTGGGTGATTTGCGCGGGATGCGGGCGGTCGTCGAGCGGTTTGGCGCGCGCGCCACCTACATCGTCGTGGAAGGCGGCCTGTATGGACAGGTCTCGCACCAGGGTATTGGCGTGCGCCGCTTTAAGCTGACGGTGGAGACGCCTGGTGGCCATTCCTGGGGCAACTTTGGCGCCCGCAGCGCCGTGCATGAACTGGCGCGGCTCATCGTGGCCATTGACCGGTTGGTCGTGCCCAAAACTCCCAAAACGACTTATAACGTGGGGGTAATTGAAGGGGGTACCTCCATTAACACAGTGGCCCAATCGGCCAGCGGTTTGTTGGATTTGCGTTCGGAATCACCGGCGGAACTGGAGAGTCTGGTCACGGCCGTGAGCCAGATTATCGAGCAGGCCAACAAACGCAAAGATGTCCGGGTGCGCATGGAACTGATTGGCAATCGGCCGGCGGGCCTGCTGCCGGCAGACGCGCCCCTGGTGCAAGCGGCGGTAGCGGCGCTGCAAGCCGTTGGCTGCGCCCATCCACGCCTGATTGCCAGCAGCACCGACGCCAACGTACCGCTCAGTGAGGGGTATACGGCCGTGTGCATTGGCCTGGCCGAATCCCATCATGCCCACCGCCTGGATGAATACCTCGACCCCCACCACCTGCCCAACGGCCTGGGCCAACTTTTGCTGCTGACATTGGAAGCAGCCGGGGCATAAAATAAAAAACCGGCTTAATGAGCCGGTTTTGGTCTTACTTACGGATGTTTTGCTTTTAGCCAGTTTTGTTCAATTCGTTCTTCTTCTTTTTCTTCTTCCTGAATTTGAGTATCAATCTCTATCTGGTTAGCATAATAGTAGGCTAATGCTGCATAAACTTGCGCCAGATTCAAGTGCCCAAACGTCTCAACGATCTCTTCTGGGCTGCGTCCAAGTTTATACCATCGGATAACACGATTAACCGTTATTCCAGTACCTGAAATAATTGCTTTACTTGTCTTTTCTTGAGGAGCCACTGAAATAAGCGAGCCTATCTCCTGTGCTTGAATTGCTGTCATAGCCATTAGTGTAAATGATTTATTTGCATTTGCCTATCTCAAGGCTATAATTTGTTACAAATTATAGTATAGAGTATTTTATTGTCAAACTTTTGGTTGATAAATAGATGGCACTGAAGTTGTGTTCTCTCTGTATTTCGACGAAGATTCAACAGACTGGCGGCGAATTAATGCCCTACGTGCAAAAGGCGTAGATGTCATGTCTGTTCTGGAAGCCAATATGTTGGGACATAGTGACGAGGTACAACTCGACTTTGCCACCACAAACAACAGAGTGCTTTGCAGCTTTAACATCCGGGATTTTCATCGCCTTCATGTAGAGTATATGAACAGTGGTAAAGATCATGCAGGGATCATTTTGGTGCGGCAGCAGCAGTTTTCTGTAGGCGAATATGTACGTCGTATTCAAATTTTGCTGGAACAGAAATCAGCAGAGATGAGAAACCAGATTGAGTTTTTAAGTGGTTGGGGATGAAGTGTCAAGACCAACATTAGCAATCGCCGATTATTGCAAAGTGCCAGCGTCTTTATAAATCAAGGGCTATCTTCAAAATTCGATCTACCTGTTCCATGATGGCCGGAGGCAGGCTTCCCCGTTGTCGCAGCAATCGTGTTTTGGCTATGGCTCGAACCTGCCCGCTTTGGCTTCATAACAATCCATGCCTATAATTGGGCTAAAATGTAATTGATGCTTCCTGGCAGAACTTATCAGGCAGTTGAAATGAAATTGCATGGAGAGATAAGGTGACAACACATATTCAGGTTTCCGCAGATACATATCGGTTGTTACAACGGCACGCGCGGGAAATGCAGACGACGCCAGAGAAGGTGGCGGATACGGCTATTCGTTTGCAGTTGGGCAATACCATTCACATTGAGCAAAAATCTACACCATATGGTCCCCAGGCTTACGTGCGCGGCACGCGGGTGGCGGTGCGCCATATCGTAGATTTTTTGCAAGCCGGTTACACCGTCGAAGAAATAATTCAAACAGGCTTGCCTCATATTCCTCCGGCGGCAATTTATGAAGCCCTGGCATATTATTATGATCACCAACAGGAAATTCAATCAGAATTAGAGGCGAATGACTCCGAAGCAATTTATAAAAATTTGCAGACTTTGTTGACTGTAGAGCAATATGCCGCACTAACAGGGCAGTCAGCATGAGTAGTTTCCGGTTTTTGTTGGATGAACATGTTTGGGGAGGCCTGATTAAACTCGGTCAAGAAACTGGCGCTGAGGTTGTGTTGGTGCAGTCGCAATTGCCAGAGGGAACAAACGATGAAGATGTCCTCGCTTTGGCCGCCAGCCAGCAACGAATTTTGTTGACCAGTAATGCTCAAGACTTTGCGCCTTTAGCTGTTAAGTGGTTTCAGGACGGCCGTGACCATTACGGAATCATTGTTGTACCTGGTCGAACGAATAGGCATCTATTAAGTCACGCACTTCACCACCTTGTGAAGAACTACACACCCACCTCGTTCAAAAATAGCTTCAGGTTTATTCAAGAATTTTTGCCTTCACCCTGATTGTTTACCTGGGCGGGGGGCCAAACCCATTATTGAGTTGATACCCACTGAATTTAAGGAGTTAACATGGATTTTCAATTAACCGAGGAACAGCGTGAATTTCGGCATGTGGTACATGAGTTTGTGGCCAGGGAGTTAAAACCCCTGGCGCGGCATACGGATGAGAGCGGGGAGTTTAACTGGACGGCCGTACACAAAATGGGACCCCTCGGCCTGTTGGGGCTGGAAGTGCCGGAGGCGTATGGCGGCGCGGCCGTAGACGCCCTCAGCGCCGCCATCGCTATTGAGGAATTGGGCTGGGGCTGTGGCTCCACCGCGCTGGCCATTTCGGCGCATAACGGGCTGGCTCTGGGGCCAATCGTCAAATATGGCACAGAAGCGCAAAAACAGGAATGGCTGCCCCATCTGGCCACCGGCAAGGGCAAACTGGGCTGCCTGTCGCTGACGGAACCGGGGGCGGGGTCGGATTTGCAAGGGGGGGTAAGGACAACGGCCGTGAAAGAAGGCGACTCCTGGATCATTGACGGCCAAAAAATGTGGATGACCAACGCCTCCATTGCCGATCTGATGGTGGTGCTGGTGCGGACTGATCCCGCCGGCGGCAGCCGCTCGCTCAGCCACATTCTGGTGCCCACCAATACCCCCGGCATCACCATCGCCCCCGCCGAAAAGAAGATGGGGCTGAAAGGGTCGCCCACCCACGCTGTCAGTTTTGACGAAGTGCGGGTGCCCCTGTCCAACCTGTTGGGCACGGAAGGGCGCGGTTTGCAGCAAACGTTAGCCACGCTGGACAGCGGCCGTGTTGGTATTGGCGCCCTGGCGGTGGGGTTGGGGCAGGCAGCGTATGAAGCCGCCATCAAATATGCCCACGAGCGAGAGACGTTCGGCCAACCCATCAAACAACATCAGGCGGTGCAGTGGATGTTGGCCGATGCTGCTACCGAATTGCAGGCGGCGCGGCTGATGGTGTATTGGGCTGCCTGGCTCAAGGGGCAAGGCAAACCGTATACCAAAGAGGCGGCCATGGCCAAACTATTTGCCACCGAGGTGAGCGAGCGCGTGTGTCGCAACGCCATTCAGGTGCATGGCGGTTATGGTTACAGCGCCGAGTTTGAAGTGGAGCGTCTGTACCGCGACACCCGCCTGATGACCATTGGCGAAGGCACCAGCGAAATCCAGCGATTGGTGATTGCCCGGCACATTTTGGATTTGTAATGTCAGGCGGTTAATGCACCATTAACCACCTGACATGGCGGGCATCAGGTGGACGTGGTCGTGGGGTTGGAGTGTGGTGGTGGTGGTGGTGTGACGGCCGTGCATCACCACCAGCATTGCCTCTTCCGGCAGCGCAATCTCCAGCGTCTTGATTAAATCAGCAATGGTGCTGCCGGGGGGCAGCGTCACTTCCAGTTGGCGTTGAGGGCCGTCTGGCGTTTGCCGCTGCAAAATGGTGTACAGGTGGACGGTTACTTGCATGGTGACGATTATGGATGATGTGGGCGGCGCCAGGCAAGGGGCAGAACCTTTTAGATTCTTTTCAATATCTCGTGGAGGAGTGCGCATCCTCAGATGCGCATCTGAGGATGCGCACTCCTCTTACCTCCATTTATTGAGTTGATACTTAACCGATGTTATACAGCCCCTTGCCTGGCACTTCTTGTCCCCTCACCTTTCCCGCAGTTTTTGGTATAATTAACCGAGGTTAAATTAAAATATACCCATAGTTCATGGGATGGCAGAAGATGAACGAAACGATTGAACAAACCGAAGAAAATTGCGCCGAGGTCATCAACCATCTGGTGGAGGATGCGCCGGGCATTGTGCAGGTAAACCTGAATCCGGCCGATCAAGAATTGAGCATTGAGTATGATCCCGCTCAAATTGACCCGGCGCGGGTAGAAGCATTGTCGCAGGCGATGTCGCCTTTGCTCAGCCAGCGGTGGGAAAAGTGTACCTTACGCCTGGGACGGCAAGGCGGGCGTGCCTGCGAATCGTGCGCGTTGGGGTTGGAACGGCGGGTGGGACGGCTGCCCGGCGTGCAGCACGTGGCTGCCAGTTATATGGGGGGCACCTTGTCTATTGCCTTTGATGGGGCGCAGACCAGCCCCCAGGATATTGCCCGGCACATCACCCAAATGGGGGTGGCGGTGAAACCGTCGGCGGCGGTGGAAATGGAAACGGCCATGCCCGACACCATTGCCCTCCCTTCCAACCGCCGCCAGATGTGGGAGTGGTTCCGTTATAATACCGAAGCCATTTTTACCGTCATCACCTTTGTCACTATGTTTGCCGCTTTAATTTTGGGTGACCAAACGTCAGCCGTCTGGCTGGTCGCCGGTTTATATGGCGCGGCTTACATTTTTGGCGGTTATTATGGGCTGAAGGGGGGGATCGAGTCGCTGCGGCAGCGCACCATTGACGTGGATTTGCTGATGGTGCTGGCGGCGGGCGGCGCGGCGCTGGTGGGTGAATTTTTCGAGGGGGCCATGCTGCTCTTCCTCTTCTCACTGTCCAATGTACTGCAAGATTTTGCTATGGACCGTACCCGCAATGCGATTCGGGCGTTGATGCAGCTACGGCCGTCAACCGCCCGGATTATGCGTGGTGACCGCGAAATGGAACTGCCCATTGAACAGGTGAATATCGGCGACCTGATGATCATTAAGCCGGGCGACCGCATTGCTCTGGATGGGTTGGTGGTAGCCGGCGAAAGCAGCGTGGATCAGTCGGCCATTACCGGCGAGTCCATCCCCGTGGCCAAACAACCAGGCGAGCTGATTTTTGCCGGGGCCATCAACCAGACGGGCAGTCTGGACGTGCGCGTGACCAAACTGGCGAAAGATTCCACCATTGCCCGCCTGATTCAAATGGTGGAGGAGGCGCGCAGCGAAAAAGCGGAGACGCAGCGTTTTATTGACCAGGCCGAACAGTATTACGCGCTCGGCGTTATCATTCTTACCGCATTGTTTATCGTCATTCCGCCAACGGTGTTGGGTGTGCCCTTTGATGATGCCTTTTACAAGGCGATGACGATTCTGGTGGCGGCGTCGCCGTGCGCCATTGTCATCAGCACCCCGGCGACGGTGCTGTCGGCCATTGGCAATGGAGCGCGACGCGGGGTGCTGTTTAAGGGGGGTATCTACGTGGAAAATGCGGCCACAATCCGCGTCATTGCCTTTGACAAGACGGGCACGTTGACGGTGGGCAAACCGCAGGTGACGGATATTCACCCGCTGGCGGATGTGACTGAAGATGAATTGCTGGCATTGGCTACGGCCGTTGAATCCAAATCCGAACACCCGTTAGCCCAGGCTACTATCCAGGCAGCTAACAGCCGGGAATTGCTTGTGCCCGAAGTGCGTTCCTTTAAGTCTATCACCGGAATGGGAGTGCGAGCCGAGGTAGACGGCTTTCAAGTACAAATTGGCAGCCTGCGTTTATTTGCCGATCAGCATTTAGTCGGCTTTGAAGAAGTGCAAGCGGTCGTGGCCCAATATCAGAATGAGGGCAAAACAAGCGTGGTGGTGGCGCGCAGTGACCACGAAACGGCTGCGGGCCATGTGTTAGGGGTGATAGCTTACGCCGATGTCATTCGACCGGACGCGCCCCAGGTCATTGCCGATCTACGGCGGCGGGGTATTGAACGCACCGTTATGGTCACTGGCGACCATGAACGGGTAGCGCGACACATTGCCGAGTTGGCCGGTGTGGATGAACTCTATGCCGACTTGTTGCCAGAAGATAAGGTCACGGCCGTGAAGCGCGTCCAGGAAAAATATGGCCCCACCATCATGGTCGGTGACGGCGTGAATGATGCCCCCGCTCTGGTAATGGCCGACATTGGTATGGCGATGGGTGCAGCCGGGACCGATGTGGCGCTGGAAACGGCCGACATTGTGTTGATGGGCGATGATCTGAAAAATATCCCCTATGTCATTGGCCTGAGCAAACAAACCCGGCGCACGTTGGTGGTCAATCTGACCTTTGCTATTTCGGCCATCGTCGTCATGCTGTTATTGATCATCTTCCGCGAACTGCCGCTGCCGCTGGCTGTGTTGGGGCATGAAGGCGGCACCGTTCTCGTCTCGTTGAACGGGATGCGGTTGTTACGATACAAAGAGAACTGATATGGAGATATAGGGATATTGAGATATTATCCAGGCATCAACATCCCCATATTCCAATATCCCCATCCCTCCTATGGAACGACTCGCCGGACACATCACCATTGCCGCCGTCGGCAAACTGAAATCACTGCAATATCGTTTTATCCAGGAAGATTTTCTGAAGCGGTTGGGGCGGTATACGAACGTACAGTTGATAGAGGTGAAAGACGTGGTGGGCAAGGGGCTGCCGGATGAGGTGGCCATGCAAAAAGAGGGGCAGGCCTTGTTGAAGGCCACCGAATCGGCCACCCGGCGCATTGCCCTGACCTCAACGGGGCGGCTGTTTGACAGCGAAGAGCTGGCAGAATTTGTGCGCAACCAGATTGGGGTATACGGCCGTATTGCCTTCCTCATTGGCGGCCCGGTGGGGTTATCCATAGAAGTACGGCAAAATTGCCAGGAGGCGCTCTCCCTCTCCCGCCTCACCTTCCCCCACGAAATCGCCCGCCTCCTGCTATTGGAACAACTCTACCGTGCCGCCACTATTGTCGCCGGGGAAAGTTACCACAAGTAGTGAAAACCTGACAGGTCTCCCAGACCTGTCAGGTTAACCCGAAAGTGCGCCCAGGATGGTTGGTAAGAGCTGCTTTTTGCGCGATACCACGCCTTCGGCGCGTAATGTGCCGTCTTCCAGCGGCGGGTAGGGAAGCTGGTCAAGCTGGGGTACCCGGTCGGTGAGCAGCAGGCGGCTGGTTTTGCGCACCACGTCCGTCACCATCAGGATCATAAAGTCCAGCCCCTTGCTGTCCCGCAAATGTTTTAGCGCTTCCAGCAATGCCACCTGGTGTTCGGAAAGCTCGTTTAGCGTGGTCACTTCCACCTGGCCCACACCAAATTTCAGGCCACCTTCCTCATACAATTTGAAGTCGGCGCTGACAATTTCCTCCGGGGCGCGTGAGGACAGCCCGGCGCCGGCGCGCAGCAGTTCCTCGCCAAAGGATTGAATTGTTTCGCCTGCCAGCGGTGAACCGCCCACAAAAGCCCAACGCTTTAGCCGCTCCGCCGCTTTGTGGTCACGTGGGGTGGTGGTGGGCGAGGTGAGGATGAGGGTGTCGGAGAGCAGCCCGGCGAGCAGCAGCCCGGCTAAGGGGGGTGGTGCGCTCAGCCCGGCGTCGGCGATTTGTTCGCAGACCAGGGTGCAGGTGCTGCCTACAATGTCTACGGTGAAGCGGATGGGGGCGTGGGTGGGGGGATTGCCCAGCCGGTGATGGTCGAGTATTTCAATCAGGTTGGCTTCGTTGAGCGCGCCGAGCGCCTGGGCCGGTTCGTTGTGGTCTACCAGGATGATGTTGAGGCGGGGCGGGTTGAGGGCGTCGCGCTGACGGCAAATGCCCAGGTAACGGCCGTCCTCGTCCACCACCCAAAATTCATCCCGCTCCTCATGCAACAGGCGTGACAGCACGTCCCGGATGCGCGTTTTGGCCTGGAGCTGGGGCACGGCCGTGTCACATGCCTCCGCACAGGGTATGTCCAAAATATCCTTGATGCGCGTTTCTTCGCTGCGGGTGTGGGCGCTAACCTTTTCCTTCAAAAGGTAAAAGAGGCTGTTCACCGTCATCAGGCCATAGGGTGTGCCGTCCGGGTTGACGACCGGGGCCACGCCGCCGGTAATGCTGGCAATGGCCCACACGTCGCGCAAGGGGGCTTCGGGCACGGCCGTGTCGTAGCGGTGGGCAATTTCGGCAAAACGGGGGGAAGCGTCGGGCAGATATTGGGGTGGTTCCAGCCCCAGCCGTTCCAGCACCCAGGTGGTCTGGGGGTTGAGATGCCCGGCGCGGGCGGCAATGACGCTGGCATTATCCCGTTCGCGCAGCAGCCAGGCATAGCCCATTGCCGAAGCAATGGCGTCGGTATCCGGGTTGATGTGTCCAATGACGTAGGTATCGCTTGATTTGATCATATGAGACAATTCTAATCACTTCTTAACTCGTTGGCTAACCGGCAAGTTAGCGCAGGTGGCATATGGTACACTTGCCACACGAATTGCAATAGGGTGTGTTTTTATGCGAGTTGAAATGCACTGCCGGGCAAGGGGCAAAACCACATGGGTTGGCCGGAGCCTATCCACCTCTTGCCTGGCACTACTCACCACAAAATGGAGGTTCATCATGTTTACACGATTTACATACTTACGGCCGTTCCGACGGCCGTTACCCGGCTTACTTTGCCTGATTTTGCTGACAGTGGCGCTGACGGGGCGGCCGGCCCAGGCACAAACCACAAGCTGGCACGCCGAATACTTCAACAACCGCAATCTCTCCGGTTCGCCAGTGTTCAGCCGGTTTGAAGACCGCATTTTCCACGATTGGGGTGCAGGTTCGCCCGATCCGGCGGTGCAAGTAGACGATTTCTCCGCCCGCTGGAATGGCACCATCACTCTCAACCAGGGTGGCGTCTGGCGTTTTGTGGCTACCACCGACGATGGGATGCGGGTGTTCATCAACAACAGCCCTATCATTGACGTGTGGTATGACAGCCAGGTGCATACCGTCACCACGGACGTTTATCTGGCGGCGGGCAGTTATCCGGTGCGGGTGGAGTATTATGAGGCGGGCGGCGGGGCCATTGCCCAATTTAGCTGGTCTCTGGCCACGACTATCAATGCCTGGAAAGGGGAGTATTTCAATAACCGTTCCCTGAGCAACCAGCCGGTGCTGGTGCGGGATGACGCCAACATCAACTTTGAATGGGGCACAGGCTCACCGGCGCCCGGCATTGAGCCCCCGGATGATTTTTCGGTGCGTTGGACGCGCACGGTGCAGTTTGCGCCGGGCACGTACCGTTTCACGGTAACAACGGATGATGGCGTGCGCTTGTGGGTGAATAACCAACTGGTGATTGACAATTGGGTAGACCAGCCGATAACGACCAAAACGGCCGACATTGCCCTTTCCGGCGCGGTTCCCATGCGCATGGAGTATTACGATGCGCGGGAAAATGCGACGGCCAGGCTGAGTTGGACGGCCGTGTCCACCACCGCGCCCCCCACCACGCCGGCCATGCCCACGGCCGTTAATTGGGACGCCGCCTATTACAACAACTTCTCCCTGGATGGCAGCCCGGTGATGACCCGGATTGACCCGCAAATCCATTTCACCTGGGGTTCCAGTTCCCCCCAGCCCAATCTGGTGAATGCCAATAACTTCTCCGTGCGCTGGAGTAAAACGCTCAATTTTTCGCCCGGCACCTACACCTTCAAAACAACGGTGGAAGGTGGCAGCCGCTTGTGGGTGAATGGACAGTTGCTCATTGACCAGTGGAACCCACAATACAAAGTGGTGGAGAGTGCGGCCAATATCACCCTGCCCGGTGGGGCCGTACCGGTGATAATGGAATTTCGCAAAGACTATGGCCTGGCGCAGGCGTGGTTGGAATGGTTTGGCGCGGGCGGCCAACCGGCCAGCGGCACAGCGCCAGCCCCAACCACACCGGCATTAAGTGGGAACACGGCCGTGATGACCGGCGCCCGTTACCTCAGTTTGCGTTCTGGCCCCGGCGTCGAATATGAAGCCATCGCCTATCTGTCTAATGGGGAAGTGGTGACGCTGCTCGGCCGTGACCCGTTTAGCATCTGGATTCAGGTGCGCCGGGCTGACGGTAAAGAAGGGTGGGTCAGCGGCCGTTACCTGACATCCAACGTGCCCTACAGCACCTTACCCGTCATCAACGTAAATTGATTGGCAACAAAAAACGCCCGAAGGTTTCCTTCGGGCGTTTTTTACACCTGACAGGTCTTTGGAGACCTGTCAGGTGTTGTTAGCCAGCCAGAAATTCATCCAGGGCTGCTTTGCTAATGCGGTAGGCGCTGCCGATTTTGCGGGCTTTTAAGTCGCCGGCTTCGATGGCAGCCATCACATCCTCTGGCGAAACTTTCAAAATATCGGCCACCTGCTGCGGCGTCATCACGTCGGATGCGCCGCCGGCAGGGGCAGCCGGCGCCGCTTGCGGTGGGGCTTGCTGCTGCATGGCCTGTTGCTGCTGCATTGCCTGCTGGTTTTGCAGGTTTTGCATGGCGGCCATGCCCATAGCGCCGATGCCGATTTCGCCCATGCTGCCGCCCGCCGGGTTTTGGGCAGCGGCCACAAAAGCGTCAGCCTGCTGCTTTTGGGTGTAGCTGGTGCCATAGCCCATGTTGGTGACAACTTCCAATGACTTGGGATGCAGCCCCATGCGGATATTGAAATCTACCAGCGAGAGGCCAACCGCATCAAAATCTTGCTGCAAAAGACCGGCCAGCAATTTATTCATATCCTGGCTGAAGGATTGCAACTGCGCCGGGCCTAGCCCTTTGGCTTCGGCCAGCTCGCTGATTTTGTCTTGCATCATGATGCCCATCATGGGATCAAGCCGGTCTTTCAGTTGCGGCTGGCGCACGCTGTCGCGGAAAGCGTCAAAGGCGTTCAGGAAGCGCCAGGGGTCTTTCACTTTGACGACGTAGGTGCCGTTGCCGACAATGGCGCTGGCCCCCGGTGGCCGGTGCAGGTGTTCGATGATAATGGGGGAAGAGGTGCCCCATTTCATGGTCATGTCGGTGGTCTTGAGGAAGTAGACGTCGGCGGTGAAGACGTTTTTGCCACCGAAGAGGCCCCGTTCCAGCATGTTGGTGAGGAAGGGAACGTTGTTGGTGGTGAGGACGTGGGTGCCGGAGGTGAAGGTGCCTAACGCTTCACCCTGGCGGACGAACACGGCCGTTTCCCCCGGATTCACAATCAAGGGCGAGCCTAACTTAATGTCACCCAGGCCACCTTTGGGAAACTTCTGCACAATTTCATCCATAAGCCATGAGTCAATGGCTACGCGGTCAAATACTTTTGCCATGATTTCTCTCCTAATAGTATTTGCAGTAGTGCCAGGCACGGGTTTGAAGTTACTGTCTGCCCAGGCCCTTGAACCCGTGCCTGGCACTGCTCACAAAATTAACCAATTCCCATAATCACTTCATCCCGGCCACTCCAATCACGGTTGGCTTCCTGGATGGTGTTGTCCAGTACACGAATGGCGCCGCTGATGTCGCCGTTGTCGCGCACGGCTTTCGCCAGGGCGTCTATGCCGGCCTGTACTTCATCGGCCACGTTGAGCATCTTTTCGTCGAAGGCGTAGATGCGGGCCAGATCGTCTTCTTTCACCTTCACGGCGTCAAAGAAACCGGCGTACCCTTGCGGTGCGTCTTTGATCTTGCCCGCCAGACCGCGCAGGCCGGTATCTACCCGCCCCAACGGTTCGGCGTGATCCATGGCTTTGATGATGTCGCGGCTGAGTTCGGCCTGGACGTTGCCCAACTGCACACGGGATTGTTCCAGGCGGCTGGATATGGTTTCGCGTAACAACTGGTCGGCTTCGCGCCGCCGCCCTTTTTCCATATAACCAGAGAGGCCGGGGATTTTTTCTAACAACTTGCCCAGACCGGTGGATTCACCTTGAATTTTGTCGTACAAATCGGGAACCTGACCTTCTTTCATAATGTCCTCCTATGTGGGATTGTAATGCCTATCTGCTGGTCATGCAGATAGGGCTGAGTATAACATACCTGTTGTAATTTTGTCTTTAATCTCTGAAACTGTAGAGTAAATAAACACCGAGCGCCAGTTGGGGCGCGGTGAGCAGCAGCAGGCCAAGGAGTGCGCCGATCACGGCCGTGCCCGCCGCCAACAACCCTTCATCCACATACAGCCACATCAACCAGATGACGATGCCACCAACCAACAATCCACCAATGATCAATGCTGTTCCCAAAAGTCGTTGCATGTCGCTTATTCACCCAACCAGTGATTGGTAATCTCATCCAGGTTGCCATTGGTTTGCAGGCGCGCCAGGCTGTTGTTAAGTTCGCTTAACAAACGACGGTCGCCTATACGGGTGACGAGGGCGAATGGTTCTACGGTGATGGGCACGGCCGTGCGTTTCAGCCCCTCCGTTTGCTGCAAAAATAAACGGCCGCTGATGGCATCTACCAGGGCGGCGTCGGCTTCCTGGTGGCTCACGGCCGTCAGCGCCTCATCGGCCGTCGGGTAGGGCACAATCGTGAGATTGGGCAGCCGTTTGGCCCAGGTGGTGGCCTCCACGTGGCCGAGTGCGCCTAATTCCACGGCAAGGGTACGGCCGTGTAAATCTTCCATCCGCCCGATATTGTCCTCATCCTGGCGCACAATCAAAATTTCGCCAGCATTGAAATAGGGGGTGCTGTAGGCAAAATCCTTTGTGCGCTCCGGGGCAACCACCAGCGCCGAGATCAGCACATCCACCTGGCCCGTCGCCAGGGCGTCATACAGCCCATCGTAACCAAACAAGACAAACTCCGTTTGCACACCCATATCCGCCGCCAGCGCGTTGGCCAGGTCAACATCCAGGCCAAAGACGCCATTGGCATCGGCGGCCTCAAATGGTGGGTAGGTGGGATCCAACCCCACCTTGAGAACGCCTGTTTCCTGAACCCGCTGCCAGGCATCCTCTTGCCCCCGGCAGGCCGCCAGCAGCAGCGCCAGCCACACCAGGGCCATGCACCATAAACCTGCCCTACTTTTACCCATCATAATACTCTGACCGATCCCAATCCGATCCCTGGATGGTGACGAGTGACGAGTGATACGTGAAGAAATAACTCGTCACTCGTCAATTCCCCGTGTACTCCTGCACGGCCGTATAAATCGGTTTCGTCACAAATTCCGGTGTCACCAGTGTGTAATAGTCCATAAAGCTGCGGGTGGGGGCGGGGAAGCGGAATACCCACAGCGCCATCATCTCCACATACGGCCAATTTTCTTCGGCGTAGGTGAAGGCGTCCAGTGTATATTGGATGCGCTGCGCCGGGCGCACGGCCATTGTCCAGCGCGGATGGTCGTTCCAGCCCGTTTCGGTGATGTAAATTTGGGTATCGGCGTCGCCATAAGTCTCCATCACCTGGCGCACCAGTTCCACGCGGCGAAAGTTGAGGATGTCGGGGGCGGGTTCGGCGGTGGCGGGGAAGGTGAGGCCATAGGCATGAACGGCCAGTCCATCAAAATAATCGGCCGCGCCGGCCTGGTAAAGCTGCGCCAGATATTCCAGATCATTTAAGCCCCAGGGGGACCCGGCAGGTTCCAGCGTAGGGGCCAGCGCCCCGGCCAACACCACCATGTCTGGATTGGCGGCTTTGATGGCCGGGTAGACCACTTTGAGTAAATTCGCATAATCAGTGGGGGTTGTCAACCGGTAGCCCCCTCATAACGAGTTGGGTTCGTTGCCGATGATCATGTGGGAACACGGCCGTGATACCGTTCGGCAAATCGCGCCGCAAAGTCGGCAAAATCAGCATACGCCGTTTCATCCAGGTAGGTGAGGGGGGTGTGCGGGGGCGCGCCCACTCTGGCGTCAGGCCAATGCGGGCGATGACTTGTAGCCCCTGCGTATGGGCATGGCCGATGATCATATCCGGCCGGCCACGAGCCAATGCCGCCATCGGCGGCGATGATGCAACAAACCACAGGGGAAAAATTCCACAATCCAGGGGGCGCCCATCTGCCGCACCATTTGCAGGCTGCGTTTGATTTTCCACTCTTCCACTTCGTCGGTGAGGCGGGTATGCACGCCCACGATGGGAGTGTTCGCTGTAACGGTTTGGGGTGGGCCGAGGCTGACAATGGTGGGGGTGGGAGTCTGGTGAGCAACGCGCCAGCAAAATGAACCAGAGCATGATCCGCGAAGGGGGCGAAAAAACGCGAAGATATGGCTTTACCCCTGAAACTTTGCTTCTTTTGGTGCTTTGGCTGGATGATCGAAGGATGGACACGGCCGTTACAATTGGCGGGCGTAGAAGTCGGCCCACCATTCCAGGTGTTGGAAGAGGGCGGCAATGCGCTGCGGGGCGGGGGTTTCGCGCCCTGGCACGGGGGTGGGGGGCTTGAACCGTTCCACCAGCCCATACCGCACCAGGAGTTCATGCTCTAACTGCACGTTGAGCATTTTGTTTTGGAAGTCGTGGATGATTTTGTGCTGCACTTCTTCCGAGGGTTCCTGAGTGAGGTATACATGGGGCAGTTCATCGATCAGGATGCGGGAGGGCACACGGGCGGAATAGCGCATGATCTGGCGGGTGGTGGGGTTGAAGGCAGCCAGGAAATTGGGGCCCCAGGAATGTTGCAGCTTTTTGAAGCGTAAATCCAACGGCCGTTCAAACATAATCGAAAGGCTCATTTGCTCAACGGTGGTCAGTTCCAGGCCGGTGGTACCTGCCGGTAAGCGGGCGGCGAGTTTATCCCAATCGGTCTGGATGATTTTCTGGGGCGATAATTCGGTAAAGACGAGGACGGTTTTGCTGCCTTCCTTGTAGATGGTTTGCAGGCCGGGCAGCAAGGGGGTGGTGGTATTTTTGGGCACCATGCCGGCCACTTTGCGGGCGGCGGGTAGGGAGGCGATGATGGGGTTGAGGAAATGTTGGATGCGGGCAAAGGTTTGCACGGCCGTTTCCCCTTCGGGCAGCGGCTCCTGGCGTAAACGACGCGCCAGACGGCGCAAACGGGTGCGGGTGGTCACGGCCGTGTCCTTGTCTAACAGTTCCGGCCCCAACGCGGCTGACGCCTGCATCGCCTCTGTCACCAGATACGCATAGGCTTCATGCGGTTCAATGGTGGCTAACCGCCGGTCCAGGTATTCGGGTGGGCCAATCAACTGCTGGGCATCGCGCGCTAACTGCTGCGCCAGCAGCGGGTTCAACCGCAGATGGCGTAAAAAAGCCCCTTTTGTAGCCATAAACGGGGCGCGCATCAATTCATGCCGGTATTGCTGCCAGAGGGGGTAAAACGCTTGCTGCAAGGCCGGGAAATCGGCGCTGTCACGCAGAATGACAAACAGGTTAATGTCTGATTCACCGGGAATGTAATGCCCCTGCGCCAGGCTGCCAAAGAGGTAAATGGCTTCTAGCCGGTCGCCCATTTGTTGGGCAAGTGCCTGGGCGAGCGTATCAACGACTTTGAGCATGGCGGTTATTATACTGTTCTGCCTTACAAGGGCAATTTCCCGCAGAACTCTCAGCAATTTGAAAGATGGTTTGTGGCGGTAGATAAATCTGCACCAACAAGGGGCAAAGTCGGCCTTCGCCGACATAGCCCACGAAGTGCCTGCCCTGAACCTTGTGAAGGGTGGGTTTTGCCTCTTGTAGCCGCGATTTCAATCGCCGGTTTTTTGGCCAGCAACCAGCCACCCGATAGGAAATGTGTACAATAGATTGACAAATTGTTACGATTTGTATAATATCACCTACGTAATTTGTATCGCCCACCTGTCATTCTGACCAATTGGAGAAATCTGGTAATGAGTATCAATATCCTGCAAACCTTTTATAATCGCATGATGCCCCTGTTTACGCCCCAGGCGGAACGTATTCTGGACGGTGTCCAGCCGACGGCGCTGCAAGACCTGTCGTTTCGTTATACTTTTTCGGTAGACGCTATGACCAAGATCAGCCACATTATTGAAGATGCCGTTATTCACACACCGCGCACGGCCGTGCTTCATGCTTCGTTTCAATACCTGTCTCGCATTGCGCCCCAACAGGCGCGTTACCAGGAGGTGGCGCAGGCGGCGGAGGGGCTGTGGCTCTATTATGCGGCCGACGGCGGCGCGGCGCAGATGGATGCCTTGTTGAAAATGCCGCGCGTGTTCAGTATTGACACGGCCGATACGCCGCTGGTTAATTACTGGTTTGTGGTGGCCTATGGTGGCGGTGTGCATATGACGCTGTTGGCTCAGGAAATCCCGTCGCTGAACGGCCGTGAACGATATTATGAAGGGTTTTATACGTTTGAAGCCGACGCCGCTTACCAGATTTTGTATATCCTGCACCAGATTTACCCGGCCATTGTACCGCTGCCACTGCCGCCCGATCTGGAGCATTACCGATGAGATTAGAGATTGGAGATTAGAGATTATGCTAATCTCCGATCACCCTACTTCACAAGGACTCAATGCCTCAATTCGATTTTCACTTTACAGTTAATGCGCCGCTCACGGCTGTGCATGGCTTCCACCACGATACCCGCATCCTCAAAAAGCTGACGCCACCGCCCATGTTTGTGCAGATTCATAGCTTTGAGCCGTTAGCGGAGGGGTCGCGGGCCGAATTTACGCTCTGGTTTGGGCCGCTGCCGCTGCCTTGGACGGCCGTTCACCACCACGTTGGCCCCCAAGGTTTTACCGACCGGCAGGAAAAAGGACCGCTCAAATTTTGGGAACATACGCACCGGTTTACGGCCGTGAATGAGTACACCACCCACATCCATGAACACATCGCGTATGAACATTTTCCCGGTCGTCGTGGCTGGCTCAGCCGCCTGCTTTTCAACAAGCCAGGGCTGTGGCTGCTCTTTACAGCCCGCAAATGGCTGACGCGCTTCCACCTGCGTTCTGCCGAAAAGATGAAACACGCCCAGAATTCTGGGCGTGTTTAGCCTTCTTGCCGTTTTTATTCGGCGGGGGCATAGACGCGCACATAATCCACCAACATCTGCTGGGGGAAGGTGGTGGTGTCATCGGGGTAGCCGGGCCAACGGCCGCCCACGGCCACATTCAGCAGCAAATAGAAGGGATGGTCAAATACCCACGTCGCCCCGTCCGGCAAGTCGGTGGGGGTGACGGTGTGGTATAACACCTCATCCACGTACCAGCGGATTTCTTCTGGCTCCCACTCAATGGCAAACACGTGAAAATCATCAGCGACCGGTTTCCCTAAATTGATCGAGTCGCCGATGCCGTTTCCGCCGGAGTAGCCAGGGCCATGCACGGTGCCGTACACGGTGTTTGGTTCACGGCCGATGTATTCCATGATGTCAATTTCACCGGCTGTCGGCCACGCTTTGCGGAAGATGTTATTGCCCAGCATCCAGAAGGCGGGCCAGATACCCTGGCCAAAGGGGAGTTGAATACGGGCTTCCACACGGCCGTACTCCACTTCCAACTTATCACGGGTAATGAGGCGGGCAGAGGTGTACGGCCGTCCGCCATAATCCTCTTTGAGCGCCTGAATCACCAGCTTGCCATCCTCGATAAACGAGTTGGTGGGCAGGTTGGTGTAATACTCCCACTCCGCATTGCCCCAGCCGTTGCCGCCCGTTTCGTGCGTCCAGTAGGTGCTGTCAATCTCCGTCCCATCGAATTCATCCTGCCACACCAGCGTCCAGCCCGCTTTCATCCACTCCGGCGTGGGTGTTGGTGGTGGCGTTGGGGTGGGTTCTGGCGTTGGGGTGGGCGCTGGCGTCAGCGCCCCACAAGCTGCCAACAGCCACAGCAGCAAAACCAGGGTGGGGCGAAAATGGTATAAGGAATGTCGGTCAGGTTTCATCATCACTTACTCACAAAAAAAAGACTAGCGGGGAACGACGCTGTTCGTGTCGTTCGTTTGCCGGTCACGGGTATAAACACGTACATAATCTACTACCAGCCGCTGCGGGAATTGTGTTGTCTCATCGGGCGGGCCGGGCCAATGGCCGCCAACGGCCAGATTCAGGACAAGAAAAAAGGGATGGTCAAAGACCCAGTCGCCCGGCAAATCATCCGGGACAACGGTGAAGACTAGGAGATCGTCTACATACCAGCGAATTTCTTCTTCTTCCCATTCAATGGCAAATTCATAAAACCGCTCACTTGCCGGTCTACCCAGATCAAAGGCAGCCCCGACGCTTTCATTCCGGGAATAGCCGGGGCCGTGTATGTGAGCATACACGGTTTCTGGCTCCTGGCCGATGTGTTCCACGATGTCAATCTCGCCGCTGAGCGGCCAGCCAATGTCGGGGAAGTCGGCGCCCATCATCCAGAAGGCGGGCCAGATGCCCCGACCATGGGGAAGCTGGAGGCGGGCTTCAACACGGCCGTAGGTCACCTCTACCTTATCCATTGTAATTAACCGGGCGGAGGTGTATACACGGCCGTCATACTCTTCTTCTAGCGCCTGTATGATCAGCTGGCCGTCTTCAATAAACGAATTGGCCGCGAAGTCGGTGTAATATTGTAGCTCGGCGTTGCCCCAACCGTGGCCGCCTATCTCATACGTCCAGTAAGCGGCGTTGATCTCCGCCCCCTCAAATTCATCCTGCCAGACCAGTGTCCAGCCCGCCGTCATCCACGCCGATGTGGCGGTAGGTGACAGGGTTGGCGACGGGAGATGGGTAGCCGTGATGGCCGCCGGTGGCGTTGGTTCTGGCGTCGAACTGGGAGGGGAGAGAGGGATGCCTGCCGGTTCTGGCGTCGAATCAGGTAAGGAAAGGGGGCTGGGTGTTGGTTCTGGTGTGGCGGGGGGTACAGTGGTAGCCATAACTACCATCTCCGGCAGGGGAAGTGGTTCGGCTGCCAAAAACCCACAAGCCGTCACCAGAAATAGCTGCACAAGCCCAATAGAGAGGAAACGGCCGTGACAAAATCGAAAATCAGGCATCTTCATTTATCAACCGAATCAGTTACCCAATTTACCCAATTACTCAATCACCCCCCACGCCGGGCCAGGTCGGCGTTGATGGCCGCCAGTTTTTCGTGGGTGATGATGTTGGGCACAAGACCGGCGATCTGCTCCAGCGTCAAATCCATGGCCATTTGCGCCTGCGGATGATCGGCCATACCGCTCAGATGTTTGTTCAGCACCTGCGCGCCGGTATCATCGGCCAGCAATTCACGCAGGGTCAGGCCGACGTGCAGCCGGGTGGATTTGTCCAGCGGGTCCAGGACGCGCCCTTCACCGGCCCAGTTGAAAGCAGCGGTCAGGCGGATGTCTTGCGACGAACGGCCGACGTGGATTTCAAACTCACCCGCTTCGGCCACCCAACCCGGTTTGGCCGGATCATAGTAGGCCAGGGCGGTTTCGTCCAGCGCCAGGGTGACGGTTTGGGTCTGGCCCGGTTGCAGGTTGATTTTGGTGAAGGCTTTGAGTTCTTTGTACGGCCGTACTAATTTCGCCGCCACATCCCGCACATACACCTGCACCACTTCCTGCCCGGCGCGATTGCCCGTGTTGCTCACGTCCACGCTCACTTCGATTTTGTCGCCCGGTTTGAACGTGTCCCCATTCAACCGCAAATTGCTAAATTCAAAAGTCGTGTACGACAGCCCATGCCCAAAGGGGAAGAGTGGAGCCACCTCTTTCTTTTCGTAGTAGCGGTAGCCGACGAAGATGCCTTCGCCATACAGCACGTGGCCGTTTTCGCCGGGGTAGTTGATGAAGGTGGGATTGTCTTGCAGGCGGACGGGGAAGGTTTGCGGCAGGCGGCCGGAGGGGTCGGCTTTGCCAAACAGCACATCGGCCAGGGCGTTGCCCGCTTCCTGGCCGGGGTACCAGGTTTGCAGGACGGCCGATACTTCATTTATCCAAGGCATACTGACGGGTGAGCCGGTGTTGAGGACGACGATGGTGCGGGGGTTGGCGGCGGCTACGGCCGTGATCAATTCATTTTGCTCACCCGGCAAATCCATGTGCGGTCGGTCATAACTTTCGCTCTCCCACTCGCCGGACAACCCGGCAAACACGATGGCCACATCACACCAGGAAGCCAGTTGCACCGCCTCGGCAATGCTATCGGCCGCGACCGGCGGCAGGCAGCCCACCCGCCAGACGCGCAGCCCGGCGTTGCGGGCGCTGTATTCGATGACCAGTTCGGCCGGCTGCCCTTTTATGAGTTCTACTTGCCCACGCACTTCCGTGCTGGCCTGGTGGAAGTACAGTTCGCTTTTGGTTTGCTGCGTCCAGTTGTCAATCAGCAGTTCGCCATTCACCAGCAAGCGCGTCAGGCCGCCGCTCACCAGGCTAAAGGTGTATGCGCCACTTTCGGGCGGGGTGAAGGTGGTGGTGTAGCGAATGGAAAAATCGTCGCCAATCCCGGCGGGCATATCGTTCATGGGGAAGATTTCCGCTTTGCGCGCCGGTTGGGTGACGGCCGGTTGGCCGGACAGGTCATAATTGTTGTAAATGGCGGCTGTCCAGTTATTGGTCCAGCCAGTCTCCAGTTTGGGCATAAGTTTGAAGGTGGAGGGGGTGCCGATGGTGTGGTGAACGGCCGTGTCTTCCCCCGCCGCTGCCTGAATACCGGCCAGATGGGAAACGGCGTAATGGGCGGCTACCTGCGCGCTGCCGCCGCCCATAATCGGCGTCCAACGTGCGCCCGCGCCAATCACGGCAATGGCCGGGACGCGCTCTTTATCCAGCGGCAGCAGGTTATTCTCGTTTTTCAGCAGGACGATGGCTTCAGCCCCGGCGCGGCGAATGAGGTCGCGGGTTTCCGGGCGGTCATCGGCAAATTCGGGCTGTAATTCCGGCTGGTCAAAAACGCCGGTGCGGAACATGGTGCGTAGGATGCGGCGCACTTTGTCATCAATGAGGGTTTCGTCCAGTTCGCCGTTTTGCACCATCTCCATCAGGTGTGTACCCATAAAACGGGCCGGGCCGGGCATCTCTAAATCCAGCCCACCGGCGGCGGCGTTATGGCTGTAGCTACCCCACCAATCGGAGATGACCGCGCCGTCGAAGCCCCATTCTTCCTTGAGGATGTCTTGCAAAAACAGCTTGCTTTCGCTGACATACGTGCCGTTGACTTTGTTGTAGGAGGACATGAGCGTCCAGGTTTGGGCGTCTTGCACGGCCGTCTGGAACGGCCGTAAATAAATCTCATGCAGCGCCCGTTCGCCAATGTCTGAACTCATACTGTGCCGCTCAAATTCGGAGTCATTGCCGACGTAATGTTTGACGCAGGCGGCCACACCCCGGCTTTGCAGCCCTTTGATGTAGGCGGCGGCCAATTCGCCAGAGAGCAGGGGGTCTTCGGCGTAACATTCAAAGTTACGGCCGTTCAACACCCCGCGATGAATGTTGACCGTCGGCGCGAGCAACACGTGCGCCCCCTTCGATTTCACCTCATCCGCCAACGCCTGCCCCACTTCGTAGAGCAAGTTGGTGTTCCAGGTGGCGCCTAAGGCGATGCCGACGGGGAAGGAGGCGGCCGTGATGTCCCCACCCATATCCGCCCCCCGCGCTCCATTCGGGCCGTCCGTGACCTTCATCTGTGGAATACCCACCCGCTCAATCGGCACCGTCGTCCACATATCCTTCCCCGCCACCAGCGCCACCTTTTCCTCCAGCGTTAGCTGGGCAAGTATTTCGTTGATTTTTTCTTCCATTTCTTTATCCTCATTCTTTAGTTGTGACGGCCGTACCCCAACCCATCTCGCCTGCACATATTTGCCAGAGTTGGTCGGCACGGCCGTCTAAACCCACCACCTCAACCGTCATTCCGAGCCGTCCCCGGCGTGGGATTTAACCACAGATGATACGGATGATACAGATTCGCACAGATTTTTTATCCGTGGAAATCCGCCCCATCCGTCCAATCCGTGGTTAATTCCCTAAAACCACATGCACTTGATGAGTACGGCCGTCCGCAAAAACAGGGACGATGTGTCCGGACACGGCCGTACCGTCCACCGTCATGCTTTTTACCCCTTGGCAAACGTGGGTCGGGTTTTCCACCGTGATGTGGTAGATCATGTTACGGAAGTGGCGAATGGCGGTGAAGCCATTCCACTCCTGGGGAATACAAGGATCAATGAGCAGGCCATTGTAAGACGGCCGTATGCCCAAAATCCACTGCGTAATGGCCACATAGTTCCAGGCGGCCGTGCCCGTCAGCCAGGAATTTTTGGCTTCGCCGTGGGTGGGGGCGTCCTTGCCGGCAATCATCTGGGCATAAACGTAGGGTTCACAGCGATGCACTTCGCTGATCACCTCCCGCGCTGAGGGGTTGATGCGCAGGTAATAATCTAGCGCCTGCTCGCCATGGCCGACGGCCGTTTCCGCAATCATCACCCAGGGGTTGGTATGGCAGAAGATACCGGCGTTTTCCTTGTAGCCGGGCGGGTAGGAGGAAATCTCGCCCAGGTGCAGGTAATACTGCGAATAGGCCGGCTGCTGCAACACAATGCCATGCGGCGTGGCTAAATGCTCCGCCACCGCCGCCAACGCCTGCTCTGCCTTGCCATCCGCCAGCCCAATCCCGGCCATCACACACATGCCCTGCGGCTCGATGAATATCTTGCCTTCTTCACATTCCTGTGAACCTACCGGGTTGCTGTAAAAATCGTAGGCGCGGCGGAACCATTCGCCGTCCCAACCATGCGCCAGTGTCGTTTCCGTCATGTTGGCGGCGTGCCAGCGGTACGTTTCCGCCTCCTTTGTTTTGCCCAAATGGTCAGCCAACGCGGCCATCTCCTGCGCCGCCAGCACAAACAGCCCGGCAATGAAGACGGATTCGGCCGTTTTGCCATCTTTGTTCGTCGTCGTCTGGAACGATTCGCCGGGATGCTCGGAAAAGGTGTTCAGATTCAGGCAATCGTTCCAATCGGCGCGGCCAATGAGCGGTAAATTGTGCGGCCCCAGCCTGTCCAACGTGTAGCGGATGCTGCGCTGCAAATGTTCGTAGAGCGGTTCTTCGGTGCCGGGGGTGTTGTCGTAGGGCACGGGTTCGTCCAGGATGCTGGTATCGGCCGTTTCCTTGATGTACGCCGTTACCCCCATCACCAGCCACAGCGGGTCGTCATTAAAATTGCTGCCGACGGCGTCATTGCCCCGCTTGGTCAGCGGCTGGTATTGGTGATAGGCGCCGCCGGTGGGCAACTGCGTGGCCGAAATATCCAGGATGCGCTCGCGGGCGCGTTCGGGAACCATATGCACAAAACCAAGCAAATCCTGGTTGGAGTCGCGGAAACCCATGCCCCGGCCAATGCCCGATTCGTAAAAGGAAGCGGAGCGGGACATGTTGAAGGTGATCATGTTCTGGTAGGCGTTCCAGATGTTGACCATGCGGTTGACGTGTTCATTGGGCGACGCGACCTGGTAGCTGCCCAGCAGCCGATCCCAATGAGCCTGTAGCTGGTCAAAAGCGGCCTGCACCTGCGCCGGGTCGAGGAACTGCTGCAAAATCGGTTTGACGCGGCGTTTGTTGAGGGTTTGGGCGCCGGGCGGGTCAAATTTCTCATCTTGTGGGTTCTCCTGGTAGCCCAATAGAAAGATGATACTCTTTGACTCGCCCGGCAGGAGGGAGGAGAGATGAATGCTGTGGGAACCAACCGGCGCCCAGCCGTGGGCGACGGAGTTGGACGATTGGCCTGCGGCCACCACGGCGGGATTGTCGTAGCCGCGATAGGGGCCAAGGAAGGCTTCGCGTTGCGTATCGAAGCCGGCCAGGGGAGCGGAGCAGGCGAAGTAGGCGAAGTGGTCGCGCCGTTCCCGGTATTCGGTTTTGTGGTAGATGACGCCGTCTTCAATTTCTACCTGGCCGATGTTGAAGTTGCGCTGGTAATTGGTGGCGTCGTCGTTGGCATCCCAGAGGCAAAATTCAATGTAGGAGAAGGCGGTGAGGTCAACGGCCGTGTCCCGTTCGTTTGTTACCGTCAATTCCCACACCTCCAACGTCTGATCCAGGGGCACAAAGTAGCGCGTTTCCGCCCGGATGCCCTGGTATTGGGAAGTGATGATGGTGTAACCCATCCCATGACGGCAGGTATAACTGTCTAGTTCTTTGCGGGTGGGCTGCCAGGTGGGCGACCAGAAGTCGCCGTTGGCATTGTCGCGCAAATAGAGGTAACGGCCGCCAAAATCAAAGGGCACGTTGTTGTAACGGTAGCGGGTCAGCCGCCGCAGCCGGGCATCTTTGTAGAAGGAGTAGCCGCCAGCGGTATTGCTGATCAGCCCAAAATAATCCTGGCTGCCCAAATAGTTGATCCAGGGCAGTGGTGTATCCGGCCGGGTAATGACGTACTCCCGGTTGGCGTCGTCGAAGTGTCCGTAGCGCATTTTTTTCTCCTGTAATTGGGTAATTGAGTAATTGAGTAATTACCCAATTACTCAATTACCAATCCAAACCCAAACGGAAACAGCGGTTCACCACCCGCCCCCAGTGGTAGTTGATCCATACTGGCGGGCCAGGTGTAGGGCAGTTTGCCGGTGAAGGGGTGGTCGCCAAAGAGGTTGTCGGCGATGCCCTGTCCTTCCGTGCCGGGCAGCCAGGCGGCAACCCAGGCGTCGGCCAGGGGCAGGGCGTCGGTGATGATCAACGGCCGTCCCGACAACAATATCACCACCACCCGTTCCGCCTGCTCGCCCACGCGCCGGATCAGTTCCACGTCGCTGGCGCTCAGGCTCAGGTCGGCGGCGTCGCCGCGCCCTTCGGCGTAGGGCAGTTCCCCCAGGACGACAATGCCCACGTCGGCCGGCGGGTCAAAATTCTCAAAACGGCCGAACCGGTTAAACTGCACCTCGCCAACGGCCGTTGCCTCTATCGCTTCCAAAATGGTTGTGCCGGCAGTGATGCTGCCCGGCTTCCCCTGCCATTCAATTGTCCAGCCGCCGGACTGCACGCCGATGTCATCGGCAAACGGCCCGGCGACAAAGATGCGGGCGTCTTTGGCCAGGGGCAGCGTTTCATTTTCGTTTTGCAGCAGCACCAGCGATTGGCTGACCGCTTCCCGCGCCAGCGCCCGGTGTTCGTCGGAACCAATCAGGCCACTGTGAGTGGTGTCGGCGTAGGGGTTTTCAAACAGGCCCAGGTTAAATTTGGCGGTGA
>JAHBVI010000056.1 GCA_019637635.1 Anaerolineae bacterium
CAGGTATTATTTGGAGCATTCCCGGATGCCATTAAATCTCGCGGCGCGGGCCGCAAGCCTCCAGAAAAAACCATTCAACAAATAAAGGGATCTAGGGAGTAACGCAAAAGCAGAAGAGGGGGCTACTTCCACAAGGATTATTTACACCATCGAGAAGGCGAACATGCGGGAGTTTTGTATGGACATGAAGCGCTACCAGAGGATCACCCCCATAAAACAATTGCTCATGTGAACGTGGAAGGTTATACCATTGAAGGTGAATATGTAGATGTGACTATATACGTAAAACCAGAAGGTCACTAGAGCATATGGAAAGCAAAAAAACTCGAAAGTTGGAGCAGTATTTAAGCCAAAGAAAGGTTATCTGCGGATCCGTAGACTCTCAAGGAAAGGATGAGCGGATTCTAACTACGATGGCGTGTATAAAATTAAATGATGATGGTCTGTTTGAAGTCAGCATTGAAGTATATTTCCCTACTATTGATATAAGTGAACTCAATTTGCGCGACGAAACAAGATATTTTCCAAGTTTAGAAGAAGCTGTTGTATTTCTAGAGAGTGAAACAGGAATCAGGTTTTCTCAAATGCATAAGGTGTAAAGTTTTAGTGCGAAATGGACCATGATAACTTTGATCAACAAGCCTCACACTATTGTGCAGTCGCGTGAAAGATGCTGATTCATGCGGTAATGTATATGTTACGTTGTGCCATTAAGGTGAAACTAAACATATTTAGTAACAAATCGATTTTTCAGAGGAAATCTAAGGAAAATCATGGCAGAAACAACAATTATCCATCGTTTGCAAATTTCCGGGCCGGCCGGAACGTCTGTGTATGAGATACCGATGGGCACGGCCGTCATCGGGCGGCGTGATGCTGACCTGGTGCTGGACGATCCGCTGGTCTCGCGGCGGCACGCCCAGATTGAATCTTCTGATGCTGGCTGCACCATTACCGATACTAAAAGCTCTAATGGCACAAAGGTCAACGGCATCCGCCTGAAAGAGTTTGACCCCCACCCACTCAATCCCGGCGATGTAATTGAAATTGGCGCGTATACATTGACATATGAGATGGAGGAAGTCGCGGCGGCAGCCGAGGCCGTTGCCCCACCGCCCGTTCCCGAACCCGCCGCCGAGCCAGAACCCCTGCCAACCCTGCCGGAACCGCCGGTATCTGAACCGGCAGTCGTTAGCGAACCACCGCCCAAACCCGCCCGCAAAAGCCGCGCCGAAACCAAGATCAACGGCGGGCCACCTCAAGATCAACCACCAATCCCCCCTTCCTTACCACCTATGCCCGAACCAGAGGGAGAACCGGCCTATACCCCGCCGCCCGGCCTCTCGCTTACCGAAAGCCGCTACCTGCAATATCTACCCGGCATTTACCATACCAGTTTTATGAAGCGTTTCCTGGCGCTGTTTGAGTCCATTTACGCGCCCATTGAATGGACGGTAGACAATTTTGACGTTTTCCTGCACCCGGCGACGGCCCCGGCTGACTTTTTACCCTGGCTGGCAAACTGGTTTGACCTTACCTTTGACCAGAGTTGGGACGAGGCCAGACGCCGGGTTATTCTCATGGAAGCGCACCAGATTTATGCCCGGCGCGGCACCCGTTGGGCGCTCAGCCGCGTTCTGGAAATCTACACCGGC
The DNA here is from genome assembly GCA_019637635.1 of Anaerolineae bacterium. Taxonomy (GTDB): domain Bacteria; phylum Chloroflexota; class Anaerolineae; order Promineifilales; family Promineifilaceae; genus CAADGU01. The sequence continues at coordinate 1,656 of JAHBVI010000056.1, forward strand.
CTCACCCCGGAAATTGATGATACCGGTGAAAATTTAGAACCCTTTACCTTTACCGTCACCCTGCCTGCGCGGGAGTCTGAGGTCAATGCCACTCTCATAACCCGCCTGATCAACGCCCACAAACCGGCGCATACAAGCTATGTGTTGCGGTTCAAGTGATCTTTTAGATAGAGATTGGAGATTGGGGATTTGATGATCTCCAATCTCTAATCTCCAATCTCCAATCTCCATTTTTCCCCCACGTCACAAATTGACAATACCCTGTCCATCCAGTAACATCAAGCCAGGAACAAAAAAGGGCAGCGCCTCCCAGGCGGCCGAAAGTAACGGACAGAAAACCAGATTTCAACACTTTTCTTTCTTATATAGCTATTTGCAAGACATCGGTGTATTAAGCTCCGAAATCTGGGTTTTCAACATGGCTGAATCATTCACAAGGGGTGTGTTGTGACCCATTTACAGATTCGGGCGTTGGGCAAACTTCAGCTACAACATGATGAGTGGGTGGTGTCCAGTTTTCCCACTCACCATGTTGAAGAACTGCTTGCTTACCTGTTGTTATTTCCCCACGTCAAACACAGCCGCTTAAAATTGATAGACCTGCTCTGGTCTGACTGTTCGGAGGAACAGGGGCGGGGGCGGTTGAACACGGCCGTATGGCGCCTGCGTAAACTGTTTGCTGACCTCCACTACACCTGTGACGATCTGCTGTTCACCTCGCGTGATTGGATTAGCCTGACGCCGCCGCCCCAGGTGCATATTGATTTTGTTGCTTTTGAAAGCTGCGAACGCCAGGCTCGAACTGAAACAGATCCGGCTCGGCAAGAAAAATGGCTGGCGCAGGCAGCGGCGCTGTATCAGGGAGAGTTTTGTGAGGGCATTTATGCCGACTGGTGTTTGTTAGAGCGGGAACGGCTGGCCCGGCTGCACCTGCGTTTATTGGGCGAACGCATGTTTAGCGCCATGCAGCAAGGGGCTTATGACACGGCCGTCGAACTCGGCCAACATATCCTGCAAATAGACCCGCTGCGCGAGGAAGTCCACCGGGCGCTGATGCACTGTTATCGCCAGTTGGGTCTCTATGCCCAGGCCATGCGTCAGTTTCACCTCTGCACCGACCTGCTGCAAGCCGAACTGCGCATCATGCCCCTGCCGGAGACCATTGCCCTGTTCAGCCAGGTTGCCGCCGAACAGAGCGCCGGTTTGCGCCAGAAACAGGGCAGCGCCGACCCCCATGCCGCCGAATTACAGGCAGCGGTGGCCGAATTACAAACTGCCAGTGACCGGGTAAACGACTTGCTGGTAAAATTGAATATGTAATAGAGGCTGGTTGCTGGTGGCTGGCGCAAGTTGCCGACTACCGGCAACCATTTCTCAGGAGACAGCGCGGGTATTAGCCCACCACAAAGGGTGAAAATTCATAATTCATCCTTCATCATTGATAATTCCGAAGGAGAACTATGCCGTATTCCAGGAGTGTCAAAGCAGTTTTTGTATTGTTATTCTTATTCGCTTTGGTAACAACGGTGGGGGCGCAGGGGAGCGGGCCGGTGACGGAAGTGATTGTCACCACGGTTGATGCTTCCCAATTCCCTGTGGTGACGGTATATGCGCGTACTTTGAATGCCGCCGGAGAACCGGTGTCGGGTCTGACCACAGCCAACCTGCAACTTCAGGAAAACGGCCGTCGCGTGGAATTGACGCGCGGCCCGGTAGCCGGTGAAGGGCCGTTGTGGGTGCATTTTGTCATTGACGCCGGTTTGCGCATGGGGCAGGCTGACCGTTGGAGCCAAACCAGAGAAGCCATTCGCCAGTTTGCCCAAAACTGGAAACAGCCGGATGATTACATAGCCATCAGCGCCATTGAGGGCAGCAATCCCACCCCCGTGCCCCTGCTGGAATTCACTAAAAACGCCAGTGATGTCACGGCCGTACTTGACACCTACCGCCCCCCCACCTGCGCCAATGCCAACGACTGCCTCTCTGCCCCTCTCCGGCCATTGGGCGAGATTTTAACGAATCTGGATAGAGAAGCCAGCAGTGGCAACCAGCCCAAACTGGTAGTGCTGTTCACCAGCGAACTAGAAAGGTTTGATCAGGGCGAACCGGCGGCGCTGGTCAGCAACGCGGAACGGCTGGGCATTCCCATATATGCCGTGCTGGTGGCCAGCCGGGATACGGCCGGGCGGGTATCTGACCTGGCCGTGAACAGCGGCGGTCAGGCGCTTGATCTGGCCGGCCCCGCCTCGGCCGACGATTTTTACCGCACCCTGGCGGCCCGGTTGCGCCCGGTGTATGTAATGGCCTATCGTTCCCCGGACGGGCTGGCCAGTACCCGCCCGGTGGAAGTGGTGGTGGACGACGGCCGTGTCATCGGCCAGGGTGAATACAGCATTGACCAGATCGATTTACCCCGTGTCACCATTGAAAGTCCCGCCGAAAATGCCCGCATCACCCCAGATGCCACCACCCAGGTGGTGGCTAAAGTGGTCTTCACCGATAACTACAGCCGTAACTTGCAACGGGCCACCCTGACGGTCAACGGCGTCCCGGTAGATCCCCCATTGACTAACATCAGCAATGGCAGTGAAATCGCCTTTCCGTTCCCCTGGAACCTGATAGATGAAGCGGGTGAAGTGACTTTAGCGGTGGTGGTGAAAGACGAGTTTAACCTGGATTCACGGCCAGCTTCGGTGAAGGTCACGGCCGTGCTGCCTACCGTTGCCGCGCCTACAGAGGAACCAGAAGATGTTGTCATAGTAGACGGCACGGCCGTGCCCAGGGCCACCGCTGTCGTAGAGGAGCAAAATCCGGTTGTTGTCCCCTCCGGTACCAACTGGTCAGACATCTTACTGCCCATCAGCATTGTGCTGCTGGCCGTAGCCATGATTGCCGTGGTGCTGACGCGCAACCGCGGACCGGTCATGGCCGTGCGCCAGACGGTCAACAAACAGATTGACCGCATCACCAAGCGCATTGAGCGCCAGTCCAATCCCCGCGCCTATCTCACCGTGTTGGAAGGGGACGTCAGCGTGGGCAAAAAGCTGGAAATCTATGGCACCACCACCATTGGCCGCGCCAAACAAGACGCCGAACTGCTCTTCCAGCAACACGACGACACCAGCCCCATCAGCCGCCGCCACTGCACCATCATTGACGAGGAAGACCATTTTATGATTCGGGACGAAGACAGCGCCAACGGCACCTTCCTCAATGGTGTGCGGTTGGAATCTATGGTACCCCGTGAACTGACGGATGGGGACGAAATTGAACTGGCGCGGGTGGAGCGCGGCGGCGTCAAACTGCAATTTGAAAGCGCCACCCCATCCTATGGCGGCTACGGCCGTGACCCCTACACCGAGGACACCTTTGATTCTGGCCGCAGCACGCGCGTAGTGCGGCGGCCCAACCAGTCTGGGGGGGATCGCTTTTGAAAGGGACAACGCTCTATCGCGGCCGTTACACGTTGGGTGACCCCATTGCCACCGGCGGTTTTGCCATTATCTATGCGGCCACCGAACTGGATCGCCCCGAAGAGGTCGCCATCAAAATCTGTAACAAACACGATGACGCCTCTTATTCCCGCTCCATCGTGCGCGAGGCGGAACTGATCCAGCGGTTTCACCACCGCAACATTGTCCGCCTGCACCCCATTCCCCGCCCCGGCAAAACCAGCGTTTATTATGCCAACGCCATTGATTTGCCCAACCAGCCCGTCTTTTTTGTGATGGAATATCTAAAGGGGGGCACCCTGGCGGACTACATGGAACAGGTGGAGCAACTGACTCCACCGGAAGCGGCCACCATTGCTCTGGAAATTGGCCGCGCCCTGGACCACATTCACATCCAGGGATATGCCCATAACGACTTGAAGCTGGAGAACATTGTCTTTCGGGAGCCGGTGGAGGCGGGACGGCCGTTTACCCCTGTTTTGCTCGATTTTGGCATCGCCACCCGCGTCCTGCCGCCGCCCGGCGTTACGCTGTACATCATGTCCCCGGAACAGTTGCCCCACGGCAGCATTTACTCCGCTCCCGAAATCGGCCAAAACGAATCGGTGAAAATTGACGTATGGGGGTTGGGCGTGGTGTTGTACCGCATGTTGGGTGGCAAACTGCCCTTCAGCGGCCGTAACGAGAAAAGCCTCACCGAACGCATCCGCGAATCCCGGCCTACCTCGCTGCGCGCTCTGTCGCCGTTGGTTACATCCGGGTTGGACGAAATTGTGATTGATGGCTGCCTGGCCAAAAATCCGGCCGACCGGCTGACCCTGTTGCAGTTGGGCCGGGAACTGAAACGCATTGCCGGTGATGGTGTGCCTGCGCAAAGAAGCGCCCGTAATAATCAATCACGCCTGAGCCGCTTTTTTTCAAGGAATGGCTGATTAGAGATTGGAAATTAGAGATTGGAGATTCACAATCTCCAATCTCCAGTCTCTAATCTCTGACCAAAGGTTACATGAGCAACCCATTACAACAAGTCGGCCAATACCCGCTCCAATCTGAAATTGGCTGGGGCACGATGGCTACGGTGTACCGTTCGCAGGTAGACGGCCGTGACGAACCCCTGGCCATCAAAGTGCTGTCGCCCCGGTTTACCCACCAGGAAGCCTTTTTTACCCAGGTGCAGCAGCAGGTCACGGCCGTGAACCAGTTAGCCCACCCCCACATCGTACCCGTATACGAGATTGGCATTGAGAAAGAGCATATTTACCTGGTGATGCCCCTCTTTGCCGGCAGTAGCTTGCGCGATCATCTGACCCAGGGCGATTTATCGCTAGATCGTTTGTGGCTGGCCGCCAGCCAGGTAGCCTCTGCCCTGGACGCCGCCCACGCCATTGGTGTCATCCACCGCGACATCAAACCGAGCAACATTTTGTTTGCCAGAGACGGCACGGCCGCCGTCACCGATTTTGGCCTCATCCAATTCCTGGATACCACCATCCACGCTTCCGGGCTGCCGGGCACGCTGGCCTATATGAGTCCTGAACAGTTCATGGGTGGGGGGATAGACGGCCGTGCCGACCAATACAGCCTGGCTGTCGTCTTGTTTGAGGCGTTGGCCGGGCGGCCGCCGTTTCAAGGTAACGTTACCCAACTGATGTTCAAACAGGTGCAGGAGCCGCCGCCGCTGGAACTGCTGCCACAGCCAGAATTTGCGCCCATCTTTGCCCAGGCGCTGGCCAAAAAACCGGCCGAGCGGTTTGCCACGGTGACTGAGTTTGTGGCGGCGTTACGGCCGTATCTGGTAAGTGACGAGCCGTCAGAACCGGCCGAACCGGAGGCTCTCCCAACAGCCGATGACACGCTGGCCTTAAGCGCCGCTTTTACCACCGCCGTTCAGGCAGCGGCTGCACCAGAGACCCCACCAGAACTACCAGCCCAACCATTCGAGGCAGACGCAACGATCATTTTGACCCGGCCACCGCTGACAGAGCAACCGCCATTGGTGGACTCCCCGCCCCTGGTGGAAGAGCCTGCGGTTGTGCCAGAACCGGCCATTGAGGCGCCGGAACCAGAGCGGATGGAACCGCCGGTAGCGGCCGCTGCTGCCGCTGCTGATGCCCTGACAGAAAGAGAACCCACGTCGTTTGAGAAACTGGCCCCCTTGCCGGAAAGTCCCGATGAAACGGTGGTCATTCGGCCCCCTAAACCACGCCCGGTACAACCGGCAGTGGTGGCACCATTGGCTGAGAGCGCCCTGTCGGAAACGGCGGAGACTCCGCTCACGGCCGTTCCGCATGTGCCCGGCGCCGGCGTCCCCACCCCCATCCCCACTGCCTTTACCCCGCCGCCGTTAGAACCGGATGCCGTAGAGCCGCCGTTGGTTTCCCCGCCTCCGCCCCAACCGGTAAGCCAGCCATCGGCCGTGGATGTGTGGCAATCCCGCACCGATCCCGAAGCCACCTTTGTGGTGGAACCGCCACCGCCGCGCGCCGAAACATCCCGCGACGAAAGCAGTTGGCGCACGTCGGCCGAACCGGACGCTACCTTTGTGGTGGAGCCGCCGGACAGATTCCCCCCGCCAACCACCGTCGCCCCGCGCCCGGAACCGTCGGCCGCGTGGCCGCCGCCTGTATCCCCGGATATGACCCTGGCGACGCCCATCAAACGCGGCGCCGGCGGGGCGGTTGACGAACCGCGTCGCTCCCGGTTCAAACTCTGGTATCTGGCGATCCCCCTGATTTTGCTGCTGCTGGTGGGCGCGGTGGCTGTTTTGTGGCAGCAGGGGGTATTTGGCGGCACGGCCGTAGCCGGACCAACACCCGAACCCACCGCCACCGTCACCGGCTTCACCATTGCCGTCAGCAGCCCTTCCCGCCGCGCCGTCTGGCAAATGGGCGAACGCGGCGGCCCGCTGGAAACAGACGCTTTACCCTGGCCTACGACTAATGAGCCGCTCCATCTCATCACGGCGGCTGATCCGGTGTCGTTGGCCTTGCCGGATAACGGCCAACTGCACCTGGCCCCCGATTCCGAAATCACGCTCAAGCCGGCGGCAGACCCGGAGCAACTGCTGGTGGAAATCGTCCAGGGGCGGTTGTTGCTGGCGGCCACAGCCGGGCAGGTGAAAACCGGCCTGGGTTCTACGGCCCAGGTGGAAAATGGCTTGATGGGTATTGGCTACAGCGAATCCCCGTTTTTGTTTGATGTGGATTGTTTTGTGGGTAGTTGTGAGGTGACGGATTTGGACACGGCCGTTTCTCTGGCGGGCGGCGACCGCAGTTATCTGATTGGTGGCTCACTGGCGGCCCCCGAACCGGTGCGGCACGAGTTGTATGGATTTAGCACGGCCGTAGCCACCCCCACCGTCGCTCCCACCTTCACCGCCACATCTGCCCCTACCACTGCGCCAACCAACACCGCCACCTCTACGCGCACCCCCACCGCCACCCGCACCCCCACGCCGGAACCATCGGCCACGCCCACCATTACCCCCACGGCCACGTTGGGCGCAATATCACCCGCCCGACCAGCGCCGCGATTGGCCGTATTTACCTGCAATGCACCGGGTAACTTCAATAAAACGCAGGTCATCCCCCTGTCCTGGACGTGGGCAGATGAACTGCGCGCCAACGAGTATATGGAGGTGCGCATTGGGCCGAAAGGCAGTTCGGCCGCTTTTATGCGCAGCGTGGGATCAAACGTAGAGCGCAGTGGGCAGCAGTGGTCAATGAACGTAGCTGCCGACCGATTTTTTGATATGAACTTTTTCGATTATGAGTGGGAAGTTGTCGTCGTGCGCTCCGTCACCAGCGGCCCAATTGTGGTTGTCCGCTCTGTGCGTGGTTGTTTGCATGTGGTACCGTGATCCGTAAATCGTAAACCGTGAACCGTAATCGGATAACGGATAACGGGTTACGGATTACGAATGACGCAATAGAGGGAATTTGAGATGAACGCTCCCCTACCCCGATTCGCCGGCGTAAAACACCAACACCGGCCCGTCTTCGCCAAATTGAATCTGGCAGCGGTCGCGCAGGCGCACCGTTTCTTTGGGGTTCAGCGTGAAGCCGTCCACAATGGTGCCGTTGGCACTGTTTTCGTCGGTGAGCCAGTAGCCGTCATCGCGGCGCACAATGTTGGCGTGGCGGCGGGAGACGACGTCATTCCCGGTCAGGCGAGACAGGTTGATGGCGCACTCCGGCGAACGGCCAACCAGACTGGATTTGCCCCGGCACAGGAACATCTCTCCTGTTTCCACCGATTTCAGATAAGCCTGGGCGCTGTAGATGCCGGAGACGGGGCCGATGTTCAGGGTACGGTCGAAGTCAATGCTGTGGCTGTGTACGGCCGTCAACTCCACCACATCGCCATCCACCACCCCCGCCTGCGCCAGCGTCTCGTTGGGGCGAATGATCACCCCCGACCCTTGCAGGCGGCCCACAAAGCGGGCGCTCTCCTGGCGCAAATCCTGGTCGGCCCAGCGCATCGTTTCCAGCACAATCGGCGCCAGCATAAACAGCGGCACACTCAACGGCGCTTCCAGGTCGGCCCGTTGTTGTTGGTAGGTTAAAGTAATGACAGCGTATTCCATAATCAAATCATTTCCCGGCAGACCTGACAGCTTTCAAAAAGCTGTCAGGTCTGCCATAATCACCATAACTTTAGTGAGGAGATCAAAAAATGACAACATTGCATTTTGACATGGACGCCGGTTACCAAACGGCCGACCAGATCAAAGCGTTCCGCGAAAACGTGCATGAGCAGCTACGCGCCTTGTCTGCCCGTGTGAACAACCAGTTTGTGGGCGGTGAATGGCAGGGGCAGGCCGCCGAAGCGTTCCGCACCGAGTTCAACGATTGGGCTAACTATCAACTGCTGCCCCAACTCAACGCTTTGGAAAGCCTGGAAGTTGCCCTGCGCACCCATGTTGATAACTGGGGTCAGACCTCCTCATCCTTTATGCCCTAGAGCAGAAGACCTGACAGGTTTGTCAAACCTGTCAGGTCTACTTATATATGCAAACATCCGCACCCACCAACAAAGACCAATACATCGTCCGGCCAGAGGCGCGGCGGCGGGAGCCGCTGCCCACCGACCCCATCGAGATCCGCGCGCCGCGCCGGATGCCGCCGCCGCCATCCCGCCCGGCGCTTTCCGGGCTGTTGCTCAAAGTGGGCGGCCCCATGTTGACGGTCGGTATCCTGTTTGGTTTTTTTGCTTTGCGCGGGGGGGAAGGCGGTTTTAATCCCGCCAGCAGCCTGATTTTTATTCTGCCGACGGTGCTGACCGGTATGATTGCCTTTTTGGTGCAATGGCAGCAGGGGCGCAAGGCGCAGGCGGCGTATGCGGCCGAAGAGTCGCAGCGCGAACAAGAGTATCACGCTTATCTGGCCGACAAGGAAGAGCAACTGCAACGGGTGGCGCAGCAGCAGGGGCGGGTGTTGTGGGAGCAAAACCCACCGGTCAATGAAATGGTAAAACGGGTCGAGCGGCTGCATAATCTGTTGTGGGAGCGGCTGCCGTATGACGATGATTTTCTGGCGGTGCGGATAGGCACGGCCGTGACCCCCCTCGTCGCTCCCATCAAAACCCCACCTCTGGAAGAAGATGATCCCTTGCGCCAACAAATCAACCAGTTGGTGCAGCAATATACCCAGGTGCCAGACGCCCCTTTTACCACCAACCTGAAAACCATTGGCACCATCGGCCTGCGCGGTCGCCAGCGTGAAACCACGTTGCAAGTGGCCTATACCATGCTGGCCCACCTGGTGACGCACCACAGCCCGGATACCGTGCAGCTTTACCTGATCAGCCACCATGCCGACGCGCCGCGCCGTTGGGAATGGCTGCGCTGGCTGCCCCATGCCGGCGTCCTGCACAACCCGGACAGCGAAGCGGCGCGCATCTCCTACATGCCGGAAACCGATGACGATGTACTCCTGCCCCTGTCCAAAATGCTGGATCGTCGTCTGAACGTGCAGTACCGTTCCGGCTACCAATATGGCGAACCGGAGCCGCATATCGTTCTCATCTTTGACAACGTGGCTGACTGGCGGCGGCATCAGGCCGTGGGCATGTTGTTAGGCCACAAACCGGGCTGGGATGAGAACCAACTGCGCGCCAGTGCCCTCTTCATCGGCACCGTGCCGCCGCAGGTCAATGCTCAGATTGATATGGGTGAGACCTCGCTGGAATACCGGGAGCGGTGGATGGCCGACGCCAACCAGGTGATTGTTTCCTGCAAAGCTGAACTCACCACCGGCGAGCAAATGGCGCACCTGGCGCGCCGGTTAGCGCCACTGCGGTTAGAGGGGGGTTACAAGAGTACACCCGGCAGCCTGCCCGGCAGCGTGCGCCTGGTAGAGCTTCTGGGCGCAACCACGCCGCTGGAAGTAGACCTGGACGCCCTGTACAGCCCCATCTATGATCCGCAGCGGATCATGTCCTTTCCCATCGGCATCAACGTAGATTCCCGGCTGCAAACGGTGATCTTGCGTGAAGGGCCGCAGGGGGGTAATGGGCATCATGCGCTGCTGGCCGGGGCAACCGGCAAGGGCAAAAGCGTGACGCTGCTCTCCATTGTCCTCAGTCTGGCGGCGACCAATTCACCCTCTCACCTCAATTTTGTGCTGGCCGATTTTAAGGGGGGCGCGTCGGAACTGGCGCGGCTGCGACAACTGCCACACGTGGTGGGGTTTGTCACTGACCTGGACGAGGCGTATGTGGAACGTTTCCGGCAGTCGTTGGAAGGGGAGATTGAGCGGCGCAAACGGATTTTTGAGAGTACGCCGCAGCTTTTGGGACGGCAAATTCAGAACATCTATGAATTTAACAAGGCCAGCCCGGAAAATTTGCTGCCCCATCTGGTGGTGGTGATTGATGAATTTGCCCGCGCTTCGCAAATTAACCCGGAATTTAAGATGACGGTGGAGAAAAACATTGCCCGGCAGGGGCGGGCGTTGGGCATCCACCTGATCCTCAGTTCACAAACGGCCGTAGACTTCATGTCCGTGCGCCCCAACATTGATGTGCGCATGAGTATGCAGTTGCAAACATCTGAGGAGAGCCGGGCCATCTTCAACCGCGACGACGCCGCCAAAAAGCTGACCCGCGCCGGGCAGGCATATATTCAGGTGGGTGACAACCAGATTTTTGAGATGTTCCAGGTAGCTCGCGCCGATACCCCGTTTCAAATGCAAGGGGCCGATTTGAACCTGGTGGATGATTTTACCATTCGTCTGCTGCGGCCAGACGGCCGTATGGAAGCCGTCTATCAGCATAAAGCAGCCACTTCCGCTAACGGGCGGCAAACCAGCAGCTACGAAACCACCCAGATGTCCGAAGCGGAAGTGCTGGTGGAACATATCCGCCTGCACTGCGAGGGCAAATATAAACCGGCGCGCCCCATTTGCCTGGACCCACTGCCGGAAGCGGAAAAAATGCCGCTGGGCCACATGCTGCCAGAAGAGCCGGTCTTTTGCCTGTGGCAGCCGGAAACCGGCTGGGAACCGGCGCGCCAACTGCCTGCCCGCCGCCTCATCGTGCCCTTGGGGATGTTAGATTTACCGGCGCAGCAAGAGCAACGGCCGTACCTGCTTGACCTGACCCAACGAGACGGCCACTTTGTCATTGTGGGGCCGCCCGGTTCCGGCAAGAGTTTATGCCTGCGCAGTGTGGTCATGGGGCTGGCCGCCACCCATTCCCCGGAAGATTTGCTCTTTTACTTTGTAGGGCGCGGCCCCACGCTGACTATTTTTGAAGAGCTGCCCCACTGCCAGGCGTTGGTACAATCGAACGAAACGGAACGCCTGACCCGGTTGTTCAACTTCCTGGCGCAAGAAGAGGCGCAGCGCTCACAGCGGCTGCGCGACCATCGCGCCGACAATATGACCGTGCTGCGCAGCAAACTGCCGGATGCGCCGCTGCCCACATTGGTGGTGGTTTTTGATGATTTTGCCGGATTTATGGCCGACCATTACCAACGCGCCGAGGTGATTGACCGGCTGATTGCCAAAGGGCAGCAGACGGACATCCACCTTATTTTCGCGGCGTCCACATTCCGGGGATCCCATTCCCGGAATTTGCAGAGTACGTTGAACCGGCTGGTGTTGGGTGTGAAACACGGCGGCGATACCATCGAACTGCTGGGCAAACGCAGTAAAACCCTACCGGAACTGCCGGGGCGTGGTTACATTGCCCAGGAGGGGGAACTGCTGGAATGTCAGATTGCGGCCCCGGCGCGTCTGCCCAATATCCCTTTCAAAGACACGGCCCCCACCGACGAGATTCAAGCCTGGGTGGCGGCCATGAAACAAAGCTGGTCGTGGGCCGATGGCGACCGCCCGCTGCCCGCTATTGCCGAACTGCCCACCTATTTGGAACTGCAAACCTTGTGGAAACGGTATCCCATCGCGCCCGGCGCGATGGGTGAGGCGTACACGGCCGCGCTGGGGCTGGATTACGACGCGCTGGAACCGGTGCGCTTTTATTTCAGCACTCTGCCCGCCTTTAACCTGGTGTTGGGGCCGATGCAAAGCGGCAAGACCGATTTTTTACTCAATTTGTGTTTGAGTACGGCCGTGAGCCTGGCTCCCACCCAGATTGAAATTATTGTCATTTCTCTTAAATCCTCCACGCCGCTGCGCTTCTTGCGCAGCCTGCCCCACGTGCAGTTTGCCGGTAATTACACCGGCGCCAAAAAGCTGTTGGCTGATGTGCAGGCGGCGCTCCAGACACGCGCCTCTGAGCAAAAAGCGTTTGATGACATTACGCTGGACGGCCGTGCCGACATTACCCGCATCGCCCCCAAACGCACCCTGATCCTGATTGACGACGTGCAGCAGTTCAGCCATTATGATGACCTGAATACGCTGCTTGACCGCTGCCTGGAAACGGGCAAAGAGTTGGAAATCCGCCTGTTCCTGGCCGACACCAGCATGAACATCGGTCAGGCCCGGCTCAATTCCCAACTGAAATACATCCGCAGCGCCACCACCTTTGGCAACGGCATCACCTTTTCGCTGGAAGCGGATGACCTGACGCTGTTAAAATTGACCGGCAAGCTGAGCAATCCGCAGCTAACCTATCACCGGCCGTTGATGGGGCGGGGGCGGGCGTTGTTGTCGCTGGACGGCCGTGCCCGCATTGTGCAGTTCGGTCGGGTCGGGCCGCCACAGCAGCCGCCCGCCCAATACGAACACAACCTGCTCCAACTGGTACAGACCATTGCCGAACCATATGGCGTGAAGGAAGCCGGCGTTGATGAGTAGACCTGACAGGTTTTTATACCTGTCAGGTCTCTGGCATAAGCTATGCGTGTAATACACATGAACACCGACGAAACGCATAACGTCTCCTGGGAGATCAACCAGTTGATGAGCGCCATCCATGCCGATCTGCCGCTGCTCAAAAACGCTGCCAATACGCTGGAAACCAAAGCCGCCACCGACGCGCAACTGCTGAGCCTGATCAACGAACTGCGCGCCCTCCTGGACGTTTTCACCGAAATGACCGCCAATGGCGATAACTTGAGTCTACGCCTGAGCAAAGAGGCAGCGCGTTGGGAAACGGCCGATCAGGAGGGTGCATCTACCTTTACCGGCGTCTGTGCTGTGCTTGGGCCAATTGACCAGAGCCAACTGGTGGCTTTTGCCCCCAAGACGCCGGTGACGCCGGCCTCATCCCCAACCACCCAACCGGCAGCCCAGGCAGCGCCGACCACAACACCTGCGGAAGCGGCTACGGCCGTAGCCCAACCCACCCCCGCCGCTGCCGAGGCCGCCCCGGCGCTGCAACCGGCCCCCGTTATCCTGCACGAAAGCCTCTGGTCGCGCCGCGTTAACGAACTGACTAACATCAACCAGGAAATCCGCGAACTGGAATCCCAGTCGCGCAGCAACCTCTCCGTGGCCGAGGCCCGCCGCCTGGAACAGTTATATGACCAGCGCAGTCAGCTAGATGGCCTGATGCGTGAGGGCGTGACCGTCGGCAGGCCAGGGCCAAACAATTTTCCCGAAGGGCAATGTACCTGGTACGTGGCCTCTCGCCGGGACATTGGCCCGCTGCATGGTGATGCCCGCCTGTGGGACGGCGTCGCCAGCGATACTGGCTACGATGTGGGCGACGTGCCCGTCAAAGGTTCCATCATGGTCTGGCAGCCGGGCGTACATAACGCCGACGAGCGTTACGGACACGTTTCCTTTGTCGAGCGGGTCATCCCCAACCGGGATGGTACCTTTACCGTTGAATTTACCGATAACCTGAACATGAACACCGATAACCCCACCCGCATTGTGATCACCCCAGGAGAAGAAGGGGTTAGCTTTATTTATGATCGAGCGGGGGCGTAAAAAGGCAAGACCCTAAGGGTTTCCAAAACCCTTAGGGTCTTTACTGAGGACAAGCAGATGCAACACGATCTGGAAGGCCAAAAAATAAACCAATTCCGCATCGGCCGTTTGTTGGGCAAGGGGGGGATGGGTAGCGTCTATCAGGCGTTGGACGAGGATTTGAATCGGCCGGTAGCCATCAAGATCATCCATCCCTCTCTGATGCACGAACCGCAGTTCCAATCCCGGTTTATGCAGGAAGCGCAAACGGCCGCTAACCTGGATCACCCCTCCATTATTCGCATATTCAACTTCAACCGCGAAGGTGGCTGGCTCTTCATGGTCATGGAACTGGTGAGCAAGGGCAGCCTGATCAGCTATTTGCAGGAGTGGCAGCGCCGCGGCCTGCATATGCCCCTGGATGAGGCGCTGCATCTGGTGGCGCAAACGGCCGATGCCCTGGGGTATGCTCATCAGCGGGGCATAGTACATCGGGACATTAAGCCGGACAATGTGCTGCTGAAAGAGTTGGAACAGCCCGACCGGGCCGGTGAGCCGCGTTTGCGGGCGGTGGTGACGGACTTTGGCCTGGTGAAGCTAAAAGAGGGGGGGCTGCTGCAAACGGAAGCGTCGCTGCTGTTGGGCACACTGCCGTATATTTCGCCGGAGCAGCTAGAGGGAAAAAAGCCCGACGGCCGTACCGATCTCTACTCCCTGGGCATTGTCCTGTATGAACTGGTTACCGGTCAGTTGCCCTATGACATTCGCACGGTGGACGAGGCGTTCAAGCAGCATCGCGGCGGCCAACCCACACCACCGCACCACATCCGCCCGGAAGTGCCCGTGACCGTCTCAGACATCATCAGCCGGGCTATGGCTAAAGAACCCGCCCAACGTTTTCAAAGTGGCGCGGAGATGGCTGCGGCCCTGCGCGCCGCCCGCCAGAGTTCCCAGAGCCATGATATGACCCAAATGGCCGCTTTGCCGGAAACACCGCCGCCCATTCCTGTTGTGGCCGCCCCGGCGCCGGCTCCAACGCCCTCATCCCCACCCCCGCCTGACCAGCTCGTCATCAGCCGCGAAGGGGAAAGAGACCAGAGTTATACATTGCTCAAACCTGCGCTCACCATTGGCCGCACCAATGTCAACGACATTGTGCTGAATGAAAGCTCTGTTTCTTCGCGCCATGCCCGCCTGGAAAAGAGCGCCACTGGCTGGCAGGTGGTGGATTTGCAAAGCACCAACGGCACGTTCCTGGCCGGCGTGGAATTGAACCCCAACGTGGCCGTGCCCTGGCCGGTGGGGGAAAAACTGGGGATCGGGCCGTTTACGTTGGTCTGGCAAACGGCCGTCGCCCCAAGCGCCGCCCCAGCTGTTGCCAAAGCCGCTCCGGTTGTGGCTGCCGCTGCCGTTGCCGCCCATTTCCAACCGCCGCCGCCCGCCGACCGCCCTGTCATCATTCAGCCGGCTCCGCCGCCGCCCGTCTCACGGGAATCTGCCTTTGCCGCCACGCCAGAACTGACCCACCTGAGCAGCATCCGCCTGGAACCGATGACCATTAGCCTGAAACCGGGGGCGCAAACGGTGGTGCAGGCGACCATGTACAATGAATCGGTGCGGGTAGATCATTTTTCGGTGGAACTGGAAGGGCTGCCGCGTGACTGGGTGCGCATGGCCGAATCCAGCGTACAGTTGATGCCCAACAAGGAGACCACTTTCCGTTTCACCATCCACGCGCCGCAGGAGGGCACCCGCGCCCAGACCTACCCCTACCGCCTGATATTGCGCTCCTCGTCTGACCAGCGCATCGAGGGGCACGCCTTTGGTAATTTGCTGGTGGAGCCGGCGCCCCGTTTTGCTGCCAGCCTGAACCCGGTGCGCGTGAAAAACAGCGGCAGCACCCAGGTCATCATCCAAAACACGGGCAACACGGAAGAGCGGTATACCGTGCTGGCCCAAGACAGCCACGAGGCCGTCCTCTTTAACCAGATGGCGCACCGGGTGACGGTGCCGCCCGGTCAGGAGGAGCGGGTGAATTTTAAGGTGCGGCCGGCGATACGGCCGTATTACGGCTCCGGCAAAAAATCCCACCCCTTCCAATTTCAGGTCTTGCCCGCCGCCGGTGAACCCAAAACACAGGCGGGGCAGCTAGAAGTCTCGCCGCGCCTGCCCAAGTGGATCGTCCTCATGTTGCTCGCTATTTTTGGCATTTCCATTCCGTTTGGCATGTTTTCGGTGAACGGGATCAAGAGCCGGGCCGTTGTCTCCATCTCTGGCACGGCCACGGCGCGGGCAGCGGTGGTAATCGGCACACAAACGGCCGTGATCAATATCGCCGCCGCCGAAGCCACGGCGACGACGGAAGCTGTGCTTGTCAATGCCGAAACGGCTACGGCCGTAGCCACCATCAACTACGGCCTGCAAGACAACGACAACGACGGCCTGAGTAACGCCAAAGAAGCCGAATTTGGCACTAACCCCAACAAGGCCGATACCGACGAAGATGGCCTGAAAGATGGGGAAGAAATCAACAGCGACGGCGTCCGGTTGTTAAATACAGACCCGTTGAAACCGGACACGGATAATGATGGTCTGTTGGACGGCGAAGAGGTTCGCGGAAATCCCAACCCCCCACCGCAGTGTGAACCCGCGCGCGGCCAGTATACAAATCCCGCCCAGGCTGATTCCGACGGCGACGGCCAAAATGATTGTATTGACCCCGACTCCGGTAGTTGGCCCACGCCTACCCCCACGCCGGAGGTCAACCTGTTATCCGACAATGACTCGTTTGAAAGCGGCACGTATGGTTTTGTCGTCCGTTCTACCGGCGACAGTTCCCACGCCGATGAACTGTTGGTGCCTATCGGCTGGCAGTTTATGGCCGATGATAACTGGCCGGTGGACAACAACGCCGACCTGCTCTATCTCTACCCGGAAATGCAGCCCCAGGAACGTTTTAACCTGAACGAATGTACCGATGACAAACCGGAAAATGACGCCATTTGTGAACTGTTCCACCGTGACAAGATAATGAAGGTGTTTAAGGGTGGCGCGCCTATCCGTTTTGCTCTGCTCAAAAATATGCCGCTCGGCCCTGGCACCTATCGGTTTACTATAGACTTTTTTGCCGATACCGTTTGGGGTTACAGTCCGGCCGGTCAGAAAGAGTGGGCGCCGGAAGGGTATGCCGAACTGCATCTTTGTGTGGAGAATGGTATCTATCAACATCTGGATTGGCAGCCGGTACCTATCGGGCAGGTGAGTTCCCGCTTTGTGGAATTCATCGTGCCAGACGCGCAAAACGTGATCCTGTTTGCCATGTTCCGCAATAACTACGTCACAAACAATAATGGTTGGTTCTTAGACCATTTCACTTTGCAGAAGGTAGGCGAAGCGCCACCCGATCTGGTCTATAAACCGGATGATTTGCGTCACAACTGCCGCGCTTCCATGCCGGGGGCGCATGAAAACTAGGTAATTGCGTAATGGGGCAATTGGGTAATTACCCAATTGCCCCATTACCCAGTTGCCCCATTACAACAGGAAACCGCTTTATGCAAGAGTTGATTGGCAAACGAGTGGGTGACTACCTCATAGAAGAAAGCGTCGGGTCGGGCAGCGCCGGGCATGTTTTCCGCGCCAGGGATGAGAAGCGGGCGCAGACTGTGGCCCTGAAAGTGATTCATCCGCATCTGGCAAGCCAGCCCGCTTTCCGCGAGAAACTGTTGAGCAGCGCAGGCAGCATTACGGCCTTGCAGCATTCGGGCATTGCGCGGGTGTACCAGATTGGCGAGGCGGATCGGCAGGTGTTTGTGGCCTCGGAATGGATACATGGCGAAACGTTGGGTCATGTGTTGCAAAATGGCACGCTGCCGGGGCTGCGCCTGGGAGCCAGGGTAGTGCAAATTGCCGCCGACGCTCTGGTATATGCCCACCGGCAGGGGGTCATTCACGGCGGTTTGCAGCCGTTTAACGTGTTGTTGTCGCCGCATGGCGGCGAACTGCCCTGGCGGCCCTTGCTGACTGATTTTCAGCATGCCAGCCTGGTTCCGGGTGAGCCAGCGCCCGCTTTGCTGCCGTATCTGTCCCCGGAGCAATGTGATGGCAAACGGCCAAACGGCCGTTCCGACGTATACGCCCTCGGTATCATGCTCTACCACGTATGCACCGGGCGGCTGCCTTTCCAGCCGCAATCCACTCGCGACGTATTGGCGGGTGGCACGCCGCCCGCGCCCCGTTCCCTGCGCCCGGAAATCCCCACCGTATTGGAAGCCATCATCCTCAAAGCCATGGCCCGCAACACGGCCGAACGCTACCGCTCCATGGAGGAGTTCCTCCTGTTTTTGCGCCGGGAAGTGGACAAACTGCCACTGGATGGGGCCGCACCAGAGCCGCCACCGATCCCACCGCCACAACCGGCAGTTGCCCCGGCGCCAGCGCGCCCGGTACCAGTGGCCGCGCCGGCGCCGATGGCGGCGGCTGCCGCTGTTGCTGCCCCCGCCCCAGCGGTGACTGTACCTGCGCCTGCCTCCTCTTCTGACGCCGACTATCTCATCATTCGCCATGCCCGGCTAGAGCCACAGACCTTTTTGCTGCACAAATGGCTGATCACCATTGGTTTGCAGCGTGACAATGACCTGGTGCTGACCGGGGAAGGGGTGGCGGCCAAACATGCTCGCCTGGAGCGTACTGACGCCGGCTGGAATTTGATTGACATGGGCAGCCTGAATGGTACTTATCTGGAGGGCAGCCAGTTGTTAGCCGATATGCCGGAGCCGTGGAAGCCAGGGCAACTGGTGAAGTTAGGTGAGTACACATTGGAGTGGAAATCCGGCCTGGCGCAGAAAGCGCCAGAGGCGGCCACGCCGCAGCCGGTGGTGGATACGGGGCGGCTGTATATGAGTATGCAGCCGACGCAGTTGGCGACCCACGCCGGGCTGCCGGCGCAGGCGGTGTTGGAAATTGAAAACCAGACGGGGCGCGGCATGAGCGTCGCGTTGGGCGTGATGGGCATTCCGCCGCAGTGGGTGGCGGTAGAACCGGGATTGATTCATCTGTCGCCCCAGCAAAAGGTGAGTGTGCCCTTTACCATTCAGCCGCCGCGCCACCACAGCGCCACCGCCGGACTGCACCAGTTCAAAATGGAAGCGCGGGCGGACAAGGGGGCGGAAACGGCCGTGACCAACGGCCAGCTTACCATTCACCCCTTTAGCCAGTTTTTCGCCGAGATGCAGCCCTCCCCGCTGCGGCATGGCAAGGCGGGTGAGGTGAAGCTGGTGAATGAGGGCAACGGCCGTAACCGTTTTTCGGCCAGCGTGTCTGATGTAGATAACGAAATTGTGTTTGAACTGTCACCGACGGAGGTGGAGAGTATGCCCGGCGAGGCGCATACCATGC
The DNA here is from genome assembly GCA_019637635.1 of Anaerolineae bacterium. Classification (GTDB taxonomy): domain Bacteria; phylum Chloroflexota; class Anaerolineae; order Promineifilales; family Promineifilaceae; genus CAADGU01. The sequence continues at coordinate 20,827 of JAHBVI010000056.1, forward strand.
GGTTAATCGGGCGGGCGCGCAAACGGCCGTTCTTCTTGCGTTCGCGTCTCATCCCCTTTGAACTGCGGGTGGCGGGCGGGCCAACGGCCGCGCCGCAGGTGGGCCGCCTGCTGGCCCCACCCATCCTCTCTATCTGGCTGCTGCTGGCGATTTTGCTGCCGCTGCTGTTCATCTTGTTCTTCCTCTCTTATACCGGAGGGCAGGATTATGCCGATCCCTGTACCGGCATTTTCCGGGAGGGTGATTTACAAGAGGCGTGTGAATTGGGGCCGGAAGTGGCAGTGGTAGGTACGGCCGTGACCACCGCTACTGTGACCCTTGAATCTCTGCCCACGCCAACCGTACTGGCAGTGGTAAACACGCCAGAAACGGTCACTGTCCCCCCTACCGCTCCCCCGGCTGGCGCGGAACGGCTGGTGATCGGCAAATCGGTGAATGGCGAGGATATTGTGGCCTGGAAAATCGGCGATGGCGCCAGCCGCCTCCTGTTTGTGGGCGGGCTGTATGCCGGATTTTCACCCGATTCCATCGCGTTGGCCGAGGCGCTGCGGGTGCGGCTGGCGGCCAGCCCGGAACTGCTTCCGGCCAATGTGACCGTATACATTGTGCCTGAGTGGAACCCAGACAGCGCCAGGGGCAGCGGCGGCCGTTTGAATGCCAATGGCGTGGACCTGAACCGAAATTGGAGCTGCGGCTGGGAGGCATTGGATAACAACCGGGCTGGCTCTGCTGCCCTTTCTGAACCGGAATCGCAGGCGTTGTCCGAATTCATCGGCCTGATTCAGCCGGCGGCGGCTGTTTTCTGGAATACGCCGGCTACGGCGGCTAACGCCGGCAAGGTGTCGCCGGGCCGGTGCGCCCAGGCGCAAACGGCCGCCTCCCGCGCCCTGGCCGATTTGTACGCCGGGGCCGTAGATGGCTATTCGCCTATTCAGGCGGACATCGGCCAGAACATTTCCGGCGATGTGACCGATTCCATTGCCGATATGGGCGTGCCCTCCATTTTTGTCCTGCTGAATAGTTCAGCCGGTCTGGATGCCCATTTACCGGCGGTGCAGGCAATACTAAATACTTATAGCAATTGACAATTGACAATTGACAATTGTCAATTGTTTCGGAGACGACTATGGCGGCGCAAACAAACGGCCAGATGCTCATTGGCAAGATGCAAGACATGGGTGGGCGGCCTAATATGGAAGATAACATTGAAGTACGGCCGTTGCGCACGGCGTTGGGGTTGCCTTTGCTGGTGGCGATGGTGGCCGATGGCATTGGCGGCAATAACTGTGGCGAAGTGGCCTCGCAATTGGCGATTGAAACCGTCTTTAGCGAGATGGAAAAAGCGGCCGTGGAAAACCCGGAGCAAATTCCGCAACTGCTGGCTTATGCCCTGAAACAGGCCAATGAAGCCGTGTACCAGGCGGCCAAAGCCGACAAGACGAAGGAGGGCATGGGCACCACCGCCACTCTGGCCGCCATTCACAAAAATAAGCTCTATCTGGCGAATGTGGGGGACAGCCGGGCGTATCTGGTGCGTGACGGCCGTGCCCAACAAATCACCGTTGACCACACCTGGGCGCGGGAGATGGTGCGCCTGGGGCATTTGTCAAAGGAGGATGCGGCGGCGCATCCCAAAGGCGAGGCGCTGGTGCGCTCTATCGGCTACAGCGAGCGGTTAGAGGTTGACCTGGGCATTTACCCCAATGGCGACGAAGAAGAGCGGCAGGCGCGTACCCGCCAGGGCTTCCCGTTGCAAACCAATGACCGGCTGCTGCTCTGTTCCGATGGGCTGGTGAAGGATCGCTACAAGGCCAGCGGCCATTATGTGGAGGTGGGCGAGATTGAGCAGATTATCGGCCGTAACCACGCTGAAAAAGCAGCGCAGGCGTTGGTGAAAAAGGCGGTCTCCCGCCAGGCGGATGATAATGTCAGCGCCATTGTGTTGGAGATGCCGGGCAGCCAGGTGGCGGCGGGGCTGCCGCGTGGCGTTTTGGTGGGGGCGGCTGTTTTGCTGTTTTTGCTGGCAATCGGCGCGGGTGCGCTGCTGCTTCTGTCCGGGCGGCAAACGGTGGTAGAGGCAACGGCCGTACCGCTTCCCCCTACAGATGTACCCGTTGTTATTGTGCCTACGGCCACGGCCGTGCCGGAATTGGCCGTCTCCGAAACCGGCGCTGACCTGATATTACGGCCCGGCCCGGAAGGGGTGACGTGGTATCTGGCGGATGGCGAGACGCAGCCGGCAAAAGAGGAGGCCATGATTCACTTTGCGTCCAATAATTTGCTGACGTTGGCGAACGGCCGTACCGCTGCCGCCGACCGCCCCAATATCACCAATCTCATCCTGCCGGCCCAGGTGCAGTTGTTTTTGGATGGTGAGGCGGAAGTGCAGTTAACGGCCGTGCAGGGCGTTCAGGACAGCAACGAGACGCGCGTGAAGCTGGCAAATGGTCTACTGCTGGCGCAAATGCCGGAAGGAGACGCTACCCGTGTGGTGATTGCCACCACTATTGGCGATGAAGCCTGGTTGGAAGAGCCGGGGCTGATGGTGGTGCAGTATGGGGATGATCCCTTTATCTTCATGGTGGCCTGCCTGGAAGTGGCGGGCTATTGCCGGTTGACTTATGAGGACAGGCCGTATGATCTGGTAGCCGGGCAGCATATCTGTTTTGGGCGGGGCTGCCCCATTGTGGGGGATATTCAACCCGTTGACATCGGCCAGTATGCCTATTTAGCGCCGGGTTTATTGGCGTTGCCAACGGCCGTGCCCACCGAAACGGAAACAGCTTCACCTACCGCTACCAATACCCGCCGGCCCACCACCCCGCGTCCGGGTGAACCCACTGCTACAGCCACGAACACGGCCGTTGCGTCTGCTACGGCCGAATCTTCTGCGCCACCACCGCCACCTGGCGCTACCGCTACCAACCCACCACCGCCCACATTGACAAACACGCCGCGTCCCGGCGCCACCCCTACCAATACCCCGCAGCCTGGCAATACACCGCCTGCTACCAGCACGGCCGTGTCGCCAACTAATACACCGGTGCCCCCAACCAGTACGCCGGTACCGCCAACAAACACACCAGTACCGCCGACAAACACACCACTGCCACCAACAAATACACCGGAGCCACCAACGGCAACACCTGTACCACCGACAAATACACCGCTTCCTACCCCGGATATTGATCCGGCGCCAACGTCAACTACTGCGCCGCCGGATGAATAAGTACTTGCAGAATTATGATTGATGGTTCAGGATAAAATTGCCCAATGAGTGCAAAACATTTTGTATTAGTGGCTGGTAACATTGGCGCGGGCAAGACGTCGCTGGCGGAGCGGGTGGGGATGCGCCTGGGCTGGCGCGTGGGCTACGAATCGGTCAGCGACAATCCTTACTTGCCTGATTTTTATGCCGACATGGCCCGGTGGGCCTTTCATTTGCAGGTTTTTTTCATCGGCCACCGGGCGGCGCAGCATCTGGAACTATACCACGACCCACGCTCGGCCATTGCCGACCGCAGCATCTATGAAGATGCCCACATTTTCGCGCGGGCGCTGCACCACCTGGGCGCTTTGACTGAGCGTGACTTCCATGCCTATCGCCACACCTTTGATCTGGTTGCCAACGGATTACCAAAACCAGATTTGCTGCTTTATTTGAACTGCCCGGTACCGGCGCTGATGGCGCGCATTCACCAGCGGGGGCGGGCCATGGAAAGCGGTATTACGGCCGATTACCTGTCGCTGTTGGAATCTTTTTATGAGGAGTGGCTGCACCGGTTTGATTTGTGTCCGGTGCTGGTGATTCCCAGCGAGAACCTGGATTTTGTCAACCGGCCACAACATCTGGACATTGTGGTGGATCGGATTCAGGCGAAGCTGGCGGGGCGGGAGGATGTGGTCTTCCCGGATTAAGTGGGGGCGAATTAACGGGGTGTCTATGGTGGGAGTACGGCCGTTTGCCCTATGCTGTAGGCATGAAAAAGCAAACAGTCGGTCACCTGTTTTTAGTCATCTTTTTCGTTCTGATCTGGTTTCATTGGGTGTCTGCATTGCCCAAATCCCCAAGCGATGATAGTCGCGTTTACCTGCCTCTGATTGCCAAAGCCGACCCCGCGCCCCAAATCCTTTCCTTTACCGCCAACGTCGAAATTGCTGATCCTGGCGATACCATTGAGTTGAGTTGGGTCACAGCCAACGCCATCACTGTTACCCTTTACCACCTGCTGCCAACCGGGCAATTAGGCACATTTTGGGATGTGGCTGCCGCCGGTTCCATGCCGTATACGATCAGTGAAGCGGCGCGTAATGTGGAGCGTTTTATGCTGTTTGCGGCCAACGAGAGCGAACCGTATGCCATGGCTACGGTGGAGATTATCTTGACCTGCCCACACCCCTGGTTCTTTGCGCCCGCGCCTGATATTTGCGCCCAGGATGCTGCGCTGCTGTCGCCGTCCGCCGAACAGCAGTTTGAGCATGGCTGGATGATCTGGGTCGGTGCGGAGGACCGGATTTATGTGCTCTATGATGATGAGGGATATACCACCAGATGGGAAGCGTTTACCGATGAATGGGATCCCGGCGACCCCATCAGCGACACAACCATTATTCCACCGACGGGCTTTTACCAGCCGTTGCGTGGGTTTGGGCTGGTGTGGCGTGAACAGCCGTTTGTGCGCGACCGTTTAGGCTGGGCGGTGGTATTGGAGGCTGGCGGCGACACGGCCGTGCAGCGCACCTCCTATCCCCGTTACAACCACACCTACATCCGCGCCCTGGATGCGAACATCTGGCACCTACTGCCCGAACAAAGCGCCTGGGAAAAATTCACGCCCCAATAAGCAGGCATCCTGACCCCTTCGGAAATGTAGGACAAGTTGCCAACTTGTCCTACGGTTTTCATTCATGTGGGTGGGTCAGAACCCATCTTGTCCCCTTTGGCTGAATCCCAAAATTGATGTAAGTTACGCGCCGCATCATGGCGAGAAATCGCCATAAACCACACAAGCTACATAAGGAGTCCAATGAAAAAATTGTTGTTTGCCTTCATTTTGATCGGTTTGCTTGCTGCTTGCAGCCGGCAAACTGAAACACGCACCGTTACATTTCTGGTCTTTGGCGACCCCGAAGAGTATGCCGCCTATGAGCAGTTGGTGGCCGCTTTTGAAGCCGAATACCCGAAAATTGACATTCAGCTAGGTCACATTCCCAGCCAGGGCGAGTATCGCCAGCGGTTAGCTACCGACTTTTCCGGCGGACAGCCACCCAATGTCATGCTCATCAACTATCGCCGGTTTGCTTCCTTTGCTTCCCAGGGTGGCCTGGAACCGCTGGGGCCTTATCTGGACAAGAGCGAAATTATTCAGGCGTCTGATTTTTATGAGCAGACGATTGACGCTTTTGAGTGGGACGGCCAGCTTTGGTGCATCCCGCAAAACATCTCCAGTCTGGTGGTTTATTACAACAAAGATTTGTTTGACGCCGCGGCTGTGCCCTATCCCACTCCCGGCTGGACACGGGATGATTTTCTGGCGGCGGCGCGGGCGCTGACCAAAGATGTGGATGGTGATGGCGTCATTGATCAATATGGGGCCAGTATTGACCCCAACCTGTTCCGGCTGGCGCCGTTTGTCTGGCAGAATGGCGGCGATATTGTGGATGATCGAGTGCAGCCTACCCGGCTGACGCTAGACAGCCCGGAATCATTGGCGGCTTTTCAATGGCTGGTGGATTTGCGACAGAAGGAAGGCGTGACGCCAGATGCGGTGGCCGAGTCGGCCGAAGACAGCGAGACTCGTTTTTTGAACGGCCGTCTGGCTATGATTTTTGACAGCCGCCGGGCCACACCCACGTTCCGTACCATCAACGGCTTCACCTGGGACATTGCGCCGCTGCCGCGTGGCGAGCGGGAAAGCGGTATTTTGCACAGTGATGCCTACTGCATGGCAAATCTGACCAAAGATAAAGAGGCGGCCTGGACGTTTATTGAATATGCCAACAGCGCGCCTGGTCAGACGATTATTGCCCAAACCGGGCGCACCGTGCCTTCACTGAAAGCGGTGGCCCAATCGCCCGCTTTCTTGGACCCGGCCAAACTACCGGCCAGCAGCCAGGTGTTCCTGGACACTATCCCGGTATTGGGGCAGGTACCGATTATGACCACCTGGGTAGCCATTGAAGAGACTGCCGGTAAAGAGGTGGAGCGCGCCTATTACGGCCAGGCCACGGTGGCCGAAGCCGCCGCAACGGCGGCGACGATGACGCAGGAATACTTTGACCAGGCGAATGCCCGGCGCTGAGAGGGTGTGTCTTATTCGACGGCCGTGCCAATTCCACTATACTTGGCCTCATGCGAAGCCTGATTCTTATACCGGTACTTCTGGCCGGGTTGGTGGTGTTGGCCGGCTGTTCGTTATGGGGGCAAGAGGGGGCAGGCACGGCCGTTACCCCCACTTCGCCCCCCGCAGCCACCCCCACCGTGACTCCCGGCCCTGTGTTAACGCCCGATGCGGCCGTCGCCACCGCCATTACCCAGACCCGCACCACGCTTACCGTCTGGCTGCCCCCGGAAATCTGGGCCGCTTCGGAATCGGGGCAGGCCACCTTAAACGCGCATCTGAACGCCTACCGCGCCGATCATCCCGATCTGGACATCCGCGTAGAAACCAAAGCGGCCACCGGGCAAGGTGGCATCCTCAGTTATCTGCTGACCGGGCGCACCATTGCCCCCACTATTTTGCCTGATCTGGTGGCGCTGCCTGCCGATCAACTAGCCGTGGCAACGACCGACTCGTTGATCTTTGCCCTGGACGACGGCATCCCGTCTACTTATCTGGAAGATTTATATCCCGCCGGGCTGAAACTGGCCTCGGTGGGGGGCAAGCTGATGGGGTATCCTTTTATCCTGACGCAAGCGCCGCAGTTAGCCTATAATGCCAGCCTGGTGACCACTACCGTTCCCCTGACCTGGACACAATTTATTGCCATGCCCAACCAACGTCTGGTATTTCCGGCGGCGGGAACGCCCGGGGCTACGCTGCTGTTGCAGATGTACCTGGATAATGGCGGGCAGTTGGTGAATGCGGCCGGGCAGGTGGAACTGCAAATCGAACCGCTGGCGGCGGCGCTGCAAGAATTGAGCGACGGCCGTGCCAGTGGTTTTATTTTGCCCCAAAGCAGCACCATGCAAACGCTGGAGGATTCCTGGCTGGCATTTCAGGCCGGCCAAAGCTCCTTTGTGCAGACCTCGGCTACTCAATTCCTGCGCCAACGGCAGACAGGCCAACCTTTCCGCGCGGCGGCTATTCCCGGCCAGGAAGGCCCATTAGCGCCGCTGGTTAACGGTTGGGCCTGGGCTGTTAGCTCTCAGGATGCCGCCAAACGCCAATTAGCCACCGACCTGCTCATCTTTCTCATTGATAATGAAAATTTGGGTGAATGGAGTTACCGCAGCAATTTCATACCGGCCCGGCAAGGCGCGTTCTTTTACTGGCCGACCGATGATTCCTATGTGCCCTTCATTAGCGAACATCTTCTCCTGGCTGATGCCCACCCCTTTCCGGCCGGCCACCAGATCATGCTGGCGTTGGCGGATGCGGTGTTTGATGTGGTCTCGCTGTCAAAGTCGCCCCAGTTGGCAGCCGAAGAAGCGATTGCTTCGCTGAATCCCTGAGACAGGATGGGGAGATTGTCTTCTATAACGCCTTCCATAACGGCCTATAACCAGATGTTGCCCATTATCCAGGCGGCGCTAACGGCCGTGCAGCCCGGCCACCTGCTCCCTCATTATCTTCACCGGCAGGGGCGGCAAATTGCCATTGGCGCGGCTACCTATGATTTGGAAGACGGCCGTCTCTTCCTCGTCAGCGTTGGCAAGGCGGCTGTGCCTATGGCCCAGGCTGCCGCCGCCATTTTAGGGGACGCGATTCATGCCGCCATTGTCATCAGCAAACATCTGCCCGCCGATCCCCGCTTACCGATCCCCGCTTACCGGTTTTTCATCGGCGATCATCCCACGGCAGGGGAAAGGAGCGTGCAGGCGACAACGGCCGTTACTGACCTGTTGGTGCAAACCCACGCCAATGATCTGGTGCTGTGCCTGATTTCCGGCGGCGCTTCAGCCCTGCTCACCCAACCGCGCCTCCCCCTGCCCGCCTGGCAGACCTTAAACCAGGCGCTGCTCGCTTCCGGCTGTTCCATTCAGGAGTTTAACACCGTGCGCCGCCAGCTAGATGCCGTCAAGGGCGGTGGCCTGGCCCGGCTGGCCGCGCCCGCCCCGGTGGTCAGCCTCATCCTCAGCGACGTGATCGGCAACGACCTGGCGGCCATTGGCAGCGGCCCCACCGTACTCACCGACGAGACGCCGGATGATGCGTTGGTGATATTGGCGCGGTATGGTATTGCCGAAGTGGTGGGCACGGCCGTGTGGTCAACAATCCACACCGCTCTCACCGATTACCGATTACCGGTCACCGTTGACCAATTGCCAGCGCCCACCAACCACATCATCGGCAGCGTGCGCCAGGCCGCGGACGCTGCCCGGCAGTCAGCCGAAAATTCAGGATGGGCGGCCACAATCCTCACGGCACATTTAGAAGGGGAAGCACGGGAAGTGGGCAAAGTTGTGGCCGCCCTGGCCAAAGACCTGCCGCCCGGCCATTGCGCCATCCTCGGTGGCGAGACAACGGTGACGGTGCGCGGCGGCGGCGTGGGCGGCCGTAATCTGGAACTGGCCCTGGCAGCGGCCATTGCTCTGGATGGTTGGCCGGACGTGGCCGTGGCTGCCTTTGCCACCGACGGCGACGACGGCCCTACCGGGGCAGCCGGGGCGGTGGTGACAGGAGAGACGGTGGGGTACGGCCGTGCCCTGCAACTGAACGCCCCCCATTTCATAGACAATAATGACACTTTCTCCTACTTCCAAAAGCTGGACGCCGCCGGGTATGGTCCCCACCTGCTCATCACCGGCCCCACCGGCGTCAATGTGAATGATCTTACTTTAATTTTTCGTAACCCGTAACCCGTAAGCCGTGAGCCGTAATCCGCGACCCGTCATCTGACGTGCGGAAAACGGATTACGAATGACGGAATACAGATTACGGCACAAGAGGACCTATGACTATCAAATTCGGTACCGACGGCTGGCGCGCCGTCATTAGTGAAACCTTTACCTTTGCCAATTTACGGCTGGTGGCCCAGGCCATTGCCGATTATGTGTTGGAAGAGAACGGACAAAACCCCAGCGTGGTCATTGGCTTTGACACCCGTTTCCTCTCTGACCGGTACGCAGCCGAAGTGGCCCGGGTGATGGCCGCCAACCGCATTGATACCTGGCTGGCCCGCGCCGACACGCCCACGCCGGCCATCAGCTATTCCGTTTTGCACAAGCAGGCCACGGCCGGCGTGATGATCACCGCCAGCCACAATCCGCCACGTTATAACGGCGTCAAGCTCAAAGCCAGCTATGGCGGTTCGGCCAGTCCGGCCGCCCACCAACGGGTGGAATATCTGCTGGAAAGCGCCCTGGCCGAGGCGCGTGGCCCCAATCTGATGGATTTGCAGGAAGCCATTCGTACCGACCGCATCAAAAAATTCGACCCGGCCTGGGCTTATTACGAACATCTCAGCACCTTGCTCGATCTGGACATCATCTCCGGTGGCGAACTGCGCGTAGTGGCCGACGGCATGTATGGCGCGGGGCGGGGAGTGATTGGTGAGGTGTTGGCGCGCGGCCGTACTTACGTCCACAACATTCGCCATGAGATGAATCCCGGTTTTGGCGGCATCCACCCGGAACCGATTGCCCGCCATTTGGGGCTGCTCATGTCCACCATTCAGGCCGGGCATTGGGATGTGGGGCTGGCAACTGATGGCGACGCCGACCGCATTGGCGCGGTGGATAACCAGGGCAACTTTGTAGACCCGCACCGTATTTTTGCCCTGGTGCTGCGTTATTTGCTGGAAAATCGCGGCTGGCGGGGTAAGGTGGTGCGCACTGTTTCCACCACGCGCATGATTGACCGCATTGCCGCCCAACATGGGTTGGAGCTGGTGGAAACGCCGGTTGGCTTCAACCACATCGCCGACTTGATGATCGCCAATGGGGTGGTGATGGGCGGCGAAGAATCGGGCGGCATGAGCATTAAAGGGCACATCCCAGAAGGGGACGGGGTGCTGTTGGGGCTGCTGCTGCTGGAAGTGATGGCGGCGGCCAAAATGCCGCTGCATAAGCTGGTGGAGGAACTGCTGGCGCACTATGGCCCGGCGCAGTATGCGCGAACGGACATGAAATTGACGCGCCCGGTGGAAAAGAAGCAGATGGTACAGTTATTGCTGGATGAGGCCCCGGCGGCAATCGCCGGGGTGGCGGTGGATGATGTGCAGACGGTGGATGGGGTGAAGTATTACTTGAATGATGGCAGTTGGTTGTTGATACGGCCGTCTGGCACCGAACCGGTCCTCCGGGTGTATGCAGAAGCGCCGGACGACGGCCGTGTTAAAGCCCTGCTAGACTTTGGCGAAGAGATGGCTGATAAGGCGTAAGGCGGGCAGCCAGCCGTATACAAGGAGAGTTCAAACGATGACCCTGATTGAACAACAAGACGATGCCGCCGCTATTATGCAAGTGATTGCCGATGAATCTGCGGCCTTCTGGAAAAAGGATTTTGCGGCGTGGGCGCACTGCTGGCGCCATACGGCGTACATTCGCATGATTGGTTGGTGGGCGCGGGGCGGCATTACGGTGATAGAAGGTTGGGAGGCGCTCAGCAGCCGGGTTCAGGCAACCATGACCGCGAATCCTGAACCAAACCCAACTGCCCAGCGGGTGCGTCGGGAAAATGTGAATCTGCGCCGGGAAGGGAATATGGCCTGGGTGACGTTTGATCAATATGGTCAGGATACCGGTGATCTGGCTATGGACATGCCCGGATTAAGCCGGGAAACACGGATTTTAGAGAAGCACCAGGATGCGTGGAAAATCGTGTATGTCAGTTGGCTTCTGGAAGGTGAAGCCGGTGGTGAGTTCTGATCAAACCGATTATCCAAAAAGACGGACGGGGCGGGGGGCGTTGGCCTCTTCTGACCAGCGCAGCAGTTCCGGTATGTCGCTGCCGTCTGCCAGGCGCGATGGTACCAGCCGCAGAAAAGTGAGGTTGGCGGCGGGGCGGGTGAGCTGCTCTTCCTGGCTGAAAACGGGAATCCAGGAGCCAGTGTTGACGTACCATTGGCGGTAGTCGGGGCGGTGGGGGTCGGCGGTATTGTCCAGCAGCATCAGGCGGGCAGTGTGGTCGTGGCCGTAGATGAAGTAACGCACGGGGCCGATGTTGGCGGCCGGACGGCCGTTGAGCAGTGCCGCCACCTCTTGCGCCGCCGTGTACAGGTAGGGGCTGTCCAACAACTGGTTGAGTGATTGAAAGAGGGCGCCGCTGGCGAGCAGGCAGACGGCCGTAAAAAACAATACCGCCACCATTAACCCATATTCGCCCATGGCCAGGGCGCGCACCGCGCCGGCCAACAGCAGCAGCGCCAGCAGCGCCAGCAAGATACTGCCGATCATGCGCCGGGTAGTCCGTTTGGAATTGGCCGCCATCATCTCCCGGATGCCCTCCTGAATGTCTTGCAGGGGGGCCAGGAAGGGATCAGGGATGGTACGGCCGTTTTCCTGCTGCTGGTACTTCACCTTCTTTTTGGCTTTCACGCTCACCTGTTTGCGGGCATCCCGGTAGCGCAGCATAACCTGAATGAAGTCCGCCAGTTGGCCGGGCGCATTTGCCACCAGCCAGAAAAAATAGCGGGTAATTGGCTTGAAATTGTCGGCAAAAGGGTGAATGGCTTCCACCTCATTAAAAAAGTAGCGCACAAAGAGGGAGCCTTCCGGTAGCTCGATCCTCTCTTGCACCTGCCCTTTTTCATCAATCAGGCGCGGGTCGGCAAAGTCGTTAAAAAAGTTGACCGGGTCATACTGGCAGCCGTGTTCAATATAAAACAGGTCGCGCTGGTAAAGGAATTTTTTGGGAAAACGCACCTGACCAGCGACTGTATCGGCGGACAGCGTGGGGGGCATGTCGTCCAGGCGGGGCAGGGGGTGTTCGCTGTGGTAGCTCTGCGCCCACGTTTCATACGCTTCTCCCAGGAGTGACCGTAGCCGCGCCTGCACCCCTTCCCAGGCAATTTCCACGTCATGGTTGCCGCGCATCATGATGATCTGGTTGCCCGGATGCGCCAGGAACCAGCCGAGCGCCTGGAAAAAGAGCGGGTGCCCGGCGGCGATGGTTTCCAGTTTCCAGACGATGGCTTTTTCTTCCGTGCCTAATCCGTATAGTTGCTCGTTGGCGCTTAGTTCGTTGTGGTATTTTTTGCCGGTCACGGCCGTGAGCGCCTCCCCTTCTGGCGGCAATGATGTCACCTGTAAAAAGTCAAACAGGTCACCGTTGATGACCAACCGCCAGGGTTTCTGGTAAAAGTGCGTGGCTTCCGGGTCGCGGCTGAGCCGCGCATGATGGGCAATCAGTTGAGCAAAAGGCACGTCTTGAAAGAAATCTTCATTGGGGTGAATCAGGCCGGTGATGGGATTACACCCTTCGCTCAAATGAAAATCACTGACAATGAGGTAGTTGTGGGTACTGTCCATGTGGTTTTGGAGATTGAGAGATTAGGAGATTGGTAGAGTTGGCCTCCGACTTTCCTGATCTTTCAATGCCTATACTATAAGCGTAGGGCAAGTATAGCACAGGCGTTTATTGGCTGTGCAAGGTCATTTGGCTAAAATGCCGTCCGCTTGCAGGTATGATATTGTCAGATTGGTTCAATCTTCAAGATTGAACCAATCTATAGAGAGATTGAACCAATCTTTAGTGAGGAATAAATGAAAAATTTGATGGTGACAGGCGGCGCCGGCTTCATTGGCGCTAATTTTGTTTTGTACATGTTGCAGAAATATCCGGCGTACCGGATTGTGGTCTATGACAAACTGACGTATGCCGGTAATCTGGATAACCTGTTGACGGTGCAGGCTGATCCCCGGTATCACTTTGTGCAGGGGGATATTTGTGATGCGGCGCTGGTGGAGCAGACGATTCAGGAGCAGGCGATTGATACGATTGTCAACTTTGCGGCCGAAACGCACGTGGACCGCTCGATTATGAACCCGGATGCGTTCATTCAAACCAGTGTGTATGGCACGTATGTGCTGCTGGAGGCGGCGCGTAAGTTGAAGCTGGAGCGGTATCACCAGATCAGTACGGATGAGGTGTATGGACATATTCCGCATGGGTTTTCCAGCAAGGAAACAGACAATTTAGCCCCGCGCAGCCCCTATGCCGCCAGCAAAGCCAGCGCCGACCTGCTGGCGAATGCCTATTTCATCACCTATGACCTGCCGGTGACGATTACGCGGGGCAGCAATAACATTGGCCCCTACCAGTACCCGGAGAAGGTGGTGCCGCTGTTTGCCACCAATGCCCTCGACCATGAGCCGCTGCCGGTGTATGGCGACGGCCGTCAGATGCGCGAATATCAATTTGTGACCGACCACTGTGAAGCCATTGACCTGGTGTTGCATAAAGGGGTGTTGGGTGAAACGTATAATGTGGGTACGGCCGTAGAGATGGAAAACATCGAGATGATCGAACTGCTGTTGCAGACCTTAGACCGCCCCGCCAGTCTGATCCGCTACGTCAAAGACCGCGAAGGGCATGACCGCCGCTACAGCATGAACGTAGACAAAATCCGCGCCCTGGGCTGGGAACCAAACCACACCCCGCGTGAGGCTATTGCCCAGACCGCTCTCTGGTACCGCGATAATGAATGGTGGTGGCGCAAAATTAAAAGCGGCGAGTTTAAGGCGTATTACGAAAAGCAGTATGGGCACCGGTGGCAGGGGGCGTAGTTCGTAGTTCGTAATTCGTAATCCGTAATCGGTTCACGGATTACGGTTCACGGATTACGGTTCACGGTATACGGCTCACGGGTAACGGATAACGTGCTATACTACCGCCTGTTTGTGAAGCAGGCATGGAAGGAGCAGTGTATGAGTACAGGCAAAGGATTGGCGGGGGTGACGGCGGCGGACACGGCCGTGAGCCGGGTAGACGGCGATAATGGCATCCTCATCTTTCGTGGGTACAACGTGTGGGATTTGGGCGGGCAGGTGAGCTATGAAGAGGTGGTGTATCTGTTATGGCATGGCGAATTGCCCACACAACCCCAACTAGACAGTTTCAAAAGTGATCTGGCGGCGCGGCGGGCGCTGCCGCCGGAAGTGCTGGCGGCGTTGCAATCTTTTCCGCGGCAGGCGCATCCCATGGCCGTGCTGCGCACGGCCGTTAGCTGGCTGGGTATGGCCGACCCCACTGCCGACGACCTGAGTCTGGCGGCGGCGCGGGAAAAGGCCATGAGGTTAACGGCCGTACTCCCCACCATCGTCGCCGCCTGGGAACGCATCCGCCAGGGCCAATCACCCATTGCCCCGCGCCCTGACCTGGGCCATGCCGCCAACTTCCTGTATATGCTGGACGGCCAATGGCAAAACCCGGACGCGGTGCAGGCGCTAGACGCCTACCTGGTGCTGTTGGCCGACCACGACTTCAATGCCTCTACCTTTGCCTGCCGCGTCACCACCGGCACGCTGCCGGACATCTACTCCATCATCACCACCGGCATTGGCACGCTCAAAGGCATTTCGCATGGCGGCGCCAATCAGAAGGCGATGGAGCAATTTCTGGAAGCAGCCGCTGCCGGCGATGTAACCGCCTGGTACCAACAAAAACGGGCCGCCGGGCAGCGCATCATGGGCATCGGCCACCGGGAATACAAGGTGGAAGACCCCCGCGCCCGCGTCTTCCGGCCGATGGCGGCCCGGTTGGCCGCCAGCAGTGGGCAGGGGCAATGGTATGAAATTGCCACCCAAATTGAACAGTTGACGCGGCAGGACGATTATTTTGTGCAGCGGCGGCTCTATGCCAACGTGGATTATTATTCGGCGGTGGCGCTGTATATGATTGGGCTGCCGGTAGATCAGTTTACGGCCGTGTTTGCCATCAGCCGTATCGCCGGTTGGTTGGCTCATGTGCTGGAACAGTTGGCCGATAACCGCCTGATTCGCCCCAAAGCTAACTACGTTGGCCCCGCGCCACGGCCGTTTGTGCCCCTGGCGGAACGGTAAAGAGGGAATTGGGTAACTGGGTAATTCAGTAATTGCCCAATTACCCAATTACCCAATTACTCCTATGACAAAACCCCTACTTTTACTTTTTATTTTATTTTTGGCTGCCTGTGGACAGACGGAAACGGCCGTGACGCCACCCGTTGTACCCGCCAATACAGCCACCACCGCTGCCCCCACAGCGCCACTTGTGCCTACGGATACGGCCACCTTACCGCCCACCAGCACTCCGGCGGATGCTCCGGCAGCGCCTACGGCCGTGCCCACTGACACGCCGACCCCTCTGCCGCCAACGCCGACGGCCGTGCCGCTGCAACCGGTGGATGAGATACAACTCAGCCCTGTTATCACCGAGGGTTTGAGCTTGCCGTTGTATGTGACCCATGCCGGCGACGGCCGTCTCTTTGTGGTGCAGCAAGAGGGCCTCGTCAGCATCATCCAGGATGGGGCGCTGTTGGCCGAACCCTTCCTCGATATTCGGGATCGGGTGGGCAAAGAAGCCAATGAACAAGGGCTGCTCAGTCTGGCTTTTCATCCCCAATATGCCCAAAATGGCTACTTCTTTGTCAACTATACCAACCGGGCTGCCAACACCGTTGTGGCTCGCTTCCAGGTGAGCGCGGCCAATCCCAATCTGGCCGATCCCGGCAGTGAACGAATCCTGCTGGCCATTGAGCAGCCCTACGCCAACCATAATGGCGGCCTGGTGAAATTTGGTCCCGACGGTTATCTCTACATCGGCATGGGTGATGGCGGCAGCCAGGGCGACCCACAGAACCGGGCGCAAAATGGCAATACGCTGCTAGGCAAGATATTACGCATAGACGTGGATGTGACCGGGGAAGCGCCTTATGGCATTCCGGCCAGCAACCCGTTTGTAACGGATGACACTGTGCGCAATGAAATTTGGGCGGTGGGGCTGCGTAATCCCTGGCGTTTTAGCTTTGACCGGGAAACCGGCGACCTGTTTCTGGCCGATGTAGGCCAGAGCCTGTGGGAGGAGGTAAATTTTCGCCCGGCGGACAGCCCTGGTGGGGAAAATTATGGCTGGAACCGTATGGAAGGCAGCCATTGTTATCAGCGCGATACCTGCGATACGGCCGGGTTGATTTTGCCGATCTTTGACTATGCTCACAGCGAGGGCTGTTCCGTGACCGGGGGGTATGTGTATCGCGGGCAGCAGTTCCCGGCGCTGCGCGGCAACTACTTTGTGGCCGATTATTGCACCGGGTATATCTGGCGGCTGTTTCCGGGGGCGGACGGCCGTTGGCAAAGCGCCAGAGTGTTGGAAAGTGGCCGGATCGTTTCCAGTTTTGGCGAAGGCGCCGATGGGGAATTGTATGTGGTAGACCACAACGGCGGCGTTTATCAGATTCAGTCGGTTGGTGAATAGAAAATTGTAGGGCGATTTGCCAAATCGCCCTACACTACACGCGCAAAGGAGCAGATATGATGAAGTTACTGAAAATAATTGGTGTGGGTTTGTTGTTGGCCGGTTTGGCGGCGCTGGTGGTGATGATGAATGGGGGCGGGCAGACGGCCGTGTCTGCTGCCACCGCGCCTGAATCCACACAGGGGGGCGTACCCACGATTACCACCTCTCTGGTTGCCGGCAATTTTGCCTACCCGGTGGATATTGCCAACGCCGGTGACAATCGCCT
Source organism: Anaerolineae bacterium (assembly GCA_019637635.1). Lineage (GTDB taxonomy): Bacteria > Chloroflexota > Anaerolineae > Promineifilales > Promineifilaceae > CAADGU01. Next base: position 37,654 of record JAHBVI010000056.1, read on the forward strand.
GTTTGTAGTGGAGCGGGCCGGGGTGATCAAAATTATTGATACCGATGGGTCTGTGTTACCCACCCCCTTTCTCAATATCACCAGCCTGGTCACATCTTCCCCCAATGAGCGCGGGTTGTTAGGTCTGGCTTTCCACCCAGACTATCCCAATACGCCCTATTTCTACGTGAACTACACCACCGTAGCCATGGATGGTTATGCCCTGGGTGATACCATCGTGGCCCGCTTCACCGTTAGCGCCAACCCCAACGTAGCCGACCCCGGCAGCCGCCTGGTGATTATGCACGTCGCTCAACCGGACTGGAACCACAACGGCGGCGACCTTAATTTTGGCGCGGATGGTTATTTGTACATTGGGTTGGGGGATGGCGGCAGCAGTGGTGACCCGCAAAACAGGGCGCAGAATCCGGCGCAACTGTTGGGCAAGATGCTGCGCATTGACGTGGATGGCGGCGGCGGCGCGCCCGATTGTGACAGTGATGGTAATTACACCGTACCGGCCGACAACCCGTTTGTGGATGGCGCGGGTGGGGCCTGTGATGAAATCTGGCATATGGGGCTGCGTAATCCCTGGCGCTTTAGTTTTGACCGGCAAACGCACGATATGTTCATTGGTGACGTGGGCCAGGGTTTGTGGGAAGAAGTAAATTTCCAACCGGCCAGCAGCGGCGGCGGTGAAAACTGGGGCTGGCGTTGTTACGAAGGCAACCATCCTTATAATACCACCGGCTGTCAGCCACCAGAGGCATACGACTTCCCATTTTTTGAGTATTCACACAGCCTGGGCATAGCTGTGACCGGCGGTTTTGTTTATCGTGGTACGGATTATCCTGCTCTGCAAGGCTATTATCTGTTTGCCGACTATGGTTTTGGCAGCACCTGGGTATCTTACCCCAACGGCAGTGGGGATTGGGACACAACCTTTATTGGCACAATGCCTAATGTGGCTACGCCTAGCTCCTTTGGCGAGGGGTGTGATGGCGAACTGTACGTGGCTAATTACAGCAGCAGTAATGGCCAGATTTACAAAATTGGGGCAACGGCCGTCAGGCAATCCTCATTGGGCGGCGGCGACCAGTTGAATTATCTGCCGCTGGTGCTGAAGGAGGAAGATACCCCTTTTCCTGTGACGCCAACCGCCACTAGCACCCTGACGGCTACGGCGACTATGACAGCGACCATCACCGCTACAGCCACGATGACGGTGACAGCCACCAACACGGCCACCCCCACCTTTACGCCCACGGCGACGTTGACGCCAACGGCAACCACTCAGCCGCCGGGGTGTAATTAGGACATTGAGATGGGGATATTGGGACATTTGACCCCATATCCCAATTACAGCTTAACCTTAACGACGCCTCGATCCTCTTTGGTTTCAAACAATTTCAGGCGGTAATTTTCGTCGGCGGGCCAGAGGATACGGCCGTTGCGCACGTCAAAACAGTATTCATGGTCGGGGCAGGTGATTTTGAAGCGGCTGAGCCAGCCATCACCCAGGTTGGCGGCGGCGTGGGGGCATTGGGCGCTGAAGGCATAGATGCGCCCTTCGTAGCGGGTGAGCAGGAGTTTACGGCCGTTGATGGTCACGGCCGTAAGTTCTCCTTCTGGTACGGCCGTTGTCGCCACCGTCTCAAAATAGCCATCCGCATCCGCCGTTGCCTTTGATTTGAATAGTTGCATAGCGTTCAAGCCAGATGTCTATTCTGTACGGCGCAGGCGCTTTAAGACAAATTTGGTGGCGGCGCCGGCGCTTTTGGCAAGGATGGCATTGGTGAACAGGTTGGTAATGCCTTCAACGGCCGTTGGCGCCATGTCCACAATATCCTGGACAAGATCGGCTACCTTTTCGTCGTCGGCCGTTTCCCCTTTGGCCGTTTCCTCTTTGAGTTCGTTCACTTTGGCGACGGCGGCGGCTTGCTGCCCCGCCGGGGCCTGCTGCGCCACCTGTTGCAGCAGCGGCGCAAAGAGGGCGTTCAATTGTTCCGGTGGAATGCCCTGCTGAATGTGAACTTCGGCGTGCGCATGGTCGCCAATGGCAATGCCCTGCCCAGAGGCTGTGATTTTGTCGCGCCCTACAATATCCCCACCGGCTTTGTCACCGTACACGATGTCGCCTTGCACAACGGTTTGTCCCGCAGCAGCGGTGGCGCTCCAGGGGCCAGATTGTGGTAGCTGGAAGTCATCCGGGACGGGCGGCCAATATCGGTTGGGGCGTTCGGATGCAGCCAGCGTCACCAATTCTGGCAGCCGCCCTTCGCGGGCCAGGCGCAGCATCAGCCCGCGCATTTTAGCGGGTAACAGGTCGCCGCCGGGAATGCTTTCGTCGTTGATGTTCAGGTGCAGGCATAGCATGTGCAACTCTTCTAAGTTGAAGCTTTCCAGCAACAGGTTGTGCAGCATAACTAAATAGGGTTCGGTATTCGTGTTCATCAAATTCCTCCTTGCATTAAGGGGCTGGTGGCTGGTGGTTAGTGGTTTGTACCAACCACCAGCCACCAGCCACCATTTTTATTTTTCGTAGTGGGCGGCTGTTCATGGCGATATAATTCTTAAGGTGAGGGTATACAGTTCGGTGCTGTACGGCCGTCCTACTACGATGTAATAAACCCCATCTGCGGGCAACTCAAAATCTTGAATACGGGCGTCATAACTGCGTGGGCCATCACCGCTGTCATCATCCTCTATTAAGATCAAGCTATCCGGCCCGATCAATGTCAGGTAGGGGTCAAAGAACTCGTTGGGGCTTTCCAGATCTATTGTGACGCGATCACCTGCTTTCCCCGTGAACTGCCAGAGCAAATTATCAATTGTTGTTGAAGTCACTATGCCCATACCTGATTCATCATCAATGGTGATGGATAAGGGAGTTGTACTTTCCTGAGTTAATGTCAGATCATAATTACCTGAAGAATCATCGTAAACCCCCACTTTAACATAATAGGTACCGGTCTGAAAGAGAGGCACCATGCCTGTGTTGTCTCGCCGGTGGCCATAGCCAACTTCCGCGTATCCTAATTGATTCCATAGTTCATCATACAGAGACAGATAGGCGTTCAAACTGTCATCCACTGTTGAGAGGGTAATGGACACCACATCGCCGACTTGAGCCTCAAATGCCCATACTGTGCTGTCTGTGGTGTGGGCGCCCTCGGTTTGATTCGGCGTTAACGGCCGTGTCTCATGTTCCCCCACCGATAATTGATAGCCCTGATAGCCCTCACTCCCATCGCCACTGGCGCTGGTCTGGATGAAATAGATGCCGGTTTCAGGGGCGATG